>NZ_JBIWFI010000083.1:0-1074 GCF_044762985.1 Streptomyces sp. NPDC096339 | reverse complement strand
GAGGGACGGATTTGCCTACCCCTCGGCCTACACCCTTACCCCGGGACAACCACCGCCCGGGCTGGACTACCTTCCTGCGTCACCCCATCGCTTACCTACTACCACCTTGGATCAGCGGCTCCACCACTTTCCTTTCCCCGAAGGGTCCGGAACGGCTTCACGGCCTTAGCATTAATGGATTCGATATTGGGCGTTTCAAAGCGGGTACCGGAATATCAACCGGTTGTCCATCGACTACGCCTGTCGGCCTCGCCTTAGGTCCCGACTTACCCTGGGCAGATCAGCTTGACCCAGGAACCCTTAGTCAATCGGCGCACACGTTTCTCACGTGTGTATCGCTACTCATGCCTGCATTCTCACTCGTGAACCGTCCACAACTAGCTTCCGCTGCTGCTTCACCCGGCACACGACGCTCCCCTACCCATCACAGCGGGCGTTGGCCCTATTGCTGCAATGACACGACTTCGGCGGTACGCTTGAGCCCCGCTACATTGTCGGCGCGGAATCACTTGACCAGTGAGCTATTACGCACTCTTTCAAGGGTGGCTGCTTCTAAGCCAACCTCCTGGTTGTCTCTGCGACTCCACATCCTTTCCCACTTAGCGTACGCTTAGGGGCCTTAGTCGATGCTCTGGGCTGTTTCCCTCTCGACCATGGAGCTTATCCCCCACAGTCTCACTGCCGTGCTCTCACTTACCGGCATTCGGAGTTTGGCTAAGGTCAGTAACCCGGTAGGGCCCATCGCCTATCCAGTGCTCTACCTCCGGCAAGAAACACACGACGCTGCACCTAAATGCATTTCGGGGAGAACCAGCTATCACGGAGTTTGATTGGCCTTTCACCCCTAACCACAGGTCATCCCCCAGGTTTTCAACCCTGGTGGGTTCGGTCCTCCACGAAGTCTTACCTCCGCTTCAACCTGCCCATGGCTAGATCACTCCGCTTCGGGTCTAGAGCGTGCAACTCAATCGCCCTATTCGGACTCGCTTTCGCTACGGCTTCCCCACACGGGTTAACCTCGCTACACACCGCTAACTCGCAGGCTCATTCTTCAAAAGGCACGCAGTCACGAGA
>NZ_JBIWFI010000082.1:0-1212 GCF_044762985.1 Streptomyces sp. NPDC096339 | reverse complement strand
GTGTTGCCCGAACCGCCACCGGGCTTCGCCGAACCACCGCTGGGCTTCGCCGAGCCGGCACCGGGCGTCGCCGAAGGCGTCTCGCCCGTCTTCGGCGAGCTGGTCGCGCTCGGCCGGCCCGAGGGCGTGGAGTCGCCCGATCCGTCGGCCCCGCTCGCCTCGCATGCCGTGGACGCGAGCAGCAGCGCACCGAGGACGGCCGCGGCCGCCGCCTTCCTGATTACGTTGTTTCCCCTGGTCAACAGAGCCCCCTGTGTGGTGTTCTTCGCTGTACACGACCTGTACGCAGGCCAGGAGTCACCGGGTTGCATGCGGATCGGAAAAAGTTTTGGGACCGATGGGGGCGGTATGACGGAGGACGAGTTCGACGCGTTCTACGCGTCGGCGTTCCCACGGGTCGTCGGCCAGGTGTACTCCTTCACCGGTGACCACGGCCAGGCCCAGGACGTCGTCCAGGAAGCCTTCGTACGTGCCTGGGACCGGCGGCGTGACTTCCTCGCCACCGAGGCCCCCGAAGCCTGGATCCGCACCGTCGCGATGCGTCTCGCGGTCAGCCACTGGCGGCGGGCCCGGCGGTGGCTGGAGCTGGTACGCCGCGCCCCGCTACCCGATCACGCCCCAGGACCCGATCCCGAGCACGTCGCCCTCGTCTCGGCGCTGCGACAACTCCCAGAGCCGCAGCGCCTGGCGATAGTGCTGCACCACCTGTGTGACCTCAGTGTGGAACAGGTAGCCTCCGAGACCGGCGCACCGACCGGTACGGTCAAGGCCCGCCTGTCGCGCGGCCGGGCAACCCTCGCCAAGCTGCTGCCGGCGAGCGAGGTCGGTGTAGTGGGCGGGAGTGGCGAGGAGAAGGAGGAAGACCGTGGCTGATGACCTGTCCTCCGCCCTGCGCGAGCTGGCCGAAAACGCCGCAGCCCCCGCGCCCACGACGGGCGCGGAGGTCCGCCGCCGGGCGACTTCCCGTCGGCGCCGTCGGCACTCCGCCCTCGCGGGAGGCACCGTCGTGGTGGTCGCGGCCCTCGCGTTCGGCCTGACCACGGCCCTCGGCGGCCCGGAGTCCCACCGCAACCCCGCACCACCGGCCGCCTCCGTCACTGTGCCGACCGCCGAGGCGACCTCCCCCGCCGCGCCCACCGCCAGTGCGCCCTCGCCCTCCGCCCCCTCCCCCACTGCGCCGACTCTCGCCGTGCCGCTGCCCAATGCCCCCGG
>NZ_JBIWFI010000081.1:0-1428 GCF_044762985.1 Streptomyces sp. NPDC096339 | reverse complement strand
TTCAGAACTAACACAGTGGACGCGAGCAACTGAGGACAAGCCCTCGGCCTATTAGTACCAGTCAGCTTCACCCGTTACCGGGCTTCCACATCTGGCCTATCAACCCAGTCGTCTACTGGGAGCCTTACCCTCTCAAGGAGGTGGGAATACTCATCTTGAAGCAGGCTTCCCGCTTAGATGCTTTCAGCGGTTATCCCTCCCGAACGTAGCCAACCAGCCATGCCCTTGGCAGGACAACTGGCACACCAGAGGTTCGTCCGTCCCGGTCCTCTCGTACTAGGGACAGCCCTTCTCAATATTCCTACGCGCACAGCGGATAGGGACCGAACTGTCTCACGACGTTCTAAACCCAGCTCGCGTACCGCTTTAATGGGCGAACAGCCCAACCCTTGGGACCGACTCCAGCCCCAGGATGCGACGAGCCGACATCGAGGTGCCAAACCATCCCGTCGATATGGACTCTTGGGGAAGATCAGCCTGTTATCCCCGGGGTACCTTTTATCCGTTGAGCGACGGCGCTTCCACAAGCCACCGCCGGATCACTAGTCCCGACTTTCGTCCCTGCTCGACCCGTCGGTCTCACAGTCAAGCTCCCTTGTGCACTTACACTCAACACCTGATTGCCAACCAGGCTGAGGGAACCTTTGGGCGCCTCCGTTACCCTTTGGGAGGCAACCGCCCCAGTTAAACTACCCATCAGACACTGTCCCTGATCCGGATCACGGACCGAGGTTAGACATCCAGCACGACCAGAGTGGTATTTCAACGGCGACTCCACCATGACTGGCGTCACGGCTTCAAAGTCTCCCACCTATCCTACACAAGCCGAACCGAACACCAATATCAAACTGTAGTAAAGGTCCCGGGGTCTTTCCGTCCTGCTGCGCGAAACGAGCATCTTTACTCGTAGTGCAATTTCACCGGGCCTATGGTTGAGACAGTCGAGAAGTCGTTACGCCATTCGTGCAGGTCGGAACTTACCCGACAAGGAATTTCGCTACCTTAGGATGGTTATAGTTACCACCGCCGTTTACTGGCGCTTAAGTTCTCAGCTTCGCAACCCCGAAAGGTCACTAACCGGTCCCCTTAACGTTCCAGCACCGGGCAGGCGTCAGTCCGTATACATCGCCTTACGGCTTCGCACGGACCTGTGTTTTTAGTAAACAGTCGCTTCTCGCTGGTCTCTGCGGCCACCCCCAGCTCACGGAGCAAGTCCGATCACCAGTGATGGCCCCCCTTCTCCCGAAGTTACGGGGGCATTTTGCCGAGTTCCTTAACCATAGTTCACCCGAACGCCTCGGTATTCTCTACCTGACCACCTGAGTCGGTTTAGGGTACGGGCCGCCATGAAACTCGCTAGAGGCTTTTCTCGACAGCATAGGATCATCCACTTCACCACAATCGGCTCGGCATCAGGTCTCAGCCTTA
>NZ_JBIWFI010000079.1:0-1752 GCF_044762985.1 Streptomyces sp. NPDC096339 | reverse complement strand
TCAGCCCTGCCAGCTGTGCGGGGCGCGGAAGCCCGGGGTGCGTTCCAGGCGGCGCCAGCCGGCCTGGGAGCGGGGGGTGGCGGCGGTCTCGGGGGTGGCGGCGGCGCGGGCGAGGAGGATCGCGGTGATCGCGGCCAGTTCCTCGGGGGCGGCGTTGCCCTTTTCGACGCGCAGCAGGGTGTCGGTGCTCATCGGTGGCGTGTCTCCTCTTACTGCGGCGGGTTGCCGTGCTTGCGGGACGGCAGGTCGGCGTGCTTGTTGCGGAGCATGGCGAGGGCGGCCACGAGGGTCTCGCGGGTCTCGGCGGGGTCGATGACGTCGTCGACGAGGCCGCGCTCGGCCGCGTAGTACGGGTGCATCAGCTCGGCCTTGTACTCCTTGACCATGCGCACGCGCATGGCCTCGGGGTCCTCGGCGTCCGCGATCTGCTTGCGGAAGATGACGTTGGCCGCGCCCTCGGCGCCCATCACGGCGATCTCGTTGGTGGGCCAGGCGTAGGTGATGTCGGCGCCGATGGACTGGGAGTCCATGACGATGTACGCGCCGCCGTAGGCCTTGCGCAGGATCAGCGAGATCCGCGGGACGGTGGCGTTGCAGTACGCGTACAGCAGCTTGGCGCCGTGGCGGATGATGCCGCCGTGCTCCTGGTCGACGCCCGGCAGGAAGCCGGGGACGTCCAGCAGGGTGATGATCGGGATGTTGAACGCGTCGCACATCTGGACGAACCGCGCGGCCTTCTCGGAGGCCTCGATGTCCAGGACGCCGGCGAGGTGGCCGGGCTGGTTGGCGACGATGCCGACGACCTGTCCGTCCATCCGGGCCAGGGCGCAGATGATGTTGCGGGCCCAACGCTCGTGGATCTCCAGGACGTCGCCCTCGTCGACGATCTCCTCGATGACCTTGAGCATGTCGTACGGGCGGTTGCCGTCCGCGGGCACCAGGTCCAACAGCACGTCGGAGCGACGGTCGGCCGGGTCGCCGGTCTCGTGGACGGGCGGGTTCTCGCGGTTGTTGGAGGGCAGCATCGAGATGAGGTAGCGGACCTCGGAGATGCAGGTCTCCTCGTCGTCGTACGCGAAGTGCGCGACACCCGAGGTCTCGGCGTGCACGTCGGCGCCACCCAGCCCGTTCTGGGTGATCTCCTCGCCGGTCACCGCGCGGACCACGTCCGGGCCGGTGATGAACATCTGCGAGGTCTCCCGGACCATGAACACGAAGTCCGTCAACGCCGGGGAGTACGCGGCGCCGCCCGCGCACGGGCCCAGCATCACCGAGATCTGCGGGATGACACCCGAGGCCTTGGTGTTGCGCTGGAAGATGCCGCCGTAACCGGCGAGAGCGGAGACGCCCTCCTGGATACGGGCACCGGCGCCGTCGTTCAGCGAGACCAGCGGGGCACCCGCCGCGATCGCCATGTCCATGATCTTGTGGATCTTCGTCGCGTGGGCCTCGCCCAACGCACCGCCGAAGATCCGGAAATCGTGCGCGTACACGAAGACCGTACGGCCCTCGACCGTGCCCCAACCGGTGATCACACCATCCGTGTAGGGCTTCTTCGCCTCCAGGCCGAAACCGGTCGCACGGTGACGGCGCAGCTGCTCGACCTCCTTGAAGGAACCCTCGTCGAGCAGCAGCGCGATGCGCTCACGCGCGGTGAGCTTGCCCTTGGCGTGCTGGGTCTCGGTCGCGCGGTCACTCGGGCCGCGCCGCGCCTGCTCACGCAGCGAGTGCAGCTCGGCCACGCGCCCGCGG
>NZ_JBIWFI010000078.1:0-2490 GCF_044762985.1 Streptomyces sp. NPDC096339 | reverse complement strand
GGCTTCCCTGTCCGGTGAACAGGAACGTGGTCCGGGCGGGGCCCGAGGCGTTGCCGGTGACCACGCCGGGGTGGTCCTCACCCGCCGCCAGCGCCACCAGACCCGCGAGCGCGCCCTCCCGGTCCTGGGCGGTCAGCACCGCACGGTGCTCCAGCGTGGTCCGTCCGCGGGCCAGGGTTGCGGCCGCCGGGGCGAAGTCCTCGTCCTCCCGCTCCTCCAGGTACGCGGCCAGCTGTGCGGCCTGGGCCCGCAGGGCTTCGGGGGTCTGCCCGGAGAGGGGCAGGAGCAGCGGACCGGTGGGGTCGGTGGCAGCGGATTCGGATTCCCGGGGCTGTTCCAGGATGACGTGGGCGTTGGTGCCGCTGATGCCGAAGGAGGAGACGGCCGCGCGCCGGGGCCGCCCGCTGTCGGGCCACACCGTGTTCTCGGTGAGGAGTTCGACCGCCCCGGCGGTCCAGTCGACGTGCGGGGAGGGCTCGTCCACGTGCAGGGTCTTCGGGAGTACGCCGTGGCGCATGGCCTCGACCATCTTGATGATCCCGCCGACACCGGCGGCGGCCTGCGCGTGCCCGATGTTCGACTTCAACGACCCCAGGAGCAGCGGACGGTCCTCGGGCCGGTTCTGGCCGTAGGTCGCGAGGAGGGCGTCGGCCTCGATGGGGTCGCCGAGCCGGGTGCCCGTGCCGTGGGCCTCCATGGCGTCCACATCGGCGGTGGTCAGCCCCGCGTTCGCGAGGGCCTGGCGGATCACCCGTTCCTGGGACGGCCCGTTGGGCGCGGTGAGTCCGTTGCTGGCGCCGTCCTGGTTGATCGCGGAGCCGCGCACGACCGCGAGGACCTCGTGCCCGTTGCGGCGCGCGTCCGACAGGCGCTCCACGAGCAGCAGACCGACCCCCTCCGACCAGGAAGTGCCGTCCGCGGCGGCCGCGAAGGGCTTGCACTTCCCGTCCGGCGCCAGGCCGCGCTGGCGGCTGAACTCGACGAACATGCCCGGAGTGGGCATGACCGCCACGCCGCCCGCCAAGGCGAGGTCGCACTCGCCCCGGCGCAGAGCCTGGACGGCCAGGTGGAGGGCGACCAGGGAGGAGGAGCAGGCGGTGTCCACGGTGACGGCCGGCCCCTCCAGGCCGAAGGTGTACGCGAGTCGCCCCGAGGTGATGCTCGCCGTGCTGCCCGTGAGCAGGTAGCCGTCGTGTCCGTCGGCCGCCTCGTGCAGGCGGGGGCCGTAGTCCTGGGCCGTCGCGCCGACGAACACACCCGCGCGCGGACCGCGCACGGTACGGGGCTCGATGCCGGCCCGCTCGAACGCCTCCCAGGCCGTCTCCAACAGCAGCCGCTGCTGCGGATCCATCGCCGCCGCCTCACGCGGACTGATCCCGAAGAACCCGGCGTCGAATTCCGTCGCTCCGTAGAGGAATCCGCCCGAGCGCGTGTACGCCGTACCCGGCCGATCGGGGTCCGGGTCGTAGAGACCGGCCAGGTCCCAGCCCCGGTCGGTGGGGAAGGGGCCGATGGCGTCCCCGCCGGAGGCGACGAGGTTCCACAGGTCACGCGGCGAGGCCACGCCGCCCGGGTAGCGGCAGGCCATCCCGACGATGACGATCGGATCGGCATCGGCATCGGCCGGAGCCGGCGCGGCCTGGGGTTCCGGCGCGGCGGCGGTCGACGGGTCGCCGGCGGACCGCTCCGAGAGGAGGCGGGTCACGGCCTCCGGTGTCGGGTGGTGGTAGATCAGGGCGGCCGGGAGCGCATGGCCGGTCGCGGCCTGCAGCCGGTCGCGCAGTTCGACGCCGGACAGCGAGTCGAAGCCGAGGTCCTTGAAGCTGCGGGTGGGGTCCACGGTCCCGGCGCTGACATGGCCGAGCACGAAGGCGATCTGGCCGCGCACCAGTTCCGCCAGTTCGGCCGGTTCGGCCGGCTCGGCGGGGCGCCGGAGGGGCTCTCTCGCCGGCAGCGGTCGCGGCGCCGGGGAGGCGGGAGCGAGGGCCTCGGTAACCGGAACGGCGGCCGCCGAGCCGTCGATCCAGTGCCGCTCCCGCTGGAAGGCGTACGTGGGCAGGGGGACCGCCCGGCCGCCCCGGGCGGCGTACACGTGCGCCCAGTCGATGGCGAGGCCCTGGACGTGCGCCCCGGCGAGTGCGGCGAGCAAGGACCCCGCTTCGGGGCGCTCACGGCGCAGGACGGCCGATAGCAGGCGTCCCGTGCCGCCCAGGCCCTGGCGGGCCATGCCGGTCAGGACGGCGTCCGGCCCGAGTTCCAGGTACACGGTCGTGCCGGCCGAGTCCAGGGTGCGCAGCCCGTCGTGGAAGCGGACGGCCTCGCGGATGTGGCGGGTCCAGTAGTCCGGGGAGGCGAGCTCCGCGGCGGTCGCGAACGTTCCCGTGACGTTCGAGACGATCGGTATGCGGGGCGGGTGGTAGGTGAGGTCGGCCGCGACGGCGTGGAATTCCTCCAGGGCGGGGTCCATCAGGGGTGAGTGGAAGGCGTGGC
>NZ_JBIWFI010000077.1:0-2647 GCF_044762985.1 Streptomyces sp. NPDC096339 | reverse complement strand
GAACCCCGCGTAACCCAACAGCCCACCGTTCTTGTCCGACACGTAGAACACCGACTCACCCGGCCGGTACACACCCGCCCTCTCAGGGTTCGAGTGGCTGCCGAGCGCGACGTCCATGTAGTCCCGGTCGATGTTGATCGTCTTGCCGCCCCAGGTCTCCGTGACCTCCCCGTCGTACTGGTGGACGCGCTGGTGCTGGGCCCAGGCCCAACTCGGCAGCACCGGCTCGTCCGTGTTGGCCACGTGGTTCCACCGGGCGGTGAACACCACGTCGGGCATGGTGTAACTGCCCGTGTTGGCCGCCAGGTCGGAGATGCCGGAGGCGGCGCTGCTGTAGACCGCGGAGTTGTATCCGCGGGCATGGAGCTGCTCGGTCCAGGCGGACAGGAAGGAGAGCACCCTGCCCGAGTACGTGCTGGTGTAGGCCTCCATGTCGTAGTACAGCAGGGCTCCCGGGCCGAGCCCGAGGGCAGCGGCACGGTTCACCGCGTCGTCCGCGGCGCTCCGTCCCTGGGACGCGGGAGAGGTGATCTCGTTGGCCTGCGGTCCGACGTAGAGCGGCATGAAGCGCCAGCCGGCCGCGGCCTGCTGCTGGACCCATGACGCGGTGAGGTTGGGCTGGGAGCAACCCCGGTTGCTGCCGCCGATGTAGATGCCGACGGCCCGGTACGGGGAGTTCGCCATCCACGCGTTCATGGTCGAGGAGTCCGGAGCGGCGCAGGCGTCGAATCCCTTGCCGATGTGGTTCGTCAGGTCGGCCCCCGACGCGGCGGCCGCCGTCGCGGTCGCGGTCGCGGACTCCGCCGAAAGCGCGGCCGGCGCTTGGGAGATCTCCCCCCGGGCGGGCGCCGCGATCGGGATTCCCGCGGCGGTGAGGATGGAACGGACCAGGGACTGGTCCTCGTCGTAGGTCGCCGTGACCCGAATGCCCTTGGCTCCGCCGACGATCTCGTGGTCGAGCTCGCGCACCGCCGCCTCCTGCACCGAGGTGCCGGACGGGTCCGCTTCCAGGACCAGCGCATCGGTCCGGCCCACCAGCCGGGTCGGGCAGTTCTGCTGCTTCCCGGGGGTACCGAGGTAGACGGCGTGGCGGTCGAACCGGACGCACTTGGTGGGGTCGGCGCTCAGGTCGACGACCTCCCAACTGTCGGGGACCTTGAACGTGTGGCCCTGGAAGGCCACGGTCTTGGAACCGGTACCGGAGCCGGGCGTCGCCGCCTGGGCCGAACCGACGGACGGGCCGATGAAGGCCGCTGCCGCGGCCACCAGGGCGAGGCTTCGCTTGAGGACAGGCAGGGAGGGACTGGCTTCGGGCATGGAGATCTCCTGTGAGGAGCTGCGGTGAGCCGCAGTCGGGGTTGGCAGGGGGGAGGGCGGCGGTCCCGCCGAGTCCAGCGGGACCGCCGCCCTGGGGACCGCTCGGCCGGATCAGCGCCGGCCGGGACGGTCCGCTGTCACCACTGGCCGACGAGGGGTGCGTCGCCCGGGTTGCCGAAGCGGACGCTGTAGATCACCTGGTTCGAGTCCTTGGCCGCGCCGAAGAAATCGGACTCCGCCGGCCGGTAGACACCCACCTTGTCGGTGCCGTCACCGTTCCAGTCACCCTTGACCGGCACATCCCCCGGGTTCCCGAACTTCACGTTGTGGTCCACGTTCGCCGACGAGTTGGAGTCACTCAGGTAGAACGTCGAATCCGTCCCGCGGTAGACACCGATCGTGTCCTTACCGTCACCGTTCCAGTCACCCACCATCGGCTTGTCACCCTCGACACCCATCCTCAAGGTGTGGGCGACCGTGGAGTTGTCGTTGGTGAGGTAGAACGTCTGGTCGCCGGGCCGGTAGACGCCGATCGTGTCGCTCCCGTTGCCGTCCCAGTCGCCGACGACCGGCACGTCACCCGGGTTGCCGAGCTTGCGCGTCACCGCGGCCGACGCGTTGTCGTTGGAGAGGTAGAAGGTCTGGTCGCTCGGCCGGTACACCCCGAAGGTGTCCTTGCCGTCGCCGTTCCAGTCCCCCGTCAACGGGGCGTCACCCTGCGAGCCGAACCCTGCGTACCCCGCCAGGTTCCCGTTCTCGTCCGAGACCGAGAACACCTGGTTGGAGGGCCGGTACACGCCCGCCGTGGAGCGCTTGAGTGCGGGGTACGGATCGGCGTGATCGGAACCGAGGCCGGCCGCGGGGCCGCAGCTCGGCCAGGCCCCTTCGCCCTGCACGGCCAGGACCTTTTCGGCGATGAGGATCTGCTGCCGCTTGGTCGCCTGGTGCGGGTAGGCGGCGTACTGCTCACCGCCGAAACCGCGCCAGGTCTGCAGGGAGAACTGGAGGCCGCCGTAGTACGGCCAACCAGCGCGGTAGTAGCTCCAGTTGCCGGTGCTCTCGCAGTAGGCGACCTTGTCCCAGGTCGATACCGACGCCGCGTCGGCCTGCACCGCGGGCACGGAGAGCACGGTGGCCATGCCCAGCGCCGCGGCGGCTATCCGGGCGCGGACACGTCGCGTACGGGTGGTGGTCATGTCGCCGGTCACCACTGGCCGGTGATGGGCAGGTCGCCCGGGTTGCCGAAGCGGGCGCTGTAGATCACCTGGTTCGAGTCCTTGGCCGCGCCGAAGAAATCGGACTCCGCCGGCCGGTAGACACCCACCTTGTC
>NZ_JBIWFI010000076.1:0-3257 GCF_044762985.1 Streptomyces sp. NPDC096339 | reverse complement strand
GGGGGGGGGGGGGGGGGGGGGGGGGGGGGGGGGGGGGGGGGGGGGGGGGGGGGTGTGTGGTGGGGGGGGGGGGGGGGGGGGGGGGGGGGCCCCCCCCCCCCCCACACCGCATCGCCTGCCGTCAGTCGCCGATCACGATGATGAACGGGTCGTGGTTGAGTATTCGGTCGTTGTTGTACCAGGCGAGGAGACGCCCGCCGGCTTCCTGGTTCTCGGTCGGGTCGATGTGGCGGACGGTGAAGTCGTCGCGGTACGGCTCTCCCTCGTACATGTAGCGCGCGGCCCCTTGGTAGCTGGAGCGGAAGGGGTACTCGTCGCAGTCTTTCGGCGGATCCCCCTGCGCGGGCTTGTCCGGCGCGTTGTTGCACGCCTTGACGCGGACGGTTTGGTTGTCGTCGTAGCGTTGCAGCTCTGTCGCTCCGAAGGACTGCGTGAGGCGGTACAGCGGGTCGACGGCGCTGCGGCCCGGGAGCTTCTTGCCGCTTTTCGTCGGGTATGTGTTTCCCGGGTTGGCGAAGGCGTCGCCGATGTGGTCCGCGACTGCCGCCACGCCGTGCCACGGTTCGCCGGGTGCGTTGGGGTTGGAGGTGTCGCTGCGGTCGTAGCGCAGGGCGGGTGTGGCGTTGGGGAATACGGAGCCGGAGTTGGCCCGGTTGATGTAGGCGGCGCTGTCGAAGCGGACCTCCCCTTGCTCGCCCTTGGAGGGGATGAGCTGGGAGTAGCCGGGGAGGGTGAACTTGAGGACCGGGGTGAACAGGCCCGTGGCGATCTGGTCGCCGTACGCGATATCGGGCAGCTTGGGCGCGTGCGACCACAGGTCGAACTTCGTGTCGCCGTTGTACTTCCACTGGCTGGGTGAATCCTTGCGGCCCAGGTTGAGCCCTGGTGTGCAGGCGTCCTCCTTCTTGGGGTTGCCCGGGACTCCGGTGGCCCAGTCGCCCTCGCACTCCAGCCTGGCTTCCAGCTGGGCGCCGACCTGGTTGAAGTCGCCGGTGGATATGTGGACGTCGACGTTGAAGTCGAACTCGGCGAAGCGTGTGTAGCCGGTGCCGTCCAGGCTGCCCATCTTGCCGCGGCCGATGAGGGTGTTGGTCGAGATGAAGGTGCCCTTGATGTAGCAGCCCAGGGGCCAGAGGCCGCATTTGATCGCGGGCATGACCGTCATGGTCTCCTGGCAGTACGAGAACCGGTTCTTGATCCATCCGGCCTCGTTGTCGGAGTCGTCGGCGTTGTGGCACTCGTCGACGTCGGCGATGTACTCGTACGAGTCCTGGCCGTTGTTCTCGGGCTTGCGGCCGCGGTGGAACCGCTCACTGTCAGCGGTGTACGTGCGCTCCCAGGCGGCCATGGTCCTGGCGGCGCCCGCCGTCATTGCCGTGCTGGGCGCCGACTGCGCCGTGGCGGCCTGTGCGGCGGACGGACCGGTGCTCGGTGTGATACCGAGCGCTTCCAGGTTGCCGTCCCTGTTGAGGACCTCCTCGACACGGGCGGGGTCGGCGATCAGCGCGGGTTCGGTGATCGTGTAGGTGTCACCGGGCTGGAGCTTGGTGGGCACGCCACCCGGGCCGGCGGGAAAGCTGCCGAGGATCCCCTGGATGGTGTTGTCCACGAACCATACGTTGCTGAGCAGTTCGTTCCAGATGTACGCTGCGCCGGGGTTGCCGCCTGTCAGGGCGATGCCGTACAGCTGGATGTCTCCGTAGTCGGAGTAGGCGTTCGGATCGACGACGGTCCACGCGTTGGGATCCTTGCCCGGGGTGCCGCTCAGTGAACTCGACGTCCAGCTCACGTTGAAGACGTTCGAGGTCGCGACCAGACCGAGCTGGGTGTTTGCGCCGGCGTTGGCCGTCACCGCGCCGCGTACTTGGGTCGTCCCTGATTCCAGGCGGACCTTGCATGCCGTGCCCGCGCTGTCGCACGCGCTGCCCGGGAACACGTTCTGGCCGGCCCCGGTGTCGGTCCAGGTGAATCCGTTTTGTATCAGGGCCTGCTTGGACGCCGCGCCGAACGCTCCGGAGGCCGGGTCTGCGATCGCGATCCGGTGGCCACTTGCCGCGAGCCAGCCCACCACGCCCGGGATCGTCGTGGGGGCGCCGCCGGAGATCGGTGGGGCGTCACATCGAGGTGACTGAGGCCTGCCGTTGCCGCTTCCGCCGGCGTCCGCGCCGAACGCCAACGGTGGACTGCCGGCGTTGGACGGGTTGTCGCCCTTGTCCGCGCCCGCCCATCCGGCACCACAGCTGTAGATCGCCAGTTCGCCTCGTGCCAGCGGGCTCTTGCTGGTGACGTCGCCGTTGCACTCGACGCTTGCGCTCGCTGTGCAGGTCCCACCGTCCGCGGTCGGGATGAGCGCGTTGACGGTGGCCTCGTCGACGCCCAGGAGCGCGTCGATGTGCAGCGGACCGTTGACGCAGTTGTTCGAAGAGGAGGGATCGCACGTGGTGTAGGGGCCGGCGCTTTTCAGCTGCTGAAGCAGGTGTCCCGGCGAGATCCCCCGCATCGTGGACGTATCGATCGCGGACTTGTTCCAGTACCCGCCGATCTGGGCTGAGGAGTTCGCCGTGAACGGGGTGAACTGGTTCCACCACTCGATGTGGTGCTTCATCGCCATCAGTGCGGGATACATGTCGCTCGCGACGGCGACCTGTGAATACGTTCTTGGGTACTCGGCCGGTGCCGAGACAGCGACCTTCGTTTCTGTCGTTGCGGACGCTGCCGGTGCCGTGGTGGCGATCAGCGTTGTGGCGAGGGCGCCCGCCGCAGCCATGTTCCGTATTCGGCGTATCGCGCCGTGGCCGGAGTCCGGGGCGCTCCACGTGCGCCTGGACTGTCGTTGCATCTGTTGCTCCCCGTTGATCTGGTTGACGCCGGTTGCCTCACGGGCATCCCGCTGGTGGGATCAGGAAAATTTCGGAAACGCATGGGTATCTGCGAGGTTTTCGGCATGAGGATGCCGCACACGCCTAGATCGTGATCACGCGGGAAACACAGTAGTCAATGATTGACAACACTGTGCAATCTTTCATGTTCGGGACAGTGAGTCCGGGTGTGTGGTCGCCAGTCGGGGGGCCTGGTCCTGGAGGCGAGCGGAATGGATCCACTCAACGGGCCGAAGGCCCGGATGCGACACCGCGGGTGATTGTCCGGCAGTCCGCAGCTGGACTGATGATCTGCGTGTGTTTGTCAGTGGGTGTTCGGCGGTGATGTGTCAGTGCTCTGCGTTGGGGTTTTCCCTGGTCGGGGGCATGTGGCTTGTG
>NZ_JBIWFI010000075.1:0-4636 GCF_044762985.1 Streptomyces sp. NPDC096339 | reverse complement strand
CCGCCAACTCGCCCTCTACATCAACCTCCTCGGCGCCTGGAACCTCCACCTCTTCCCCTGGGACGCCACCGACGACCTCCGCCAACAACACCCCGCCCTGTCGTCGAACTAGGGCGCTGTTCGCGGCGGGTTCGACCGCCGTGGACACCGAGGTCTTTGCGTTCGTTGATATTTAGCGAGAGGACAGTGCATGGCCGAGCAAGACGGCGGAGAGTTCGTCCGCGAGATGATGCGGTGGCACTTCAGCCCCGAGACCGGGTCGCCGTTCTGGCTGAAGCGGGCCCAGACCCTCGATTTTGATCCGCTCACCGATGTCCGGGATTTCGACGATCTCGGTTTGTTTCCCAATGTGGTCGACGAACTGCGCGATGTCGGTGTCCGCGACCTGATTCCCCTGGGCCACGGTGACGCGCACGCCGCCAGTGTCTACGAGAGCGGCGGCACCACCGGGGAGCCCAAGCGGGTGATGTTCACCGCGGAGTGGCACCGGAGCAGCGTCGAATGGTTCAGCGACCGGCTCGACGAGCACGGCGTGCCGCGCGACGTCGACTGGCTCAGTGCCGTTCCCACCGGGCCGCACAACGTCGGCGCGATGGCGGTCGACACGGCGGCGCTCCGGGGCGGACTGAACTTCGCCCTCGACCTGGACCCGCGATGGGTGAAGAAGCTGATCGCGGACGGCCGGATGGACATGGCCAGTGCCTATACCGACCACCTCATCGAACAGATCGGTTTCATCCTGACCAGCCAGGAGGTGGGCGTGCTCTTCGCGACCCCGCCGATGCTGGAACGCCTCGCCCAGCACGACCGTCTTGTCGAACTGGTGAACCAAAAAGTGCGCACGATCATCTGGGGCGGCACGCATCTGGACGCCGACACCCGTGATCTGCTGCGCGACGAGGTCTTCCCGAACACCCGGCTGGTCGGCGGCTACGGCAGCACCATGATGCTGGGGACCTCGGTGGAGCGGCCGGGCCTCGGCGACGACGAGCCGTGCGTGTTCGACTCCTTCGCCCCCCACACCACGTTCCAGGTGGTCGACCCCGAGACCCGGCAGGTCGTTCCGTACGGTGAGCGCGGGCAGATCGTCGTGCACCACCTGAGCCGGACTGCCCTGCTGGTCAACAACCTCGAGCGGGACTTCGCCACCCGGATCGCACCGCCGACCGACCGGTTCGGCGATTCCGTCGCCGATGTCGCTCCCGTGGCCTCCTTCAGCGGTGAGACGGTGATCGAGGGCGTCTACTGATGCTGTCCCTCGATGTCCTCGGCCCCAGCGGGCCCTACCGGTCCCGGCGACTGGAGACGATCGAAGACGTCCACGCGAACCCCGTCGCCACGCTGAGCGTGGCGCCCTCGCTCTACGTCACCCGCGCGATGAAGGCGCTGCACCGGGCTCCGGTGCTGCCCCTCGACGCACGGATCGCGGCGCTCGCCGAGGCGGGCCGGGCCTTCGCCACGCGGACTGTCGCGGGGCTGGCGCCGGAGGAGTACCACCACACCGTCAGCAAGGCCACCGGGATCCCGATCTCGGTGGTGCGCGGCGCCACCGACGAGATCGCCCGGGCCGCGGAGCGGATCCACCACAGCGTGCGGGCCGCGCGTCCGGCCGGTTCGGCCGGCTCGTGGCGCGATCCGCTGACCCGGGCCGGCGGCGCGGTGTGGACCCGTCGCGGCAGCGTGTTCGCCGTGCACGCGGCGGGCAACCACCCGGCCGTTCACCAGGGTTGGCTGGATGCCGTGGCGCTCGGCTACAAGGTCGCCGTACGTCCTTCCCGGCGCGAGCCGTTCACGCCGTACCGGCTGGTCACCGCCCTGCGCGAGGCCGGCTTCGGCGAGGACCGCATCGTGCTGCTGCCCACCGACCACAACGTGGCCGACGACATCCTCCGGCACGCCGACCTCGGCATGGTGTACGGCGGTGACGACGTCATGCGCAAGTACGCGGGAGATCCCCGCATCCTGCCGCAGGGCCCCGGGCGCTCCAAGGTGCTGATCACCGCCGAGACCGACTGGGAGCCGATCCTCGACACCGTCGTGGAGTCGATCAGCGGTGGTGCGGGAGTGGGTTGCGTCAACGCCACCGGCATCCTCGTCGAAGGCGACCCCGCCCCCGTGGCGGCGGCGCTCGCCGAACGCCTCGGCGCGCTGCCCAGCCTGCCCCCGACGGACGAACGCGCGGTCCTGCCCGTCATGCCGATCGACGCCGTACGCCGGTGGGACGCGCACCTGCGGCGCGTGGCCGCCGGTACCAAGGCGTGGCTCGGCGGCGACGGCATCGTCGGCGACCTCGGCGACGGGACCGCCGCGCTCCGGCCCGCCGTCCACCAGCTCGACAGCCCCTTCTCCGACCAGCTCGGCGTGGAGCTGGGCTTCCCCTGCGCGTGGGTCGCACCGTGGGACCGCGAGGCCGGGATCCGGCCGCTGCGGAACACCCTCGTCCTGGGTGCCGCCACCACCGACGCGGACCTGATCGACGAGCTGGTGAACGAGCCGACCATCGCCAACGTCTACATCGGCGACCACCCGACGCCGTGGATGGCGCCCGGCCTGCCCCACGACGGCTACCTCTCCGAATTCCTCATGCGCACCAAGACCGTTCTGCGCTGACCGACGGCCAAGCCGTGCCACGCGCTGCCCCTCGGGGCCGTCGCGCGGTCCGGTGCTGCCATCGATCCCCCCAGAAAGAAGCACATGAACGCACAAACCGCCACATCCATCCCCGCCTATGCCGCCCCCACCGCAGGCGCCCCGCTGGAGCGCACCACGATCCCCCGCCGGCCTGTGGGCGAGCACGACGTACTGGTGGAGATCAAGTACACCGGTATCTGCCACACCGACATCGCCCGTGCCCGCTACGGCCTGGGCGCGACCTTCCCGATGGTTCCGGGCCACGAGATCGCCGGTGTGGTCACCGCCGTGGGCCCGGGCGTCACCGAGTACCGGCCGGGCGACCGGGTCGGTGTCGGCTGCATGGTCGACTCCTGCCGCCGTTGCGACAACTGCCGGGACGGCTACCAGCAGTTCTGCGTGAACGGCGCCGTGGAGACGTACGGTTCCACGGGTCGCGACGGCGAGCCCACCTACGGCGGCTACTCCACGCACATCGTCGTCGACCAGGACTTCGTACTGCGCATCCCCGACGGCATCCCGCTCGACGAGGCGGCGCCCCTGCTGTGCGCGGGTGTCACGCTGTACTCGCCGCTGACCCACTGGAAGGCCGGCCCCGGCAAGAAGGTCGCCATCGTCGGCCTGGGCGGCCTCGGCCACATGGGCGTCAAGATCGCACACGCCCTGGGCGCCGAAGTGACCGTGCTCTCCAGGACGTTGAACAAGAAGGACGACGCGGAGCGACTGGGCGCGGACCACTTCCACGCCACCTCGGACCCGGCGACGTTCACGCAGCTGGCCGGCACCTTCGACCTCATCGTCAACACGGTGTCGGCGGAGCTGGACCTGGACGCCTACCTGTCCCTGCTGGGGAGGGACGGCACGCTGGTGAACCTCGGCGTCCCGCCGGGCCCGAGCAGCCTGAACATGTTCTCGCTCATCGGCGGCCGCAAGACGCTGACCGGCTCGCTGATCGGCGGTATCGCCGAGACCCGGGACATGCTCGATTTCTGCGCGGCGCACGGCCTCGGATCGGACGTCGAGGTCATCTCCGGGGAGCGGATCAACGAGGCGTACGAGCGGGTGCTGGCCGCGGACGTCCGCTACCGCTTCGTGATCGACGCGTCGACGATCCCCGCCGCCTGAACCGCGGCCCACGAACCACAGACCACCAGGCACCACCGACCGCTTCTCTTACCGATCAGGAGTTCTCATGGCCATCGCGAACAAGCACACGATGTACGACTCGACCGTCATCGACGCCACTCCGGACGCCGTCTGGGCCGTCGTCCGCGACGCCCTGAAGGTGGTGTCGATCGTGTCCGGTCCCAACGCGAAGAACGTGGGCTGGGCCGAGGGCGGCGCGGTCGAGCGGGTGCCGGCGCGTTATGACTTCACGCTGGTCTTCAACGACGGTCTCGTCCAGCAGGAGATCGCCGGGCGCAACGAGGTGGAGCGCTCCCAGACCTACCGCGCCGTCGCCTCGACCATGGGCGTCGACCACTACGTCGCCACGATCCGCATCCGGCCGATCACCAACGACCCGAACCGCTGCTTCTTCGACTGGACCCGCGAGCTGACGATCGCCGACGACGCGGACCCCGCGGTCATCGAGGCGATCGTCGCGATGATGGCGAAGCAGACCGACGCCATGCGGGACCACTTCGCGTCGTCCGAGAAGTAATTCCGAGGGAACACACCGATATTGAAGGGAAATGCCTTGACCGAGATATCCACTGCTCGACACATCGAGATCGTCTGGCCCGACCTCGGTATCACCGTCACCGCCGAACTCGACGGCCGTAACCCGGAACTGGCCGACGCCCTGTGGGAGTCGCTCCCCTACCAGAGCCTCCAGGGCCACGCCCTCGTCGCCGGCCAACACCTCTACCACCACGTACCGATCCCCTCCCTCCTCCACCTCCACGCAACCGAGAAGATCGCCGACCGCCGCGACGCACCCGACGGAACCGTCTTCTGCTCCGGCCTCCAACACCTCGGCATCAAATACGGCACCCTCACCGAA
>NZ_JBIWFI010000074.1:0-4638 GCF_044762985.1 Streptomyces sp. NPDC096339 | reverse complement strand
CACGTGTCCCTCGCCTTTTTCTGCAGCTTCGGGGTGCGGTGGCCCCCCACCCCGCCCGTCGGTCGCCTGCGGCCTGTAACCCGTCGGGGGGCCGGTCCGCGCACGTGCGCGGACCGGCCCCTCTCGGGTCTGGCTTAGTAGACCGGCTTCTGGGGCTCGATCTGGTGGACCCAGCCGATGACGCCGCCACCGACGTGGACCGCGTCGGCGAAGCCCGCGGACTTCAGCACCGCGAGGACTTCCGCACTGCGGACACCCGTCTTGCAGTGCAAGACGATCTTCTTGTCCTGCGGCAGGTCCTGGAGGGCGTTGCCCATCAGGAACTCGCCCTTGGGGATCAGCTTCGCGCCGGGGATCGAGACGATCTCGTACTCGTTCTTCTCGCGGACGTCGATGATCTCGATCTTCTCGTCGGCGTCGATCCACTCCTTGAGCTGCTTGGGAGTGATCGTGGAGCCGGCGGCGGCCTCCTGGGCCTCCTCCGACACGACGCCGCAGAAGGCCTCGTAGTCGATGAGCTCGGTGACGGTCGCGTTCGGACCGCAGACCGCGCAGTCGGGGTCCTTGCGGACCTTGACCTGGCGGTACTGCATCTCCAGGGCGTCGTAGATCATCAGGCGGCCGACCAGCGGCTCACCGACGCCCGTGAGGACCTTGATGGCCTCGGTGACCTGGATGGAGCCGATGGACGCGCAGAGCACGCCCAGCACGCCGCCCTCGGCGCAGCTCGGGACCATGCCCGGCGGCGGGGGCTCCGGGTACAGGCAGCGGTAGCACGGGCCGTGCTCGGACCAGAAGACCGAGGCCTGACCGTCGAAGCGGTAGATCGAACCCCACACGTACGGCTTGTTCAGCAGCACGCAGGCGTCGTTCACCAGGTAGCGGGTGGCGAAGTTGTCCGTGCCGTCGACGATCAGGTCGTACTGGCTGAAGATGTCCATCACGTTGTCGGCTTCGAGCCGCTCTTCGTGCAGGACCACGTTCACGTACGGGTTGATGCCGAGGACGGAGTCGCGGGCGGACTCGGCCTTGGAGCGGCCGATGTCGGCCTGGCTGTGGATGATCTGGCGCTGCAGGTTCGACTCGTCGACCTCGTCGAACTCCACGATGCCCAGCGTGCCGACGCCGGCCGCGGCAAGGTACATGAGGGCGGGCGAACCGAGGCCACCGGCACCCACGGCGAGCACCTTGGCGTTCTTCAGGCGCTTCTGGCCGTCCATCCCGACATCGGGGATGATCAGGTGACGCGAGTACCGGCGGACCTCGTCAACGGTGAGCTCAGCAGCTGGCTCGACCAGGGGTGGCAGCGACACGGGGACTCCAGGGTCATCCCCGCGGATGCGGGGAATTTGTAGGTTGTTCTATCCCGTAACAGTGCCACGCCCTTTTTCATTCCGAGACACCCGTCCCGATCTGCGAGACGATTTCGTCCCAGTAGCCGGGCATCGACTCCCACGGGTCACGGTCGGGCGTGCCCCGCCGGTCCGTGAACCAGATCGTGCCCGCGCCCTGCCAGCGGGCGATGCGGACGGCCTCCTCCAGGTGCGTGCGCGGCACCCCGTGGACGAGGTGGCAGAAGCGCTCCGGCGGATGGTCGGCGGTCCACTCGGCCACCTGCGACCAGCGGTAGTCGGCCCAGGCACCGGAGAAGGTGACCAGTTGGTCGGCGACCTCCGCGTAGCCCTCGTGGGGGTGGGTGCCGTGCCCGAGCACGATCAGCGGGGCCTCGCCCAGCCCTCGCAGGGCGTCCACGACCCGGCGCACCGAGGCCAGCTCCGCCCGGTCGGCGGGGGCCCCAGCCAGGTAGAAGCCGCCGACGCCGTACCAGTCGCGGAAGCGGTGCGCGTCGGAGAGCAGCTCCCCGAACGACCGCTCGCCGCCCCGCACGGCGAGGTGCCCGAGCACCGTGCCGCCCACCGCACGGAGCTTCGCCGCCGCCTCCGTGCAGTGCGGGTCGGGCCGACCACCCGGGCCGTCCGTGACGTTGAGCACGGCCCAGTGCAGCGGGGTGCCGGGGCGGGTCAGCTCGGCCCATTCGACGGGGGCGAGCAGCGGGTGCGCGTAGCCGGGGATGCCGAGGCCGATGCGGCCCGCCCCGGTCGCGGCGGCCGTGGCCGTCCCGGGCGGGGTGGTCAGATGCGGCACGCCGCCTCCATCCAGATGTCGGCGAGGGATTCCTCCAGGTTGATCCGGGGCCGCCAGCCGAGCCGGTCGCGGGCGGTGCGGACATCGGCCTGCTGCCAGGCGCCGCAGCCGTCGGGGTAGGGGTAGGGCTGCGGGACCGAGGCGGCGATCTGCTCGGCCGTGGCCTCGGAGCGGGGCGACGCGATGGCGGCGAGCCCGCCGGGGCGCCCCGGATGCCCCTGCTGGGCTCCGCCGTGCGGGACGTCCAGCTCGTGCAGGGCGCCGCCGTATCCGGCGACCCGCGCCAGCACGGCGGCCGCGTCCCGCAGCCTGACCGCGCGGCCGGTGCCGATGTTCACCACGCCCTGGGCCGCCGACAGGGAGGCGGCGTGCACGGCCCGCGCCACGTCCCGTACGTCCACGAAGTCGCGCTGCACGCCGAGCCCGCTGAGCTTGAGCTCCCCGTCGCCGGACTGCATGGCGCGGCGCATGGCCTCGGCGAGCCGGCCCAGCGGGGATCCGGCGGGGGTGCCGGGGCCGACGGGCGAGAAGATCCGCAGGACGACGGCGTCCAGCCCGGAGCCCAGCACCAGTTCGGTGGCGGCCAGCTTGCTGACTCCGTACGGTCCTCCGGGTCTCGGCACGGCGTCCTCGGCCGTCGACGACCCGGGCTGGCTGGGCCCGTACTCGGCGGCGCAGCCGAGCTGGACGAGGCGGGCCCCGCAGCCGCTGCGGCGCAGCGACTCGCAGATCGTCGCCACGGCGACGGTGTTGTGCCGGGTGAGCTCTCGGGCGCCGCCGCGGGTGGCGCCGGCGCAGTTGATGACGACGCCCGGGTGGACGGCGTCGAGGAAGCGGGTGAGCGCGCCGGGGCTGCCGGTCGCGAGGTCGAACCGTACGTCGGCGTCGTCCCCTCGGCCGAGCGCGGTGAGCTGCACGGCGGGGTCGGCGAGCAGCCGGTCGGCGACGTAGCGGCCGAGGTATCCGTTGGCTCCGATCAGCAGCACCCTCATCGCGTGGCCCCCTGGTTGGTTGGCTGCCCGGTCATGTCCTTCTCCTTGTGGGTCGATGTGTGCGGAACGGGTGGGGCGATGTCAGGTACGTGCGTGCGCGGAAGCCCGGGCCAGCACGAGTACGGCCTGTACGAGGAGTCCCGCGACGGCGGCGAGCGCCGCGGCCGGTACCGGGACCAGGGCGAACGCCAGCGCCGCGGCGATCGGGGCCCTGCGGGCGCCGTGCCGGAGCAGGAGGCGGGTGAGGAACAACAGCAGGGCGAGCGGCACGGCCGCGCGCGGCGGCGCCCCGGCGAGGGCTGCCGCCCCGGCGGCGGCCGCGGCGAAGAGCGCGGCCGCCGCGAGGAACAGGGGGCGGGCCCGGTCCGCGAACTCCTCCAGCGCCCGGCTCCCGGTGAGCCGGGCCCGGGCCCGGGCGGCGAAGGTCTCGGCGACCAGGTGGGCGGGGGCGACGGCGAGCGCGAGGCCGACGCCGAGGGCCGTGCCGTGCCGGTACACGGCCCAGCCGGTGACGGCGGCGGCGAGCAGGTACGGGCCCCACGCGAGCCGGGGCCCGGCGGAACGCCCGGGCCACACCAGGGCGGCCACGGTGACCGCCACGGTGAGGGCCCCGGCCCACGCGACCCCGGCGGCGGCCGCGCCGAGCGCGGTCGCCCCGGGCAGCAGGGCGTACCCGAACCCCCGGAACGCGCGGACCCCCGCGGGGACGCGGGCGGGCCGGCCGCCGGGGTGCTCGCCGCGCGGGGTCCGGGCGTACAGCTCCTCGGCGAGCGAGAAGACGTCCCGGTGCCGGAACCGCGCGGCGGTGCGGTCGGTGATCCCGTGCGCCTCCAGGCCGGCGGCGATCTCCAGCGGGTCGACGGCGCGTTCGCAGAGCTCCCGGTGCCGGTGCAGCAGCGCCTTGACGGGGTCTCCCCCGCCCCGCCGCCGGGCCGCCTGCGGCGCCGCTCCGGGGGTGCCTCCATCGTCTCCGATACGCCCCCGCCCGTCCCCACCAACGCCAACCCCAGCCCCACCGGAAGCCACCTCGGCCCCACCGGGGCCCACCCCAGCCCCACCGGGGCCCACCTCGGCCCCACCGACGCCAACCCCAGCCCCACCGGGGGCCACCCCAGCCCCACCGGGGGCCACCCCAGCCCCTCCGGCGCCAACCTCAGCCCCACCGGGAGCCACCCCAGCCCAACCGGGGCCAACCCCGGCCCCACCGGGGGCCACCTCAGCCCCACCGGGAGCCACCCCAGCCCAACCGGGGCCAACCTCAGCCCCACCGGGGCCAACCCCGGCCCAACCGGGGCCAACCCCGGCCCAACCGGGGCCCACCTCAGCCCCACCGGGGGCCACCTCAGCCCCTCCGGCGTTTGAGGAGCGGGGGTCCGGGGGCCGGGCCCCCCGCCACCGCGCCGCGCCCGCCCCCCCCCCCCCCCCGCCCCCCCCCCCCCACAACCACCCCCCCCCGGGCGTGTGCCGCCGGGGGGCCGGGGGGGGCCCCCCCCAACCCACC
>NZ_JBIWFI010000073.1:0-4984 GCF_044762985.1 Streptomyces sp. NPDC096339 | reverse complement strand
GTGGGAGAGTAGGACGCCGCCGAACAATCATTGTGGGAAAGCCCCGCACCAGCCCTTCAGGGTTCGGTGCGGGGCTTTTCTGCGTTTACGGGTCGCTATTGTGTCGGCCCATGGACATGAGAGCGGGGCCGGCAGCGGACGGGATACGGGTGGCTCGTTCTGCGGAATGGGTGCTGCGGAGCGCTGAGCCGGCGGATGTCGAGGCGATCGCGGAGCTGCGGGCCGTGGTCATGCGGCCGGACCTGGAGCGGCTGGGGCGGTACGACGAGTACAGGGTTCGGCAGCGGCTGCGGGATTCGTTCTCCGAGCAGCACACGTCGGTCATCGTGGTCGATGGCAGTTTCGCGGGCAGTGTCACCGTGCGTCCGGACCGGGACGGGCGATGGCTGGAGCACTTCTACCTCTCGCCGGCCGTCCAGGGCCAGGGGCTCGGATCGGCCGTCCTGCGGGTACTGCTGACGCGGATCGACGCCGAGCGGGAGGTCGTCCGCCTGAACGTCCTGCAGGGCAGCGCCGCCCAACGACTGTACGAGCGCCACGGGTTCATCGTGGAAGCTCAGGACCCCGTTGACGTCTTCATGGTGCGACGGCCTGGTGCGGGCAGCCCGGGCGTGTGAGGGAGGAAGGGGTTCTGGCGGCCGGTGCCCGGCCGTGCAACTCTCGCCGTGACGACCAGTCTTCACGCGGGAGGCCGACGTGGCGCTGCTTCCGGACATCACCGACTTCTACGGCGCCGGCGATGAAGCCACCCGCCTCACATCCGGCCGTACGCTCGGCACGCTCGAACTGCTGAGGACGCGGGAGCTCCTGCGCAGCCGCCTTCCGGCCCCGCCCGCGTCCGTCCTGGACGTCGGCGGCGGGCCCGGAGTGCATGCGCGGTGGCTCATGGACGACGGGTACCGGGTCGTCGTGGTCGACCCGGTTGAGCGGCACGTCCGGCAGGCCCGCGCCCAGGGATTGACGGCCCTCGTCGGGGATGCCCGGCAACTGGAGCAGCCGGACGGGTACTTCGACGCCGTACTGCTCCTGGGACCCCTGTACCACCTGCCGGACGCCCGTGGACGGGCCCGTGCGTGGCAGGAGGCACACCGCGTCCTCAAACCGGGCGGCCTCGTGGCCGCAGCCGCGATCAACCGGTACATCAGGTTGCTGGACCTTGGAGCGGACGACGGACCGGAAGTAGCGACGACAGGGTTCCGTGTGCGTCGGGACGGTCCTACGAGCTACTGCCACGGGCCCGAGGAACTGGGGGAAGAGGCGGCGCAGGCGGGCCTGACCCACGCGGAGGTCTTCGGGGTGCAGGGGCCGGCCTCCGCGGCCCTGATGCGGGAGGAGCGCCGGACGGGTAGGAAGGAGGACCTCGGACCGGAGGTACTCGCCCGGGCCATGGCAGCTGCGCGGTGCGCCGACAGCCATCCGGCGCTGGCCGTGACCAGCGTGCACTTGCTCGTGCTCGCGTGCCGTCCGTCCGGGTGCCCGCAGCAGGACCGATCAGTGCTCGGCGTCTGCGCTGCGGCGGGGGAGCAGCAGCGGGGTCGCGAGCAGGAGCACGCCTGCCAGGCCCAAGGCCGTACGCGGGCCGAGTAGGGCACCCAGTACGCCCCAGACCGCGGTCAGCAGCGCGGTCGAGGCCTTGGCCGTCACCGCCCAGGCGGTCAGTGTGCGGGTGACCCGGTCGGTCGCGGTGCGCTCGAGGCGGTAGGTGGTGGAGACGGGGTTGAAGACACCGCAGCAGAAGATCAGCCCGAGTTCGACGCCGATCACCAGCAGCAGCCCTCCGGTACCCGGCCCCAGGAAGGCCAGGCCGACGGGCCAGATCGCGCGCAGTGCCCCGGACGCCGCCAGGACCTCGCGCTGCCCGAACCGGTCGACGAGCGGTCGGGCCACCCGGGCACCGAGCAGCCCGCCGATGGAGGGCAGGGCGAAGGCCAGACCGTACTGCCAGGGCGGGAACCCGAGCCGGCCGAGCATGAGGACGGCAAGCAGTGGCTGCGTGGCCATCACCAGGCCGTTGAACAGGACGGTGTTGAAGAACAGCGGACGCAGGGTCGGGTCGCCGAGGACGTACCGCCAGCCGTCGAGCAGGTCCCGGGCCCGCATGCGCGTGGTCTCCCGGCGCTCGGGCCGCGGCTCGTGGCCGCCCGTCGCGCGGATTCCCAGGGCAGAGAGCAGGTAACTGACCGCGTCGGCCACCACAGCCGCCGCCGGACCGAGGAGCCCGATCGCCGCGCCGCCCAGCGGCGGTCCGATGATCGTGGTCGCCCAGGCCGTGGATTCGAACCGGGCGTTGGCGACGAGCAGGTGCTCGGCCGGCAGCAGCGTCTTCAGGTATGCGCCGGAGGCTGCGCGGAAGGTGATGTCGGCCGTCGCGACGACGCCGGAGACCAGCAGGAGCTGGAGGAAGGTGAGCGCGTCGAGCGCGACCGCGACGGGGACCGTCAGCAGCGCCGCGAACCGCACCAGGTCCATCGCGATCAGCACCGGCCGTTTCCGGCGGAACTCCACCCATGGGCCGAGCGGCACCGCCGCGGCCGCGCCCACCACGGCCGCCATGGAGGAGAGCGCGGCGACCTCGGCCGGCCCGGCGTGCAGCACCTGGATGGCGATCAGGGGGAAGGCGCCGAAGGCGAGCCACGTGCCGAGCGCGCTGGTCCCGTACGCACCCCAGAGCCATCCGAACTGCCGCCCCAGCCGGTGCCCGCTCCTCATGTCCGATGCCCCCGTCCCTCGTCCCCCGTCCCTCGTCCCTCGTCCCTCGCCGCTCGTCCGTGCTCCGTATCGCGAACTCCGTACAACCGATTCGGGATCGGGTACATCAAATCGAGCGCCAGGGGCTGGGATCAAACAACGATGAGGGCATGAGCCACAACCATGCGTTGTGGCCATAGGGTGTCGGCGTGGACCTAGATGCCGTACGGACGTTCGTCGCCGCCGCCGATGCCGGCCAGTTCCAGGAGGCGGCAGCCGAGCTGTCGGTCACCCAGCAGGCCGTCTCCAAGCGCATCGCCGCGCTGGAGCGCAGCCTCGGGGTGCGGCTGTTCACGCGCACCGCGCGTGGTGCCGAGCTCACCATCGACGGGCAGGCGTTCCTGCCCCACGCGCGCGAGCTGTTGCGGGTCGCCGAACGCGCGGTCGCGTCCGTACAGCCCGGCCGTCGGCCGCTGCGCGTCGACGTGATCGCCTCACGCGTCGCACCGTCGGGGGTGATGCGCGGCTTCCACCGCGCGCACCCCGAGATCGACCTCGACGTGGTGATGCTGTTCGACATCGAGGCGGCCGTCGCCGCCCTCCGGTCCGGAGCGATCGACGCCTCCTTCCGCGCCGTCGCCGCGCCCGGCCGGCCCCTGCCCGAGGACATCGAGTCCGTGCGGGTGCTCGACGAGCCGCTCGAGCTCCTCACCGGCCCGGCCCATGCGCTGGCGGGTGCCCGATCGGTGACCGTCGCGCAGCTCGCCGGGCACCGGATCTGGATGCCCGGCATCGTGCCCGGTACCGAGTGGGCCGCCTACTACGACGACATCGCCGCCGAGTTCGGCCTCACCATCGAGGCGACCGGTCCCAACTTCGGTTCCGACGTGCTGCTCGACACCGTCGCCGACACCCCGGCGCTGGCCACCTTCATGGGCTCGCAGACGCGCCTCGTCTGGCCGGCCGGCCACGGGCTGCGCCGCATCCCGGTGACCGACCCGACCCCCGTCTACCCTCACTCGCTCCTTTGGCACCGCGACAATCCCCACCCGGCACTGGCGACCCTCCGCGGGCACCTCGCCGCCACCACAACCGAGCACGACGCCGGCGGGACCTGGGCGCCGGGCTGGGTGATCCCGCGCTGAGCGCGGCCGCGATCGAAGCCGCGGCACTGGGTACGGGGTACTGGGCGTTGTCGGACCCCTCGACTAGCGTGCGGCCATGGCGATCTTCGTACTCGTTGCAGGCGCGTGGCTGGGATCGTGGGCGTGGGACGACGTGGTGCCCACGTTGCGGGAGGCCGGCCACGAGGCTCTCCCGTTGACGCTTTCCGGCCTCGCCGAGAAGCGGGCCGTGCCCGCTGGGCAGCAGACTCACGTCCGGGACATCGTGGATGAGGTCGAGCGCCTCGATCTGCGCGATGTCGTACTGGTCGGGCACAGCTACTCGGGCATCCCAGTCGGTCAGGCCGCCGAGCTGCTCGGTGACCGGCTGGCCCGTGTGGTCTTCGTCGACTCCAACGTTCCGGCGGACGGCGCTTCGTTCGTCTCCACCTGGTGGGAGGGACCGGCGAAGCTGGAAGCCGCGATCGCCGGGAACGGCGGCTCCTGGGCGCCACTGACCGCGGTCGACTGTGAGGGGCAGGGCCTCACCGATGAGCAGACCGCCCGCCTCGTGGGCGGCGCGACACCACACCCGGGCGATTCCCTGGCCGAACCGGCGGTACTCGCCCGCCCGCTCGGCGAGCTCCCGGCCACGTACATCAAGTGCCTGCTCGACGGCGCCGAGCCGAATGATGACGTGGCTGCGCTGCTGACCAGCGAACAGTGGCGACTGGTCGAGATGGACACCGGCCACTGGCCGATGTTCTCCCAGCCGTACGAGCTCGCGCAGCTCCTCCTCGAAGCCGCCCGGTAGCCCGCCCGCTGCCGGCACCCGCGTCAGCCCAGGGGGCGCCGACGTCCGACCTCGGCGCCCGGCCGGTCGTTTTGACACCCTCACAACCAGGGTTGTAGAGTCGAGCAGTTGCCTGGAGCGGGACACGCTCGGCAGCAGCCCCCACAAGGAATCGCATTTCGTGTGGGGACACTCGACTCTTCATTCGGGAATCGAAGCCGGGGAAATCCGGTGGAAAACTTCTGATAGAGTCGGACTCGCCGGAAAGGGAAACGCGAAAGCGAAGACCTGGAAAGCACCGAGGGAGTCGGACACGAAAGAGTCTGATAGAGTCGGAAACGCAAGACAGCAGAACGAAAGCCCGGAGGAAAGCCCGAGAGGGTGAGTACAAAGGAAGCGT
>NZ_JBIWFI010000072.1:0-5787 GCF_044762985.1 Streptomyces sp. NPDC096339 | reverse complement strand
CCCCCGAGACCGCCGCCACCCCCCGCTCCCAGGCCGGCTGGCGCCGCCTGGAACGCACCCCGGGCTTCCGCGCCCCGCACAGCTGGCAGGGCTGAGCCCCGAAGCCGAGAAGGCCCCGCACCCTCCAGGGTGCGGGGCCTTCCGCATGCCGCGCCTCGCCGACCCGCGATGCCGCGCCTCGCCGACCCGCGATGCCGTGCGTCGCCGGCCCGCGTACGCGAAGGCCCCCGTGTCGTCGGACACGGGGGCCTTCGGCCGGTTCGGGCCGCCGCTACCGCAGGCGGGCCATCAGCGCGTGCTCGACGAGCGTGATGAGCGCGCTCTTGGCGTCCGCGCGGTGGCGGGCGTCGGTGGTGATGATGGGAGCGTCCGGGCCGATCTGCAGGGCCTCGCGGACCTCCTCCGGCGTGTACGGCTGGTGGCCGTCGAAGCCGTTGAGGGCGATCACGAACGGCAGGCCGCTGTTCTCGAAGTAGTCCACCGCGGGGAAGCAGTCCGCCAGGCGGCGGGTGTCCACGAGCACGACGGCGCCGATGGCGCCGCGGACGAGGTCGTCCCACATGAACCAGAAGCGGTCCTGGCCCGGGGTACCGAAGAGGTACAGGATCAGGTCCTGGTCCAGCGTGATGCGGCCGAAGTCCATGGCGACCGTGGTGGTCGTCTTGTCCCCGGTGTGGGTCAGGTCGTCGATCCCGGCGGAGGCGCTGGTCATGACGGCTTCGGTGCGCAGCGGGTTGATCTCGGAGACCGCGCCGACGAACGTGGTCTTGCCCACGCCGAAGCCACCCGCCACCACGATCTTCGCGGAGGTGGTGGAGCGAGCGGGAGCCGCTCCGCCGTTAGAGCTTGCGAAGTCCACTGAGCACCCTTTCGAGCAGTGTCACATCTGGCTGGCCGCCGGCAGACTCGTCGCCGCCGGGCTGGTGAATGGCGACAAGGCCCGCCTCAGCCAGGTCGGCGACGAGGATGCGGGCGACACCAAGAGGAATGGAGAGAAGTGCCGAGATCTCCGCGACGGATTTGATCTCCTGGCACAGGCGGCAGATGCGCTGGTGCTCGGGCAACTGCCCTTGCAGACGCGCGGGATCCGCCGTGGTACTGACCAGCGCCTCGATGGCGAGCTGGTAGCGCGGCCGGGTACGGCCGCCGGTCATCGCGTACGGACGCACCAGCGGGTTGTGGGCCTTGGGAGCCGGCTGCCGGGAAGCGCGCGGAGGCTGCTGCGCCGGCATGGAGGGCTGCTGAGGCTGCTGGGGTTGTCCGTACGGCTGTTGCTGGTACGGGTTGTGCTCCGGCATGGGCCGGCTGGGAGCGGAGGGGAAGTTGAAGCGGTTCTGGTCGTGCCCACCCTGCGGCTGCTGCTGCGCGCCGCCATAAGGATGTCCTCCGGGTGTTGTCACGTTTCCTCCTCCGACTCCAAGAACGCAGTACTCCCTGTGGAACCGCGCCACCGCACCCTACGGTGCGATGGCGCGAAACACACTGCCTGTCTGTTAGTTGAGAAGACTTCCCTGCAGCTCCGCACGCAGATCCGGGGTGAGGACACTGCCCGCTCGGTCCACAAGAAGGGCCATCTCGTAGCCCACGAGGCCGATGTCGCACTCGGGGTGCGCCAGCACTGCGAGGGAGGATCCGTCGGAGACGGACATGAGGAAGAGGAATCCCCGGTCCATCTCGACCACGGTCTGGTTGACGGCGCCGCCCTCGAAGATACGGGAGGCTCCGGCGGTCAGCGAGGTCAGACCGGAGGCCACGGCCGCCAGCTGATCGGCGCGGTCGCGCGGAAATCCGTCGGACATCGCCAGCAGAAGGCCGTCGGCGGAGACCACCACCGTGTGCGACACCCCGGGGGTGTTGTCCACGAAATTGGTGATCAACCAGTTCAGGTTCTGCGCCGCCTGGCTCATCGCGCTCACACTAACGCTCCTGGTCATAGCTGTTACTTGACTGCTCGGAACCCGCGTTGCGTCCCTGCTGGACACCCCGCCGCAGGTTGCTCAACCTGCCGCGGACGTCCTCCGGGGCGCGGGAGACCTGGGGGCCTCCCTGCGGGGTCGTCTCCGCTGCGCCCTCGACCAGGTTGGCCTTGGGCACCCGCCGAGGCAGACCGGAGGGGGTTACCCCGCCCGCCTTCGGCTCACGGAGTTTGGCGGCCTGCTGCCAGCGCTCGTCGTTGCCCGAGCGCCAACCGCCGCTGCCATCCGTGCCTTCCGTCTCCCGCTCCGGCGCCGCGGGCTGCTGCTGACGCGGCGGCCGCTGCTCGAAGAGGGATCCGGGGGACTCCGCTTCCTGCTGTGCCGGCTGCCACTGCTGCTGGCTGCCGCGGCGCGGCAGGCCCGCTCCGGTCATCGTGTGACCGGTGTCCGCAGCGGTGCCCGAACGGTCGAAGCCTACGCGCTCCGGGGCCTGTTCGGGTACGGCAGGCGATTCCGATTCGGTGCCGTAGTCCTGCTCGTACGCGGGCTGGTAGGAGTTCTGCTCCGGCCACTCGGCCTGCTCCGACCGGGCCTCGTAGCCGCCGTCGTAGGACTGCTCGGCCTGAGGCTGCTCCTGGTAGCCGACTTCCGCATAGCCGTAGTCCTGCTGCTGGTAAGCGTCGAAGCCCTGCTGCGGCTGCTGTGCCTCGTAGGGGGACTCGTAACCCTGCTCGGGCTGCTGCTCGTAGCCCTGGTACGGCTGGTACCCGTGTTCAGGCTGGGGTTCCGGATAGCCGGCCTGACCGGCCTGACCGCCCTGAGGGGCCTGGCCGTCGTACGGCGGCTGCTGGCCCTGCGGGTAGCCGCCCTGGGCCTGGGCCTCCAGCGCGGCACGGCGCTCCTCGCGGACGAGGGAGCGGCCGACCGGGTCGAGTTCGCCTCCGGAGGAGCCCGGCTGGTCGTAGCGCGAGTCGTCGAAGCCGAGCTCGGCCGCCGTACGCATCGGAGCGGGCTGCTGGGCCTGCTGCTGCGGGATCATCGAGGAGACGGTGAAGTCGTCGTCCGGGATGCCCTCGCCGCCGCCACCGTGGGTGATGGCGTCCGGGAGCATGATCAGCGACGTGGTGCCGGCCGCCTCGCCCGACGGGCGCAGCTGGACGCGGATGCTGTGGCGGTCCGCCAGCCGGCCGACCACGAACAGACCCATGCGCTGCGAGATCGCGGCGTCCACGGTCGGCGGGTTGGCGAGCTTGTGGTTGATGTCCGCGAAGTCCTCGGCGGTGAGACCGATGCCCTTGTCGTGGATCTCGATCATCACGCGGCCGTCCGGCAGACGGGTCGCGTTGACGCGGACCTTGGTCTGCGGGGAGGAGAACGTGGTGGCGTTCTCCAGCAGCTCGGCGAGGAGGTGCACGAGGTCGGTCACGGCCTGGCCGTGGATCTCGGCGTCCGAGACGCCGGAGAGCTCGATGCGCTCGTACTGCTCCACCTCGGAGGAGGCGGCGCGCAGGACGTCGACGAGGGGCACCGGCTGGTCCCAGCGGCGGCCCGGCTCCTCACCCGCGAGGATGAGGAGGTTCTCGCCGTTGCGGCGCATACGGGTGGCCAGGTGGTCCAGGCGGAAGAGGTTCTCCAGCTGGTCCGGGTCGGCCTCGTTGTTCTCCAGGTCGGTGATGAGGGTCAGCTGGCCCTCGATCAGCGACTGGTTGCGCATGGAGAGGTTCGTGAAGATTGCGTTGACGTTCCCTCGCAGGAGCGCCTGCTCGGCGGCGAGCCGGACCGCCTCGCGGTGGACCTGGTCGAAGGCGCGGGCGACCTCGCCGATCTCGTCCGCGGAGTCGATCGGGATCGGCTGCACGCGGGTGTCGACCTTGCCGGGGTCGGTGCGCGAGAGCTGGTCGACGAGCATCGGCAGGCGCTGCTCGGCGATGTCGAAGGCGGCGGAGCGCAGGCGGCGCATCGCGCGGCCCATCTGGCGGGCCATGAGGCCCGCGAGGATGAAGGCGGCGAGCAGGGCCACGACGACGATGGCGCCGTTGGTGATGGCCTCGGTGCGGGCTTCGTCGGAGACCGCGACGGCGTCCTTGACGGCCTTGTCGAGGAGTTCCTTCTCGACCTCGTCGTAGCCGTCGAACTTCGCGGTGGCGGCGGCCTGCCAGGCGGCGGGCGTGGTGCCGTTCTCGGCCAGCGTCTTCTTGGGCTGGCCGCTGGCGATCGCTTCGGTCATGCCGGTGAGCACGGAACCGTTGGCTCCCGCCGGCGGCGGCACGAACTTGGCGCCGGCCTGCTCGGCCTGGCGCTTGGCCTCGGTGAGCCGGGCCTCGCCCGCCTTGGACTTCGCCGCCATGACCTCCTTGAGGCGGTTCACGTCCTCCTCGGTACCCGCCGCGACGTACTCGCCGATGGCGATTTCCTCGAGGTAGGCGTAGGAGGAGAAGGCGACGATCTGGCCCTTGCGTATGTTCTCGTCGGGGTTCGGGCGCACGAGCAGGTGGGTGCCGACGGAGCGCTGCAGCGAGTTCGCCGCCTTGGCGAGCTCGATCGCGTAGACCATGCGGCCGTACGAGGTCACGTTGCCGGTACCGAGGCCGAGCTCGTTCGAGAACTGCATCAGGTAGTGCTCGACGAGCACGTAGCCCTCTTCAGTCGGGATGGGTCCCGGCTGGCCGCCCTGGAGGTTCTTCTTCGCGGTTTCGAGTGCCTGCTGGTAGGCCTTCTCGCGGACCTGCGTCAGCTTGGGCTCCTCCGCGCGGAAGAGCTCCAGACGACGTTCCATGCCCTGGTTCTCGGGCAGGTCCTTGACGGCCTGGTCGAACTTCACCTTGGCCGCGTCGGTCGTCCCGCGGACCTTGGTGATGACGTCGTTCTTGGCGTCGCCGTTCAGCAGCGGCTCGGCGGTGAGGTCACGCTCGTTGAGCAGCGCCTGGCTGTATTCCGAGGCGGCCTGGACGACCCGGGCGATCTTCTCGGCGTCCTTGGCCTCGTTCCAGGTGTCGATGGAGCCCTTCACCTGGAAACCGCCCATGACCAGCCCGACGAGGGCGGGCACGAGCAGGATCGCGTTCAGACGGGTCGGCACGCGCCAGTTGCGCGGGGAGAACCTGCTGGTGCTCCCGCTGCTCACGGGCGGGCCCACGGGAACGTCGACCGGCGACGCGGCCGCTCGCGGCGGCGGGGTGAAGTTGCCGCGCGCGGGTTCATCCGCGGGGCTTGCGTTGCTTCGCCTCACTCGACCAACAACCTCTCGGCGGTACTACTAGCTAGTTCGTTGAATTCCAGCACGGTTAACGGCCGTGTTCCAAACAGTTGAATCCGACGATTCTCCGAGACCTACGCCTCACATAAATCGGACATAAAGAGCTTCCTGCGGCAAAAATAGGGGGAGTTGTGCGCGTAGCGGCACCAACCGAACGCGCCGAGTCGCCAACTGCCGCCAATTCTCTGTCGAAACGTTATGAACCAAAGGGGCGGGCCGTGTCGTAGGACACAGCCCGCCCCTTCGGCGGCAGTTGAAGCGGTGTTACTTGAGCCGCGCCATCAGCGCGTGCTCGACGAGCGTGATGAGCGCGCTCTTGGCGTCCGCGCGGTGGCGGGCGTCGGTGGTGATGATCGGGGCGTCCGGGCCGATCTGCAGGGCCTCGCGGACCTCCTCCGGCGTGTACGGCTGGTGCCCCTCGAAGCCGTTGAGCGCCACGACGAACGGCAGGCCGCTGTTCTCGAAGTAGTCCACGGCCGGGAAGCAGTCCGCCAGGCGGCGGGTGTCCACGAGCACGATCGCGCCGATGGCGCCGCGGACGAGGTCGTCCCACATGAACCAGAAGCGGTCCTGGCCCGGGGTACCGAAGAGGTACAGGATCAGGTCCTGGTCCAG
>NZ_JBIWFI010000071.1:0-6748 GCF_044762985.1 Streptomyces sp. NPDC096339 | reverse complement strand
TTTCGTTGCGCAGAAATGACATCACCGCAGGTCAAAGCCTGGAAATCGTTGCACTGGATTGGATTTCAATGCAATGTTCTGGCGTGTTGCGTTGCAATGGATGGAAAATGAACGCTATGCTGGGGGCGTCAAGGACCCACGAAGGAAGCAGGAGAGGGGATCGCGATGCCGGGAGGCAGGCTCACCCAGCAGGAACGCCAGCAGATCGCGCTGGGGGTGGCCGACGGGCTCGCCTACGCGGAGATCGCCAGGCGCCTCGACCGTCCGACCTCGACCATCACGCGCGAGGTGACGCGCAACGGCGGTCCCGCGGGCTACCGCGCCGACCTGGCCCAGCGCTCCACCGAACGCCGCACCCACCGCCGCAGGCAAGCCGCCCCCCGGGCCGGGCAGGCGCCCCAACTGGCCCATGGGCGCGACCCCGAGGCCGTGCGCGAGTACGAGGAGATGTTCACGACCTTCTTCATGGCCTCGGGTCTGCCGAAGATAAGCGCCCGGGTACTGGTCTCCCTCTACACCACGGACACGGGCACCCTCACCGCGTCCGAGCTCGTCCAGCGCCTGGAGGTCAGCCCGGCGTCCATCTCCAAGGCGATCTCGTTCCTCGACAACCAGGGCCTCGTCCGTCGGGAACGCGACGAACGGCGCCGCGAGCGCTACATCGTGGACGACGACGTCTTCTACCAGTCCACGATCGCCAGCGCCCGGGCCAGCGACCAACTCGCCGAGACCGCCCGCCAGGGCGTCAACGTCCTCGGCCCCGACACACCGGCCGCCGTCCGCCTGGAGAACATCGCCCGCTTCCTCGACTTCATCACCGAAACCATCATGCGCGCGGCGGAGCAGGCCCGCGAGATCCTCTACGTGAAGGCCGAACCGCCGGCCGACACCACGGCCAAGCCCGGCTCGGACCGGGGGTAGCCGGCCGCATGTGACCGAGCGCCCCATGGCCCTGGCGAACCATCGGAGATATAATTGTCGCCATCGTTGATATACAGGAGGTGCACATGAGCCGGACGGTGATCGACCTCGATGACGAACTGGTCGCAGACGTGGCCAAGGCCCTGGGGACCAGCACCAAGAAGGAGACGGTCAACACGGCCTTGCGCGAGGTGCTGGAGAACAGGCGGCGTGCGCTGGCCCTGACCCGCCTGCGTGCCGCGGCCGACGAAGGCGCGTTCGATCTGACACTCTTCGAGGACAAGCGGAACTACCGACGTTGAACGCCGCTCTCTACCTGATCGACACCAGCGCCCTCGCCCGGTTCATGCGGGGCGACGCGGAGCGGTACGGCTGGGACCAGGCAGCGGCCGCCGGCCTGATCGCCACGTGCCCCATCACCGAGCTGGAGTTCTTCTACAGCGCCCGATCCGCCGCCGACCGGGCGCGCGGCATCGAGGACCTCCGGCTGATCTTCGGCTGGGTCCCGGTCGACGACCGCGCCTACGACCGCGCCTGGCAGGTCCAGGAGGCCCTCACTCAACAAGGCAAGCACCGTAGTGCCGGCGCAGTGGATCTCGTTGTCGCCGCGACCGCCGAGTTGCAGGGGCTCACCCTCCTGCACTGCGACCACGACTTCGAGTGCATCGCCGCAGTAACCGGCCAACCCCTCCAGTGGTACGGCCCGGACGGCCGTAAGTAGCCGAGCAGCCCCGGCCGGTGGAGGTGGACCGGCTGGGGCGGTCGCCATGGCTCGGCCGTTCGGCGGGCAGCAGGCCCCGCACTCGATGTTCCGGTGAGGACGACCGGCGCACGTAAGCCGCCCGGGTGCTCGGCACCCGGGCGGCTTACGTGTTGTGCTCTCGGGGCGGCTCAGACGCCCGCCGCCTTCGGCGCCCCGGCGGGAGCCGCCTCGGCCGCCGTCACCGCGGCCTTCTCCTTGGCCCGGCCGCGGACCAGGAAGCAGGCCAGCACGCCCACCAGGACCACCGCGATCGGCAGCGCCGCCGTCACGTGCAGGGTGGCGACGAAGGCGTCCGCGTACACCTTCCCGGTGGCCAGCTCCGCCGCCAGCCGGCCCTGGAGCAGGGCGCCCACGGCGGCCGCGCCGATGACCGAACCGATCTGCCGGACCGTGTTGTTGACCCCGGAAGCCGCCCCGGCGAGCCTCGGGTCGACACCCCGCATCGCCTCGGCGGACATCGGCGCGACCACGCAGCCGATGCCGAGGCCGGTGATGACGGTGGCCGGGACGAAGGCGTACCAGGGGGTCGCGGGACCGGCGATCAGCACGATCGCCACCATCCCCACCGCGTACAGGGTCAGACCCGCCATCAGCAGGTACTTGCCACCGATCCGGTCCGAGAGCCGGCCCGCGAAGGGGCCCACCGCCATCGACACCAGGGAGGACGGGGCCAGCACCAGGCCCGCCTTGATCGCGCTCAGGCCGAGCACGGACTGCAGGTAGAGGTTGAAGGGGAGGACCAGCCCGATCATCGCCATCGACACGAGGGCGACCATCACGGTCAGGACGGAGAAGTTGCGGTCCTTGAAGAGCGCGAACGGAACGAGCGGCTCGCGGTCCTGACGCCCGCGCTGGTGGAAGAGGAACCCGGCGGCCAGCGCCGCACCCGCGGCCAGCAGCCCCCAGATCCCGGTGCCCCAGTGGTAGTGCTCGCCCTCCTGGAGCGCGAAGGTCAGGCAGAACAGCGCGCCGGTCGCCAGCAGCACGCCCGGGACGTCGAAGGTGCGGGTCCGGCCGGTCCGTACGTCGGGCACCACCAGGAACGTCAGCACCAGCGCGGCGATCCCGATCGGCACGTTCACCAGGAAGATCCAGCGCCATCCGACGGTGGAGACCAGCACGCCGCCCAGGGTCGGACCCGACAGCGTGGCCAGGCCCGCCACCATGCCCCAGATGCCCATCGCAGTGCCGCGCCGCGCCGCCGGGAAGACCGACATGACGAGCGCCATCGTCTGCGGTGTGAGCAGCGCGGCGCCGAGGCCCTGCACCCCGCGGGCGGCGATCAGCATCACCGGGCCGGTGGCCAGCCCGCAGGCGATGCTCGCGGCCGTGAACACCACCAGGCCGGCGACGAAGAGGTTGCGGGGCCCCCACAGATCGCCGAGCCGGCCGGCGGTGATCAGCAGCACGGCCAGGACGAGGGCGTAGCCGCTGACCACCCACAGGGTCTGGTCCAGGGTCGCCCCCAGTGCGTCGATCATCTCGGGGATCGCGATGTTCACGATCGTCAGGTCCAGCAACGTCATGAAGAACCCCAGTGACATGGTCACCAGCACCGCCCAGGGATTCCCGGCCCACTTCCGCATGTGTCCACTCCTCTCGCGCCGTCCGCTGAGGGCAACAGTAATCCATCTTTTCTGATGCATCAAGAAGGATGGATATCTGGGGTGGCGCGCTTCCCCCGGATTCCGGCAGCCTGTGCCCGGGACCACCGGGACCACCGGGACCACCGGGACCACCGGGACCACGGACAGGGGAGTGTCAGCGTGCTCACCGCACTTGAAGGCGCGTACGGGGACCGCGGTGACGCCGTCACCGTCGCCGGCCGCACCGCCTCGTACGAGGAACTGCTCGGCGCCGCCGGAGCGGTGGCCGCGGACGTCGCGGGCGCCCCGGCCTTCGCCGTCACGGCGACGGCCTCGCTGGAGACCGTCGCCGCGGTGGTCGGCGGGCTGCTGGCCGGGGTGCCGTGCGTGCCGCTGCCGCCCGACGCCGGGCCCGCCGAACGGGAGCACATCCTGCGCGACTCGGGGGCCGCGGAGGTCGGGGTGGACTTCGCACGCCGCGCGGACGCCCCGTCGGGGAAGGCCGCCGCGCCGGGGGATCCCGCGCTGATCCTGTACACCTCCGGCACCACCGGCCCGCCCAAGGGCGTGGTGCTCAGCGGCGCCGCCATCGCCGCGGACCTCGACGCGCTCGCCGAGGCCTGGCGGTGGAGCGCCGACGACACCCTCGTGCACGGGCTGCCGCTGTTCCACGTGCACGGCCTCGTGCTCGGCGTGCTCGGCGCCCTGCGCACCGGCAGCCGCCTCGTGCACACCGGCCGGCCGACGCCCGACGCCTACGCCGAAGCCGGCGGCAGCCTGTACTTCGGGGTGCCGACCGTGTGGTCCCGTATCGCCGCCGAACCGGAGGCCGCCTCCGCGCTGTCCGGGGCCCGGCTCCTCGTCTCCGGCAGCGCGGCCCTGCCCGCGCCCGTCTTCCGCGACCTCGAACTCCTCACCGGCCACCGCCCCGTCGAGCGCTACGGCATGACCGAGACCCTGATCACCATCAGCGGCCGGGCGGGCGGCGAGGTCCGCCCCGGTACGGTCGGCACCCCGCTCACCGGTATCCGCACCCGCATCGCCGCCGAGCCGGGCGCCGGGATCGGCGAACTCCAGCTGACCGGCCCCACGCTGTTCTCCGGATACCTGGGCCGGCCGGAGGCCACCGCCGCCGCGTACACCGAGGACGGCTGGTTCCGTACGGGAGACATCGCGGCCGTCGACGAGAAGGACGGCGTGCACCGGATCGTGGGCCGCGCCTCCATCGACATGATCAAGTCCGGGGGCTACCGGATCGGTGCGGGCGAGATCGAGAACGCCCTGCTCGACCACCCCAAGGTGCGCGAGGCGGCCGTCGTCGGCGTCCCCGACGCGGACCTCGGGCAGCGGATCGTGGCGTACGTCGTGGCCGACGGGGTCACCGGCGCCGAGCTCACCGACTTCGTCGCCGCGCACCTGTCGGTGCACAAGCGCCCGCGCGAGGTCCGCTTCGTCACGGCGGTGCCGCGCAACGCCATGGGCAAGCCGCAGAAGAAGCTCCTGCTGGAGGGCCGGCAGGGCGATCGGAACTGACGGGATATCCGAAGGCGCGCGGGGCGCCGCGTGAGTACGTTGACTCGTATGGATCAATCTGCCGCCGGCCCCGGAGCCGACCGCCGTGCCCTCGCGGCGGCGTCCGTCACCGTTGCCCTCTGGGCCTCCGCATTCGTCTCCATCCGGTCGGCGGCGGCCCATTACGACCCCGGAGCACTGGCCCTGGGACGGCTCCTGACGGCATCGGTCGCCCTCGGCATCGTGCTGCTCGTCAAGCGGGTCCCGTTCCCGCCGCGCCAGGCCTGGCCCGGCATCCTCGCCTCGGGCGTGCTGTGGTTCGGCCTCTACATGGTCGCGCTGAACTGGGGCGAGCAGGGCGTGGACGCGGGCACCGCGGCCATGATCGTGAACATCGGCCCGATCGTGATCGCCCTGCTCGGAGGCTGGCTGCTGAAGGAGGGCTTCCCGCCGATGCTGCTGGCCGGGATGGCCGTCTCCTTCGCGGGCGCGGTCGTCGTGGGCCTGTCCACCTCCAAGGGGGACTCCTCCTCCCTCGGCGGTGTGCTGCTCTGCCTGCTCGCCGCGCTCACCTACGGGGCCGGGGTGGTCTCGCAGAAGCCCGCGCTGCGCCACGCGAGCCCGATCCAGGTGACCACGTACGGCTGCTTCGTCGGTACGGCGGTCACCCTGCCCTTCGTCTGGCAGCTGGTCTCCCAACTGCCGCACGCCCCGCTGTCGGCCACGCTCAACATGCTGTACCTGGGCCTGTTTCCGACCGCGCTGGCCTTCACCACCTGGACGTACGCCCTCTCCAGGACCACCGCCGGGAAGATGGGCGCGACCACCTACGCCGTGCCCGCCGTCGTGGTGCTCTTCGCCTGGATCGTCCTGGACGAGGTCCCCGGCCGGCTGACCCTGCTCGGCGGCGCGATCTGCCTGGCCGGAGTCGCCGTCTCCCGCAGGCGCCCCGCCCGCCCGGCGGCGCTCTCGGCATCCGCCGACTGACCGCCCGCGGACGCCGGTCGGGTCACAGGTGCGTGGTGCGCCTCGCGCCGCCCCGCGGGGGCCGGGCGGTGTGCTCCACGTCACATCGCGAATTCCGCTCCCCACCGATGAGTTCGCCGCCTTGCGCCGGTCTTCATTGGCGTACGGACCGACGCGAGGAAAACAGGAGCACACCCCCATGCGCATCGTCATCAGCGAGTTCATCAGCCTCGACGGCGTCGTCCAGGCCCCCGGTGGCCCCGAGGAGGACACCGACGGAGGCTTCGCCCACGGCGGTTGGACCCACCCCTTCTTCGACCCGGAGGTCGTCGGCGGGGCCTTCACCGAGGCGCTGAACCAGGCCGAGGCGCTCCTCTTCGGCCGCCGCACCTGGCAGAACATGGCCGCCGCCTGGCCCGAGCGGGCCGGCGACCCCTTCGCGGACCGCATGAACGCCCTGCCCAAGCACGTGGTCTCCGACACCCTCACCGAGGACGACCTCACCTGGAACACCGTGCTCATCCCCGCCGACAAGGCCGTCACCCGCATCCGGGAACTGCGCGACGCCCCCGGCGGCGACCTCCTGGTCATGGGCAGCCCCACCCTCGCCCGCACCCTCCTGAGCGAGGGCCTGGTCGACGAGCTGCGCCTGATGATCATGCCGGTGCTGCTCGGCCCCGGTAAGTCGATCTTCCCCGCGGACGGCACCCTGCGCCCGCTCGACCTGGTCTCGACGGTCACCAGCGCCACGGGCGTCCAGGTCACCACGTACCGCCCCCGCCCCCAGGGCTGACCCGCCCGCGCGGTCCACGCCCCGAGCCCTCCCCCTCCGAGCGAGCGGGAGGGTTCTGCGTGTGCCCCGATCGTCGATCGTCGACGCCCGTAGCGTTCACCCACTATCCATTGCAACGAATGGGCGAGTGTCATTGCGTTGAAGTTAAACCCAGTGCAACGATTTCCAGGCTTTGACCTGCGGTGATGTCATTTCTGCGCAACGAAG
>NZ_JBIWFI010000070.1:0-8053 GCF_044762985.1 Streptomyces sp. NPDC096339 | reverse complement strand
CTGTCCTGGCCGGCCCGCCTGCGGGGCACCGCCGAGGGAGCGGAGGGCGGGGTGGTCCGCCACGGGGTGCCGCACGCCGGCTCGGCGGAGGCGTGCGCCTGCCGCCGGTACGACTGCGGCGGCCTGGTCCCGGTGGCCTGGTGTACCGAACACGGCGACGCGGTTGGCCCGGTCATGGAGTGGCACCCCGGCGGCGGGATCCGCTGCACCGAACTGGCCCGGCGCGTCACAGTGTCGGTACCGCTGACGTGACACAACGCTGACGATCGGCGGGGTGCTGTCAGTGGGTTCGGCGGCCTGTGTCAGTGGCTGGGGCGCTGATCCTGCACGTGGGGCGGGTATTCGCTACTGACATGGGTGCCGATCTGGCGCTCTGGCTGGTCGTGCGGCATGCCGGCGGCGCCGACGAATACGGACGGGTGTGGGGCGCAGCAGGGGGCGCGCCCGCTCAGGAAGTGCCGTTCCACGTCAGCGGCAGCGGCGCTGTACGGGCGCAGCGAAGCGTCAGGTTCTGGCCTGATCCTTCGATCGGGCGTTGGTGTTGCGCCTGGCCCAGGAGCCCGTCCGCGAGTCCGTGACCGTACCGCGCATCCGGGCCCCCGCTCCGGCCTGCGATCCGACGAATCCGCGCGCGGCGGGCAAGCGGCCCGCCGCGAGGGAGCCGGAAGCGGTCCGACTTCCGCCGGGGCGCAGGCCGGTGGACTGCCCGCCCACCGAACTGCGTGTCGGTGACCAGGTGCCCGGGGGCGGCGGCCTGGTCGTCATCGCCGATCTGCGATACCGCCGTGGCGCCACCCGCACGTGCGGCGCGGCACCGGTGTGCCGGCGGGTTGTCAGGGTGTCTGGTAGGAGCGGAGGTAGTCGGCGGTGGGGGTGCCGACGCCGGTGACGTCGTCGTAGCCCTCGACGGCGTGGAGGGAGGAGTCGTGGCCGAGGGTGTCCAGCCAGGTGGCGGTGCCGTCGGTGGCGTCCGTCTTGTTTACGAAGTCGACCCGGACTTCGGCGATTTCGGTGCCGGTTCCGAAGGGGTGGTCGGTGATGTCGTGGAAGGCTTTGGTGTTGTAGCGGGCGTAGATGGCGGGGTTGGCGAAGCCGAGTGGTGTGCCGGCGGCCTGCTGGGCCAGCGCCTGGAGGGCGGTGATCACCGGGGTGGCCAGGCTGGTGCCGCCCATCCGGGACTCGCTGTAACGCGTCTCGCCGTTCGGGAAGGTCTGGGTCTGGCCGACCAGGAAGCCGGTATTGATGTCGGCCACCGCCGCGATGTCCGGCACCACCCGGTTGCTCCCGCTGTGCGCGCCGGACAGTGAATCGGGCACGATCCCGTCCTGGTACGAGGGCATGGCCGTCCGCGTGCTGGTGCCGCCGCCGGCGCCGCGCAGGAACGTGCCGGGGAAGTCGGTCCAGCTGGTGCCGTCTGCCGAGAGAGGGGCCTTCAGGGTGCCCCAGCCGGTCTCGAAGGCGTAGCCGTTGTTCGGGTACAGCCCCAGCGAGGTGCCGCCGACGGCGGTGACGAAGTCCAGCGAGGCGGGCACCTGGGTCTGCTTCTTTCCGGAGCTGGCGAGCTCGTCGCCGTTGTCGCCGGTGGCGAAGTAGAAGCCGATGCCCTGCACCGCACCCTCCTGGAACACCTGCTCGAACACCGGGTTGAGCGTCGGGTCGCTGTCCGACTCGACCCAGCCCCAGGAGTTGCTGACCAGGTCGGCCAGGTGCCCGTCGACGACCCGGCGCAGCGCGTCGATCATGTCCGGGCCGTAGGCGGAGGAGGCGGCGACGTACTGGATGTCGGCGTCGGGTGCCACGGCGTGGACGGCTTCCACGTCCATGGTCTGCTCGCGGTACCAGTCCTGGGCGCTCCATGCGCCCGGCTCGGCGGTGTGCGTCCACTCGGGCGGATCGTTGTGCACCAGCTGTCCGGCGGCGTACGGGGCGTCGCCGTGCGCCTTCGCGTAGGTGGCGATGTCGGTGTCCAGGGTGGGGGAGTCGTAGGGGTCGACGACCGCGATGGTGACGCCCTTGCCGGTGAGCCCGGTGGCGGTGGCGCCGTAGGCCTCGCGCAGCTGGGTGCCGGTGTAGCCCTGGACCACGTACGGCTGCACCCAGCCGTAGGCGGGCGGGGTGCCGATGGCCGGGGCGCCGCCGAAGTACGGGGAGAACGGGCCGGAGTTGACGTAGGCCGGGGACGGGCCGGGCAGGGTGTCCAGCTGGGCGGCGGCCCGGTCCGGGGCCGGCCGGGCGGCCCGGTCGGTGGCGGCCGACCCGGGGTGCACCTGGTGCGGGGCGGTGTCGAGCCCGGAGACGGAGAGCACGTCGGAGGCCAGGGCCGCGGGTACGGAGGCCTCGCCGACCGGGGCCTGGTAGGTGTGGCCGTCGCGCTGGTAGGAGCGCAGCTCCACGCCGAAGGCCCGCTGGGCCTGCTCGGCCGTGCCCTGGGCGACCAGATGGTGCCCGGTCTCGGCGCTCACCGTCAGCCCGGCCGAGGACAGCCAGCCCCGCACCCTTTTCGCCTGTTCGGGGGTCGGGGCGAACCGTTCGCGTACCTGCTGGGGCGTCAGGTAGTGCCGGTACTGGTCCGAGCGCGGGTCGGAGACCGCGCGGGCGAAGGCTTTGAGGCCTGCCGGGTCCTTCCCGGCCAGGTAGACCCGCACCGTGACGGGTGTGGAAGCCCGCACCGGTCCGAGGTCCGCCGAGGGCAGGGCCCAGGCGGGGTGGGTACCGGGCACGGCCACCCGGCCGTGCGGGGCGGAGGACGCATGGACAGGCGCGGCCAGGCCCAGCGCGAGCAGCGGCACCGCGGCGGCTGCCAGGAGTCTCTGGCGACGTGTCATACCGAGGGTCATGTCGACAGGGATAGGCCACGCGTGGCCCGCGCCCGCAGACTCGCCGCATGCCCCGCCCGGAAGTTCACACCGCTGCACTATCCACACCCGCCGGGGCTGTGCCGTGCGGCCGAAGAACGGCCGGAAAGGGCTTCTGACCTGTAACGATGCGCTCCGCCTCACATACGTCCGACACCGAGTCCGTGGTGTTCGACGGCACCTCGTGTGCGGCGGCACAGGCCCCTGCGGGGCGCAGGGAAGAAACCCGCCTCGGGCCGGGCCGGTTGGCCCCCGGCGGCCGGGGTTGTTGGCTGTCCACTCGTTCGGGTGGGGCGGTGAGGTGGCGGTCTTCCCCGGTGTCTCTTGATCGTTTAGCCTGTCACTTAAAGTAGCGAATCGGTACTTATGGTGAGCGAGAGAGGGTTCGTCGATGGGTTACCTGCGCAGGAACAGCTTCTTGATCTTCTCGGACGAGGGCGCGCCGACGGAGGTGAAGGTGCTGGATCCGCAGAAGGTTGCGGAGATCGAGGCCGCGCACCAGGCGGGGAAGAAGCGGCGCGTTGACGACCTGATTGTGGAGAAGCTGGGCGGCTTTCCCCTGACCGAGGCCGAGGTTGCGGTGCTGACCACGGACAAGGAGATTGCTGAGCTCATGGGGGTGTACGAGGACAAGCAGAGCAAGGCGGCAAGGCTGAAGAGGGCCGAGGAGGCCGCGCGGAAGGCCGAGGCGACGGAGGAGGCCAGGGTGAGGGCGGCCGGCTCCGAGGGGGAGCTGTGGCGGCGGATCGTTCAGAGCGTCCAGGCCGCCGATGGCGACGAAGAGGCGTTCAAGGAGTTCCTGCGGACCGACCGTGACACGAAGGATCTCGCGAGCCAGGACCGGCGTGACTTCGCCTGGGCCGTCCTCGCGATCGAGAAGTCCAAGGCGGAGCTGCCGGACACCCGCTACCGCCCCTACCGTTCCTCCGCGTCCACGGTGCGTTTCAAGGATGACCACGGCTCGGGGTCAACGAGATCGGGCGCAGCCACAAGACGGTCGGCGGCGAGCTGGTCGCGAGGACCGAGAGTGAGCTCATGCATGACCAGAACCCGGCCCTGTGGGTGAAGGTCGCCGACGGGGCGTGGGCGAAGGGCGGTCACTGAGGCGGCTATCTGCAGGTCACCTGTGCCACGGACAAGGGCAAGTGGATCGACTCCAGCAACGGCTGGGTGAGCCCTGTCGCGTCCAAGACCGACACGGTCACCTTCTACGACATGGGCAACTTCTACGAGATCTGGCAGAAGGACCGCGAGTCCGGCCGGCCGATGGTCGTCGAGGACGACCACCTGCGTTTCGTCCAGGGTGCTACCCCGGGCAGGTTCAACCTCCAGGACTCGACCTGGGACTGACCGGCCTCCGGCTGCATGCGGATGCCCCCGGCCCTGTCGGGGGCATCCGCATGCAGCCGGAGGCCGGTCAGTCCCGGGTTTGGCCGCCCTGTCGCGGCGTGCCGGGCGGGGGTTGGGTCGGGGGCCCGGGATGGGCGTCATCCGGGGAGCGGCGATCACCTCTGCATCCGGCCCGCTCGTGATTGCGGGGCAATCACGAGGCGGCCCATTCCACCCCGAGGGCGGCGAGGGCTTCGAGCTGTGCCGGGTCGAGTCGGTCGCGGCGCTGCTTCTGGTTGGCGAGCCATACGCCGGTGCGGTGGACCGCCCCGGGAAGGTGTTCGAGGTGCTGGCGGCCGGGCAGACCGCCGCCTTCCCGCTCGACGTACTGCGTGAGGGCCTGGATGCCGGTCTGGAAGGCCGCTGCGCCGCGCCCGGACACTGCGGTCGTGCTGGTCTTCGCGGGCGCCTGGCGGGCCCGTACGACCCGCGCCGGGGTGACACCGAGCGCGGTGAGCCGGGCCTGCTGCTCGGCGTTGAGCCGGTTCCAGTCCCGTCGTTGGGTGGCGAGCCAGCGGCCGATGTCGTCGCCGTGCCGGGTCACCCCGGGTGTGATGGCGGTCAGGCGGGCGCCTTCGTCGAGCAGCTGGCCGAGGTAGGCGTAGTGGCGTTGCCAGTCCACCGTCCACTCCAGGGGCGCGGGGTTCCAGTCGGCGTCGATCGCGACCAGCGCCGCCGCCCGCCGTGCGGCGCGCACCGGGTCTTTGCCGAGTCCTCCGGGTCGGCGGATGTTGGTCAGCCACTGTCCGACCGGCTTGTCGAGCGCGGTCGCGTGCCGCGGCGCGGCCAGGGTCCCGTGCTGCTCGTAGTACGCGCGGGCGGCAGCGAGGTTCTGGTCGAACCCCGCGTCGGCGGTGTCCCAGACGATCCCCAGCTCCTCCAGCTCGGCGGCCCGCTCTCCGGTCATCTGCCCGGCCCGGAACACCCTGCGCTGGTCGGAGAGCCACCGCCCCAGGGGGTGCGCACCCTCCACGTGGTCGTAGGGCACTTCCAGGTGCTGCTCCCGTTCCCGGTACCGGAACGCGGCCTCTACGCCGCGGCGCCAGTCCTGGCGTTCGGTGTCGAGGACCTGGTAGCTGATCCACTTGGCGATCAGCGCGGGGTCCCGTGGTGCGGCGAACCGCAGCAGCAGCCGGGCCTCTTTGTCTCCCTCGTCTGGTGCCTCGCCGATCAGACGCGACGGCGCTACGATGCGCTTCTGTGCTTTCTGGGGAATTGCGAGCATTTCCACGGCGCGTTCATCGTGCGCCCTAAGCCCTTGCAGAACCCGAATGAGAGGGCCATACGATTTCGAGGAAAGAATGTCCTCCGGATTCTCGTTCTCGTCCAGGAATACCGGCACGATCAGGGTAGCCATTTTGCCCTCACCGGGCTTCTGGCGCAGCGCCCGGCCGATGGCCTGGACGATGTCGACGGCGGATCCCTTGGGGTCGATGAGGGCCACGCTGTCCACGCTTCTGATGTCGACGCCTTCGCCCAGAACGCGGCAGTTGGCGAGCACGGCGCGGCCGGCCCGGCGGCCGAAGTCGGCGAGGACGTCGGCCCGGTGCTCGGCGTCGTGCTGGCCGCGCAGCCACCCCGTCCACACCTTCGCCGGGTGCCGGCCGGGGTCGACGGCGTGCAGGCGGGCTGCGACCCGGGGCAGGCCTTCGGCGAAGGCCTGCGCCTCGATGGTGCGGTGGTGGAAGGTGATCGTGGTCTTCAGATCATGGGCCGCCATCGTCTCCAGGAGGACGGTCTGCACGGCCGCCAGCCGCTCGCCCCGCAGCTCCTCGTCCCACCGCTCTGTGCCGTAGAGCCGGCCGGGGGTCACTACCGGGTCCACCAATTCGGCCACAACCACCTGATAACGGGCCAAAAGACCCCGGGAGATGGCGTCTGCCAGCGGCAGCTCGTACACGACAGGCCCGAACACGCTCGGGTCGTCCATCGAACAGGCCAACTCCGCAGGCAGGGCCTCGTGGCGCGGTACGTACGGCTTCCCCTTGGCCTCCGCCTTCCGCCGCCGCGTCTCCTCCTGGCGCCGGTGTGCTGCCGCGGCCGCCCGCTTCTCTGCCGCCGTCCGCGGCCGCTCCGCCCAGATCCTCGGGGTGGCGGTCATGTACAGCCGGCGGTGGGCGGGGATGACCTCCTGGCGGTGCACCTCCGCCCAAGCCTTCCCCGCCGACCCCGACGTGCGGTGCGCCTCGTCCACCACCACCAGGTCGAAGGGCTCCATCCTCAGCCCGTACTCCCCACCGAACGCCTCGGCCACGACCGGCAAGGAGGCGTAGGTGGCGTACACGGTGACCGGGCCGCGGCCGTGCCACAGGGCGAGCTGCGGCGCCGACGTCGTGGCGCGCACCTTCAGGGCGGACAAGTGGGCGCTGTCCTCAAGCGAGCACACCGCGACAGCCGGCCCGGTGTGCCCGGCTGTCCGCCACTCCCGTGCGGTCTGGGTGAGCAGGTCCAGGGTCGGCAGCAGGACCAGGACCCGCCCGCCCCGCGCCAGGCGGAGGGCGGCCGCGGCGGCGATGAACGTCTTCCCGGTCCCGCATGCCGCCACCACCGTGGCCCGCAGTCCGTTCTTCGGGATACGCTTTCCCGGCGGGATATCGAGCCCGCGCACGATGGCTTCGACGGCCTCTTCCTGATGAGGCCGGAGCGTGATTCCATCGGTCTGCTGCATTCGTCACTCCGTTGGAAAAGTACCGCCGGGCGGGAGTGGCCAGAGTCTCGGGATGCTACACACTGCATCTCACTCTGATGCACACTGATGACTGTACCGCCCTGGGGACCCGTTGAGACCAGTTCACCCAGTCGAGTCAACATCTCCCCATAAGGTTTTCCGCGATGGAGATAGCACGCCAGGATCGGCTTGTACCGCGGCGAATCGGGCTGCGGACGCGAGCGTGAAGGACATGCGGCGATGGCGCAGGGCAGCGTGAAGTGGTTCAACACGGACAAGGGATTCGGGTTCATCGAGCAGGACGAGGGCGGTCCGGACGTCTTCGTGCACCACTCGGAGATCCAGGGCACCGGCTACAAGGCCCTCGACGAGGGCCAGCGGGTCGAGTTCGAGATCGGGCAAGGCCAGAACGGCCCCCAGGCCCAGCAGGTCCGCGTGATCTGAGCTCCGTCCCCTGCTGTCGGCCGGGCCCGCGCGAGCGGGCCTGTCCTGGAGGCGGAGCCGGAAGGACCAGGGGTGGGAGCGGAGCGGACACCCCAACGGGCCGTAGGCCCAGATCCGGTGAAACGGGGTCACCCAGGCCCGCGCAGCGGGCCGTTCGGGTGGAGGGCAGGGCTCCGGCTTGGCACCCGTTTGGATGGTTTCCGTCGTATCGCGTAGTGGCAGGATCCGGCTGGTTCCCACCTGGACGATGAAAGGGCGTAGGCATGCCGAATGGCACGGTGACGATGTTCAACGACGCTAAGGGGTACGGAACGATCAAATCCGATGATGGTGAGGAGTTCCCCGTCCACCACACCGAGATCATCACCAACGATTATCGGACGCTGGCGGTGAACGCGAGAGTGGTCTTCGGTATCAAGGACGGCCCCAATGGGCGCCAAGCCGAGAAAGTCATGGTGGTGGGCTGACCCCGGGCGCCCAGCCCCTTCCTCCATTGCCGGCCGGTCCGCGGAGCGGGCCTTTGGTGCTGGAGGCGAAGCCGGAAGGACCCGGGTGGGGGAGCGGAGCGGACCCGCCCAACGGGCCGGAGACCCGGACCCCGTGAAACGGGGTCACCCGAGCCTGCGAAGCAGGCTGTTCGGGGTGGAGCGCAGCGGAACCCTGAACAGTCCGGAGCGCAGCGCAGGACTCCGGCCCG
>NZ_JBIWFI010000069.1:0-10413 GCF_044762985.1 Streptomyces sp. NPDC096339 | reverse complement strand
CCGACCCCCAGGAACTCTTCGGACGCATCGCCGGCGACGGCGTCACCATCCTCGAAGTCGTCCCCTCACTGCTCCGCGCCGCCGTCGACTCGTGGGAGGCGGGCACGCCCCGGCCGTCGACGGCCGGGCTGCGCGCGCTGCTGGTCACCGGCGAGACGCTTCCCGCGGACCTCGCGGTCACGTGGGGCGAGCTGGAGCCCGGCATCCCGCTGGTGAACGCCTACGGGCCGACGGAGTGCTCCGACGACGTCACCCACGCGGTCATCCGCGCGGGCAGCGACATCGGCGCCCGCGCGCCGATCGGGCACGCGGTCCGCAACACCCGCCTGTACGTCCTGGACTCCGCCCTCCAGCCGGTGCCGCCCGGCACGCCCGGCGAGTTGTACGTCGCCGGCGTCGGCGTCGGCCGCGGCTACCTCGACGACCCGGCCAAGACCGCGATCACGTTCACGGCCGACCCGTACGCCGTCCAGCCCGGCACCCGCATGTACCGCACCGGCGACCGCGTCCGCCAACGCCCCGACGGACAGCTGGAATTCCTCGAACGCACCGACCACCAGGTCAAGATCCGCGGCCACCGCATCGAACTCGGCGAGATCGAAACCGCACTGCGACGCCTGCCCGGCATCACCGACGCCGCCGCCGCCGTCCACCACGGACGCCTCGTCGGCTACCTCATCGGCACCACCGACGAACCGAAGACCGCCCTCGCGGGCGTCCTCCCCGGCTACATGGTGCCCGGCGCCTTCCTCACCCTGGACGCGCTGCCGCTCACCCCCAACGGCAAGGTCGACCGCAAGGCGCTCCCCGCACCCGACCCGTCGGCCGCCGTCTCCGGGCTGCTCCCGGCACGCAATCCGCGCGAGCAGGCGCTGTGCGAGATCTTCGCGGAGGTGCTCGGGCTGCCGGCCGTCGGCATCGACGACAGCTTCTTCGACCTCGGCGGGCACTCGCTGCTCGCCACCAAGGTCGCGTCCCGGATCCGGGCCCGGCTGGGCGCCGAGGTCGCGATCCGCACGCTGTTCCAAGCGCCGACCGTCGCCGAACTGGCCGACTGCCTGGACGCGTCGGACGCCCCCGTGCGGCCCGCGCTGACCGCAGCCGCCGAGCGCCCCGCCGAACTGCCGCTCTCCCCCGCGCAGCAGCGGCTGTGGTTCCTGAACCACCTGGAGAACGGTTCGGCGACCTACCACCTGCCGTTCGCCGTGCGCCTGTCGGGCGCCCTGGACGTCGGCGCGCTGCACGCGGCGCTGGCCGACGTCGTGGCCCGCCACGAGAGTCTGCGCACCGTCTTCCCCGACGACGGGGGCCGGCCGCGCCAGCGGATCCTGTCCCCGGCCGAGGCGCACCTCGCCCTGCCGGTCACCGGGACGGACGGCGACGCCCTGCCCGGGGCGCTGGCCGCCTCGGCCGCCCGCGACTTCGACCTCGCGGACGGGCTCCCGCTGCGCGCCGAGCTGTTCCGGCTCTCCGCCGACGAACACGTCCTGCTCGTCGTCCTGCACCACATCGCGTCCGACGGCTGGTCCGTCGCCCCGCTCGCCCGCGACCTCGCCGAGGCCTACGGGCTGCGGCGGGAGGGCGCGGCCCCCGACTGGGCGCCGCTCCCGGTCCAGTACGCGGACTACACGCTGTGGCAGCGCGGGATCCTCGACTCGGTCGCGGACGAGCAGCTCGCCTTCTGGAAGCAGGCACTGGCCGGCATCCCGGAGGAGCTGGAGCTGCCGACCGACCGGCCGCGGCCCACCGTGCCCAGCCACCGCGGCGGCACGGTCGGGTTCCGGGTCGACGGCGAGCTGCACGCGGCGGTCACCGCGCTGGCCCGCGCCCAGGGCGCGAGCACCTTCATGGTGCTCCAGGCCGCGCTCGCCACGCTCCTGTCGAGCCTCGGCGCAGGCGAGGACGTCCCGCTCGGCACGCCCGTCGCGGGACGCACCGACCCGGCCCTCGACGAGCTGGTCGGCTTCTTCGTCAACACCCTGGTGCTGCGCACCGACCTGTCCGGCGACCCGACCTTCCGCGAGCTCCTCGACCGCGTCCGCACGAGCGACCTGGCCGCCTACGCGCACCAGGACCTGCCCTTCGAGACCCTGGTCGACGCGCTCGCGCCGAGCCGGTCGCTGTCCCGGCAGCCGCTGTTCCAGACCATGCTGGTGCTGCAGAACAACGCCTCCGCCGACCTCGCCCTGCCCGGCCTGGCCGTCGAGACCGTCCCGGTCCGCAGCGGCACCGCCAAGCTCGACCTGGCCTTCGAGCTGACGGAGCGGCACGGACCCGACGGGGCGCCGGCCGGGATCGACGCGGTCCTGGAGTACAGCAGCGACCTGTTCGACGAGGCGACGGCCCGGTCGATGGCGGACCGGTTCGCCCACCTCGTCGGCGTCCTGACCCGCGACCCCGACCTGCCTTTGGGCCGGGTCGACGCCCTGCTGCCCGCCGAGCGCGCCCGGATCCTCGGCGAGTGGGCCGGGCCCGTGCAGGACGTCGAAGTGGCCCCGGTCCACGAGCTGTACGCGGCCAGGGCGGCCGCGCAGCCGGCGCACCCGGCCCTGGAGTTCGGCGCGCAGGTCCTGTCGTACGCCGAGCTGGACTCCCGCGCGAACCGGCTCGCCCACGAGCTGGCCGCCCGCGGCACCGGGCCCGGCGATCTGGTGGCGCTGCTGCTGCCGCGCTCGCCGGAGATGGTCGTGGCGCTGCTCGCCGTCCTCAAGGCGGGGGCCGCCTATCTGCCGATCGACGCCGCCTACCCGCGGGACCGCATCGCGTACATGCTCGACGACGCGCGGCCGGCGCTGGCCCTGACGATGGCCGCCGAGTCCGCGGGGCTCGACGGCTCGGACGTGACCCGGCTGCTGCTCGACGACGCGGACGTGCGCGCCGCGGTCGGCGCCCGGCCGGACCGCGCCCCGACGGACGCCGACCGGACGCGACCGCTGACCGTGCGCGACCCCGCGTACGTCATCTACACCTCCGGCTCCACCGGGCGCCCCAAGGGCGTCGTCGTGGAGCACCGGACGGTCGCCGTGATGGTGGCCGACCAAGGCCCGCGCATGGGCATCGGACCGGCCACGCGCTGGCTGCAGTTCGCCTCGTACAGCTTCGACGCCGCGACATGGGAGCTCTCCATCGGGCTGCTCTCGGGCGCGACGATGATCCTGTCGACGGCCGAGGAGCGCGGCCCGGGCGGGCCCCTCGCCGAGCTCGTGGAGCGCACCGGCACCACCATGGTCTGCCTGCCGCCGACGGTCCTGTCCGCGTGGCCGGCCGACCGGCCGATGCCCGAGGGCGTGCAGCTGGTCGTGGCGGGCGAGGCCTGCCCGCCGGAGCTGGTGGAGCGGTTCTCGCGCGGGCGCGTCATGCGCAACGCGTACGGGCCGACCGAGGCCACCGTGTGCGCGAGCATCAGCGAACCGCTGTCCGGTGCCGTCAAGCCCCCCATCGGGTTCCCGCTGCACAACACGCGGCTGTACGTCCTGGACGCGCGGCTGCGACCGGTGGCGCCGGGCGTGACCGGCGAGCTGTACATCGGCGGCGACCAGCTGGCTCGCGGCTATCTGCGGCGGCCGGAACTGACCGCGAACCGTTTCGTCGCCGACCCGTACGCCACCGCGCCGGGCGGCCGGATGTACCGCTCGGGCGACCTGGTGCGCTGGAACGCCGACGGCAGCCTCGACTACGTGGGGCGCGTCGACGACCAGGTGAAGCTGCGCGGCTTCCGCATCGAGCCGGGCGAGATCGAGGGCGTGCTGCTGGCGCGGGACGACATCGCCCGGGCCGCGGTGATCGTCCGCGAGGACCGGCCCGGCGACAAGCGCCTCGTCGCGTACGTCGTCGCCTCGGGCGCTCCCGTGGACGTGCTCAAGGTCCGCGCGCACCTCGCCGCCGAACTGCCCGAGCACATGGTGCCGAGCGCCGTCGTCGCCCTCGACGCGCTGCCGCTCACCGGCAACGGCAAGCTGGACCGCCGGGCCCTGCCCGCGCCCGACTACACGCAGGCCGCCGCCGGCCTGGCCCCCGCGAACGAGCGGGAGGCGGCGCTGTGCCAGGCCTTCGCGGAGGTGCTCGGACTGGAGTCGGTCGGCGCCGACGCCGGCTTCTTCGACCTCGGCGGCGACAGCATCAGCTCGATCCAGCTGGTCGGCAGGGCACGGGAGGCAGGCCTCGCGATCACCGCGCAGGACGTGTTCGTGCACCGGACCCCGCAGGGCCTGGCGCTCGCCGCCCAGGCCACCGGGCGGACCGAGACGGTGGGCGTCGGCGAGGGCACCGGACCGGTGCCGGCCACGCCGATCACCGCCTGGTTCGACGCGATCCCCGGGCCGACCGACGGCTTCCACCAGGCGGCCGTGGTCCAGACGCCCGCGGGTGCCTCGTACGAGAGGATCGCGGCCGCGCTGCAGACGGTGCTCGACCACCACGACGCCCTGCGCCGACGGGGTGACGAGATCCGGGAGGCCGGGGCGGTGCGGGCCGAGGACGTGCTGCGCCGTGTCGTGGCCGGCTCCGGCGACCTGGCCGCCCTCGTACACGGGGAGGCCGCCACCGCCCGACGGGAACTGGCACCCGCCCAGGGCGACGTGGTGCGGGCGGTGTGGATCGACGCCGGTGCCGGGCGGCCCGGCAGGCTGCTGCTCACGCTGCACCACCTGGTGGTGGACGGCGTCTCCTGGCGCATCCTGCTGCCCGACCTGGCCCAGGCCTACGAACACCCGGAGCGGCCCCTCGCGCCGGTGGGCACCTCCTTCCGGCAGTGGGCGCTCCTGCTGCACGACGAGGCCGCGAGGGAGGAGCGCCGGGCCGAACTGCCCCTGTGGCGGGAGATGGTGGACGGCGGCGACCCGCCGCTCGGCGCACGGCCGCTCGACCCCGGGCAGGACACCGTGGCCACCGCGCGCCGGCTGCGGCTCGAACTGCCCGCCGCGTACACGGCGGAGCTGCTCACCACCGTTCCGGCCGCCTTCCACGCCGAGATCAACGACGTGCTCCTGACGGGGCTCGCGCTCGGCGTCGCCGACTGGCGGCGCGGGCGCGGCGAGGCTCAGGACGTGCTCGTCGACCTCGAAGGGCACGGGCGCGAATCCATCGTGCCGGGCGTCGACCTGACCCGCACGGTGGGCTGGTTCACCAGCACGCACCCGGTACGCCTCGACGTGGGCCTGTGCGACTGGGACGAGGTGTGGGCGGGCGGGCCCGCGCTCGGCCAGGCGCTCAAGGAGGTCAAGGAGCAGCTGCGCCGGGTGCCGGACCACGGCATCGGGCACGGCCTGCTGAGCCGGCTCGACGCCGGTTCGGCGGCGGTGCTCGGCGCGTACGCGGCGCCGCAGCTGGGCTTCAACTACCTGGGCCGGATGGCGCTGTCCGAGACCGGTGACTGGCAGGTCGCGCCCGAGTCGCTGGACGTCGCGGCCGGCACCGATCCGCAGATGCCGCTTCCGCACGCGCTCGGCGTCAACGCGCGCACCGAGGACCTTTCCGACGGCCCCCGCCTGGTCGCCGAGTGGGCCTGGGCGGGGCGCACGGTCGCCGACGCGGACGCCGAGGCGATCGCGCACGGCTGGTTCCGGGCGCTGAAGGCGCTGGCCGAACACGCGGCACGGCCCGACGCCGGGGGTTTCACGCCCTCGGACCTGGGGCTCGTCGAGGGACTCGACCAGGGCGAGATCGACGAGTTCGAGAACGAGTTCGCACACGAGTGGGGGGACGAAGGATGAGCACGACCGCACAGGGGAAGGGGCCGGCGGCGCCGCGCGCGTCGGGAGGTCTGAGCGACGTACTGCCGCTGACGCCGCTGCAGGAGGGCCTGCTCTTCCACGCCGTGTACGACCGGCAGGAACTCGACGTGTACGCGGTCCAGCTCGTCCTCGACCTGGAAGGACCGCTCGACCGCGGCGCGCTCAAGGCCGCCGCGGCCGGCGTCCTGGCCCGGCACCCGAACCTGCGGGCGGGCTTCCGCTACCGCAAGAACGGGCAGCCGGTCCAGCTGATACCGCGCGAAGTTCCCGTCCCCTGGCGGGAGGTGACGGAGGCGGGCGACCTGGAGGCGCTGACCGACCGGGACCGCACCGAGCCGTTCGACGTGGGCCGGCCGCCGCTGATCCGCTTCACCCTGATCGCCACGGGTGCGGGCCGCCACCGGCTCCTCGTCACCTGCCACCACATCCTGCTCGACGGCTGGTCGATGCCGCTGCTGCTCTCCGAGCTCTTCACCGCGTACGCCGCGGGCGGCGACACCTCCGTACTGCCCGCCGTCACCTCGTACAAGAGCTACCTGTCCTGGCTGAACCGCCAGGACGACGGGGCCGCCGCGGCGGCCTACGGGGAGCTGCTCGCCGGCCTGGAGGAGCCCACCCGGCTCGTGCCGGCGCCGCCCGGCCGGGCACCGGTGCTGCCCGAGCAGCACATCGCCCGCCTCGACGCCGCGGCGACGACGCGCCTGACCGAGTGGTCCCGTGCGCGGGGCGTGACCCTGTCCAGCGTGCTCCAGGGCGTCTGGGCCGTCGTGCTCGGGGCCCTGACCGGACGGGACGACCTGGTGTTCGGCACCACGACGTCGGGGCGTCCGCCGGAGCTGCCCGGCGTCGAGTCGATGGTCGGTCTCTTCATCAACACCCTTCCCGTACGCCTGCGCACGCCCGCCTCGCGGACCCTCGCGGAGGTCGTGGAGTCGGCCCAGGAGCAGCACACCGCGCTCCTGCCGCACCAGCACCTGGGCCTGTCCCGCATCCAGCGGGACGCGGGCCACGGCGAGCTCTTCGACACGGTCGTGATCTTCGAGAACTATCCGCTGGACCCGGACGCGCTGCGCACGGCCGTCCCCGGTCTGACGGTCACGGGCGTCAAGGGCCGCGACGCCACGCACTATCCGCTGTCGCTGCTCGTGCTGCCCGGTGACGAGCTGACGCTGCGGCTCGACCACGCGCCCGACCTGGTCACCGCCGAGGAGGCCGCGGCGCTGTCCGGGCGGGTGCTCCGGCTCCTCGCCACGCTCCCCGACACGGCCGACCTGCCGCTCTCCCGGCTGGAGCTGCTCGGCGAGGAGGAGCGGGCGACCCTGCTCGGCTCGTACAACGACACCGCCCGCTCCTACCCGCGCCACGCGCTGCGCGAGCAGCTCGCCGAGCGGGCCGCCGCCGCCCCGGACGCGCCCGCGCTGCGCTGCGGCGCCGAGCGGCTGAGCCATGCCGAACTGCACGCCCGCGCCGACCGGCTCGCCCACGAACTGGTGGCACGCGGCGCGGGACCGGGGGCCCTGGTGGCGGTCGCGCTGCCGCGCTCGACGGACCTGATCGTCGCGACGCTCGCCGTGGTCAAGGCGGGCGCCGGCTATCTGCCGCTCGACCCCGACTATCCGGCCGACCGCATCGGCTACATGCTCGACGACGCTGCGCCCGCCCTCGTGCTCACCACGACCGGCGTCGCCGCCGCGCTGCCCGCCGTCACCGAGCGCCCCCACCTGACCCTGGACACGGCGGCCCCGCTGCTCGCGGACCGGCCCACCGGGCCGGTGGGCACTTCGGACCCGGACCCGCTGGACACCGCGTACACGATCTACACCTCCGGCTCCACCGGCCGGCCCAAGGGTGTGGTCGTCCCCCAGGGCGCCCTGATCAACCTCGTGCACGACATGGGCGAGCGGTTCGGCATCGAGGGCGGGGACCGCTTCCTGTCGGTCACCACGTTCGGCTTCGACATCTCCAACCTGGAGATCTTCGTCCCGCTGCTCACCGGCGCCGAACTGGTCCTCGCCGAGCGCGACACCGTGCGCGACCCGGCCGCGCTCGCCGCCCTGATCACCGACAGCGACGCCACGGTCATGCAGGCCACCCCGACGCTGTGGCACGCCCTGGTCACCGAGCACCCGCGGAGCCTGGCCGCACTGCGCGTCCTGATCGGCGGCGAGGCCGTCGGCGAACCGCTCGCCGACGCGCTGCGCGCCGCGTCCCGCGAGGTCACCAACGTGTACGGGCCCACCGAGACGACCATCTGGTCGACCGCCGCCGTGCTGGACGGCGAGCGCGGTGGCGTGCCGCCGATCGGCCGGCCCATCGCCAACACCCGGGTGTACGTCCTCGACGACGCGCTGCGCCCCGCTCCGGCGGGTGCCGTCGGCGAGCTGTACATCGCGGGCGACGGCGTGGCGCGCGGCTACCACGGGCGGCCCTCGCTGACGGCGACCCGTTTCGTACCGGACCCGTTCGGTCCGCCGGGCAGCCGGATGTACCGGACCGGTGACGTCGTGCGCTGGGGCGCCGACGGGCAGATCGAGTACATCGGACGGGCCGACCACCAGGTCAAGATCCGCGGGTTCCGGATCGAGCTCGGCGAGATCGAGTCCGCGCTCGCGGCCCACCCCGAGGTGTCCCAGGCGACGGTCGTGGCCCGTGAGGACCTGCCGGGCGGTACGCAGCTGGTGGCCTACACCGTCGGGACGGCCGCTCCGGCGGCGCTGCGCGCGCACCTGGCGGAGAGCCTGCCCGCGCACATGGTCCCCGCCCTGTACGTGGCGATGGACACGTTGCCGCTCACCGCGAACGGCAAGGTCGACCGCAAGCTGCTGCCCGCGCCCGTCCAGGGTCCGCGCACCGCGGCCCGCGCGCCGCGCACCCCGCAGGAGCAGCTGCTGTGCGAGGTGTTCGGCGAGGTCCTCGGGCTGCCCGCGCCCGCGGGGCCGGACGATTCCTTCTTCGAGCTCGGCGGTCACTCGCTGCTCGCCACCCGTCTCACCGGGCGGATCAGGGCGGCTCTCGGCGCCGATCTGCCGGTCCGCGCGGTCTTCGACGCGCCGACCCCGGCGGCCCTCGCGGCCCGCGTCGCGAACGCCGGGGAGGCCCGGCCCGCTCCGGCGCCGGCCGTGCGCCCGGACGTGCTCCCCCTTTCCCCCGCCCAGCAGCGGCTCTGGTTCCTCGGACAGCTGGAGGCGGACAACCCCGCGTACAACATCCCGGTCGCCGTCCGCCTGAAGGGAGCCCTCGACGTGGCGGCCCTGCGTGCGGCGGTGCGGGACGTCGTCGTGCGGCACGAGTCACTGCGCACCCGCTACCCGGACACGGACGGTCGCGCCCGCCAGGAGATCGTGGACGCCGCGTCGGTACGGATCGACCTGCCGGTCTCCGCGATGAGCGAGGACGCCGTACGGGAGGCGGCGCGGCGCGGCTTCGACCTGGCGTCCGACCTGCCGCTGCGCGCGGAGCTGTTCCGGCTCTCGGACGAGGAGCACCTGCTGCTGCTCGTCGTGCACCACATCGCGGCCGACGGCTGGTCGGTGGGCCCGCTGGGCGCCGACCTCGCGCAGGCCTACGAGGCGCGCCGTGCGGGCGGGGCGCCGGTGTGGACGCCGCTGCCCGTGCAGTACGCGGACTACACCCTGTGGCAGCGCGAACTGCTCACCGCCGTGTCGGACGAACAGCTCGCCTACTGGCGGGAGGCGCTGAAGGGCCTCCCCGACGAACTGGAGCTGCCGGCCGACCGGCCGCGGCCCGCCGCCCCCACGTACCGGGGCGGGCAGGTGGAGTTCCGCGTCGACGGCGCGCTGCACAGGGCGATCGGCGACCTGGCCCGGGCGCAGGGCGTGAGCACGTTCATGGTGCTGCAGGCCGCGCTCGCCACCCTGCTGTCCAAGCTGGGCGCGGGCGACGACATCCCGCTCGGCTCGCCCGTGGCCGGACGCACGGACCCGGCGCTCGACGAGTTGGTCGGCCTGTTCGTCAACACCCTGGTGCTGCGCACCGACCTGTCCGGCAACCCGACCTTCCGCGAACTGCTCGAGCGCGTCCGCGCCACGGACCTGGCCGCCTACGCGCACCAGGACCTGCCGTTCGAGGCTCTGGTCGACGCGCTCGCGCCCACCCGGTCGCTGGCACGGCACCCGCTGTTCCAGACGATGATCACGCTGCACAACACGCCGGACTCCGCCGTGCGGCTGGCGGGCGTGGAGTCGGAGCCGCTGCTGATCGGCACGGGGACCGCGAAGGCCGACCTGGCCTTCGAGCTCTTCGAGCGGCGTACGGACGACGGCGCCGCCGATGGGATCGACGCGGTCCTGGAGTACAGCAGCGACCTGTTCGACGAGGCGACCGCGCGGTCCTTCGCCGAGCGGCTCACGCATCTGCTCCGCGTGCTCGTCACGACGCCGGACCGGCCGGTTCGCGAGACCGAGGTGCTGCTGCCGGCCGAGTCGGCGGCGGTCCGCGCGGGCTGGGCCGCGACCGCGGTCGAGGAGGCGTACACCGGGGTCGTGGAGCGGGTGCGGGCGCACGCGGCCGCGCGCCCGGACGGACTCGCGGTCCAGGACCCGAACGGGACGGCCACCTACCGCGAACTGGTCTGCCTCGCCTCGGCGTTGAGCCGTCGCCTGACCGCGGCCGGGGTGCGCCCCGGCTCGCGGGTGGCGATGCTCTGCGAGCCCGGCATCCC
>NZ_JBIWFI010000068.1:0-14238 GCF_044762985.1 Streptomyces sp. NPDC096339 | reverse complement strand
CGACCGAAGGGAGCGCCCTTGACAGGCCGGCCCGACGCGGAAGGACGATGGGACTGACGGGAAACCCCCAACCCCTCTTCACCACGGACCGGCCGGGGCACCGCCAACCCAGGTCCCGGACGACGGATCACCTCCGCCCCTCCGGGGCTCCCCGCCCCCGCGCCCCGAACGGTTCAGGCCCCGGAGCAGTGGGACGACGTACCGCCCACCCACCCGCACCCAAAGAGGCGGGTGGGCAGCCACCGCCCGGCCCCGGTGGCCCGAGGGGGTGATGGTCCCGAGCGCGTGAAGTCGTACGACCCCCGCCCCCTACGGAACACCCCCGAGCACCTCCGCCAGCGTGTCCAGCGCCCGGGCGAAGGCGGTTTCCGGCGGGGCCGCGTAGCCGATCACCAGGCCCTCCCGGGGTGGGGCCGGAGCCGACGGGTGGTGGTAGGAGGAGAGGCCGTCCAGGGCCAGGCCCGCCGCGCGGGCCGCTGCCAGGGTGGGGGCCTCGTGGCCCGGGGGGAGTTCCACCACGGCGTGGAGGCCCGCCGCGATGCCCGTCACGCGCAGGTGTGGGGCGTGGGCCGCCAGGGTGGCGGTCAGTTGGTCGCGGCGCTGGTGGTAGCGCTTGCGCATGCGGCGGACGTGGCGGTCGTACGCGCCGCATTCGATGAAGTCGGCCAGGGCCAGTTGGTCCAGTGCGCTCGCCCAGGACTCCCGCAGGCCCTTCGCCGCCAGGACCTCGTCGAGCAGGTGGTCCGGGAGGGCCAGCCAGCCCAGGCGGATCGCGGGGGAGAGGCTCTTGCTGAGCGAGCCCGCGTACACCACGTGCTGGGGGGCGAGGCCCTGGACGGCGCCGACCGGCTTGCGGTCGTAGCGGAACTCGCCGTCGTAGTCGTCCTCGACGATGAGGCCGCCGGTGCTGCGGGCCCACTCCACGGCCGCCGCGCGGCGGGCGGGCAGCAGGCGGACGCCCGTGGGGAACTGGTGCGCCGGGGTGAGCAGCAGCGTACGGGCCCGGGAGGGGAGTTCGTCGGTGCGGGCGCCGTCCTCGTCGAGGGGGAGCGGGCGGGCCCGGACTCCGGCGGCTTCGAGGATGCCGTGGTGGAAGGGGAGTCCGTACGCCTCCACGGCCCAGTCGCGGGGGCGGATGGACGCCAGGAGGCGCAGACCGTTCGCGAAGCCGGAGCAGATGACGATGTTGGCGGGGGTGGTGCGGACGCCACGGGTGCGGGAGAGGTAGTCCGTCAGGACTCGTCGCAGCTCGGGGCGGCCCCTGGGGTCACCGGGGCCGAAGGCCTCCGTGGGTGCGCCGGCCAGGGCCCGCCGGGCACTCGCGGCCCAGGCGCCGCGGGGGAAGGAGGCGGGGTCGGGTTTGCCCTGGAGCAGGTCGTGGCGGGGGGTGGAGGGGGCAGGGCCGACGGCGGCGGGTGGGGTGGCGGTGGTCGCCGCGCCCTCGGCGACGCGGGTGCCGGAGCCCTGGCGGGCGGTGAACCAGCCCTCCGCGACCAGTTCGGCGTAGGCGTCGGCCACGGCGTTGCGGGCCAGCCCCAGGTCGGCGGCCAGCGTCCGGTACGGCGGGAGCCGGGTCCCGGCGGCCAGCCGGCCGGTGCGCACTGCCTCCCGCAGGGCCTGGGCGAGGGCGGTCCGCCGGGCGCCCCCGGCGGGGAGTTCCAGATGCAGGTCGGTGCCGTTCATGCGCCCGGCTCGTGCGTGGTGAAGACGGTGTGGGTGGCCGTCAGGAAGCGGCGTACGGTGTCCCGTTCGGTGGGGTCGAGGGAGTCCAGCACGCCCAGGACCCCGTCGATGAGCGGGCCGAAGAAGTCCTGGCCCAGGCGGATCGCCTGTGGCTCCACGCGCAGCAGCACCCGCCGCCGGTCGCGGTCGTCGCGGATCCGTGCGACGTGGCCGAGCCGCTCCAGGCGGTCGATCAGGGCGGTGGTGCCCGCCGAGTTGAGGCCGAGCCGGGCGCCGAGCAGCCCCGCCGTGGCCGGTTCGTCCGCGCGGGCCGCGTCCAGCAGGCAGATCAGGGCCCGTACGTCGGTGGGGTGCATGCCGTTGCGGGCGGCGAACTCCGCCTGGCGCAGGCCGAACTCGATGGTCACCGCCCGTAGGAGGTGCACCAGTTGAAGGTTGTCGGCCACATCGCCTCCACTCTAAGATATCTCGTTGAGCGAGATTATCGCCTAGCGAGGCATTGGAGCCAGCCGTGTCCCGGACGTCCTTCCGCACCGCATACGACGAGATGCTCGGCCGGTGGCCCGGCCCCGTCGAGGCCGTCGAAGTCCCCACGCCGTACGGGGTCACCCGCGTCAACAGCTGCGGTCCCGTCGGCGCCCCGCCGGTGGTGCTGCTCCCCGGCGGCGGGGCCACGTCCACGGTGTGGGGCGCCTGCGCCGCCGCCGGGCTCGCCCGCACCCACCGGGTCCACGCCGTGGACCTGATGGGGGACCCCGGCCTCAGCGTCCCGGCGCCCGATCGGGCGATGCGGACCCCGGGGGACCTGGCCCTCTGGCTCGACGCGGTCCTGGACGGGCTCGTCCCCGAGGGGCGCGTCACCCTCGCCGGCCACTCCTACGGAGCCTGGATGGCCGCCCATTACGCCGCCCGCCACGCCGGCTGGTATTCCCCGCGTCAGCGGCTCGCCCGCCTCGTGCTGCTCGATCCCACTCAGGTCTTCACCGGGCTCAGCCCGCGCTACGCCGTGCGGGCGCTGCCCATGCTGGTGCGGCCCACCCCCGGCCGGATCCGGAGCTTCCTGGCCTGGGAGACCCGTGGGGCCGAACTCGACCCGGTCTGGCTGCGGCTCCAGGACGAGACGGCCGCCTTTCCCACCGTCAGGCCCGTCACGGGCCCCCGGCCGGACCTGACCGGGCTCGCCCACTTCCCCATCCGCATCCTCTTCGCCGAGCGCGCCCGCTGCCACGATTCCCTCCGGGCGACCGCGGTCGCCACGCGCGCCGGACTGCCGGGTGCGGGCGTCCGCATGCTGCGCGGGGTCTCGCACCATGAGCTGCCCCTGACGGCACCCGAGGAGATCGTCCGCCTAGCCCTTGCGTGAGAGCGCGTCGCGGACCGCTTCCTCGGAACGGGCCACCACGGCCGTGCCGTCGTCGGCGGTGATGATCGGACGCTGGATCAGCTTCGGGTGCGCGGCCAGGTGCGCGATCCAGCGGCCCCGCGCCTCGTCGGTCTCCTCGCGCGGCAGCTCCCGTACCCCGGTCTCCTTGGCCAGGGGGTCCGAGGTGCGCGTGATGTCCCACGGCTCCAGCCCGAGACGGCCGAGGACCTCGCGGATCTCGTCCTCGGAGGGCACGTCCTCCAGGTAGCGGCGCACGGTGTAGTCGGCGCCCTCCGCGTCCAGCAGGGTCAGCGCGCCACGGCACTTGGAACAGGCGGGATTGATCCAGATCTCCATGGCGCCCACCCTATCCAGGGCCTGCCCGGCCAGGGCTTTTGTCAGTGGTCCCCGGTAAAATTCAAGGAGTACGACGGGAAGCCAACTACCGTTTGGGAGGCTGTAGATGGCCACTGCCATGACCATTCAGAACGTCAAGAAGAAGCCGCTTCCCGCGGGCCTGCCCCGCGAGTGGTACGAGAGCCACAACCGCCGTCTGAAGGCGATGCGGCTGGCGATATCCCTGCTCGACTCGGGGACGTATGACGCCCGCCGCGCCACCAACCGGAAGATCCGTACGATGGCCGTCCGCACGGGGATCCACCGCCCGTCCAACGTCACCTGCCGGATGGTGCGCGCGTTCATCCAGGCCGCGTGAACCGGTGACCTCTGCTCCTGTCACACGGGGCTCACACGGGGCTCACGCGGGGCCGTCGAGCGACAGGAGCAGCAGGGCCACGTCGTCGGAGGGACCGCCGTCGGTGAAGGCGGAGAGGTCCCGCCAGACGGCCTCGACCAGGCCGTCCGGGTCCCTCGCCAGCACGGGGACCCGCGCGGCCAGCGGGTAGAAGCGGCCCGCCCTGTCGCGGGCCTCCGTCACGCCGTCGGTGTGCAGCAGCAGCCGGTCCCCGGTCCGTACCGGCAGCTCCGACACCGCCGGCGGGGCCGGCCCCGCGAGCCCCAGCCCCAGCGGCGGACCGGGCTCCACCTCCACCTCCGCCACCTCCACCCCGCGCAGGCGCAGGGCGGGCGGATGCCCGCAGGACACGACCCGTACGAGGTCCAGCCCCGGCGGGAACTCCATCAGCACGGCGGTCGCGAACAGCTCCGGGGCTTCCGCCGAGGAGTCCGCCGCCGCGTCGGCCAGCAGCCGCCGGTCAAGCCGCGCCGCGACGGCCGCCAGCTCCTTGTCGTCGAGCACCGCCTCGCGGAAGGCCCCGAGCAGCGCCGCCACCGTGCCGACCGCCGCCAGGCCGTGGCCCTGCACGTCCCCGATCAGCGCCCGCACTCCGTACGGACCGGCCCGTACGTCGTACAGGTCACCGCCGACCAGGGTGCCGCGCTGCGCCGCCCGGTAGAGGCCGGAGCACCGCACCCCTCCGACCCGCTCCGGAACGGGAGGGAGGACGGCAAGCTGGGCCGCCTCCGCGACCGTCCGGACACTGACCAGCTGCGCGTCCCGACGCCGCCGCACCCAGGAGATCACCACGCTGAGCAGCCCGACGGCGGCCACCGTGGCCAGGTCCGTGCCCTGGGGGTGCGCGGCGACCAGGCTGGGCGCGCCGAGCAGCCCGAGCACGATGCCCGAGAAGACGGCGGTCCCGGCCGGGCCGTACGCGAAGGCGGCCACCGGGGGCAGCCCGGCCAGGAAGAACCCGAGCTCCACGTCGCCCGGGGTGAGCCGCTGGGCGAGCACCAGCACCACCAGGGCCACCACGGGGGCGAGCCTGGCCCAGCGCGGCGGCTGTTCGCCGCGAAGCCAGCCCGGATCCTCGCGTCCGCGTCTCACTCCTCCACCCTGGTACGGGGGGCGGGCCCGCGCACCCCGGACCGTCCGCCGGGTGGCCCGGCGGAGCCGCTGCCGCGACAGTGGTGGCGTGACGGCAAACGACGGCTCCGGGAAGACCCCGACGCGGGCGCACACCGAGGCACACGGCACGGGCGGCGGCTCGACGAGCGGTGAGATGAGCACCCGGCTCAACTGGCTGCGCGCGGGTGTGCTCGGCGCCAACGACGGGATCATCTCCACCGCCGGCCTGGTGGTCGGCGTCGCCGGGGCCACCACCTCGCGCTCGGCGATCCTGGCGGCGGGGGTCGCGGGGCTGCTGGCGGGCTCGCTGTCCATGGCGGCGGGGGAGTACGTCTCCGTCAGCTCGCAGCGGGACTCCGAACGGGCCGCGCTCGACATGGAACGCCGGGAGCTCGCGGAGGAGCCGGAGGCGGAGCTGGAGGAACTCGCGGACCTGCTGGCCGAGAGGGGGCTGAGCCGGGAGGTGGCGCGGGAGGCGGCGGAGCAGCTGACGGAACGGGACGCGCTGCGGGCGCACGCCCGGGTGGAGCTCGGGATCAACCCCGACGAACTGGCCAACCCGTGGCACGCGGCCTTCGCCAGCCTGATCGCCTTCACGGTGGGGGCACTGCTGCCGCTGCTGGCGATCCTGCTGCCGGGGCCGTCCGCGCGGGTCCCGGTGACGGTGGTGTCGGTGCTGGTCGCGCTCACCCTGTGCGGGGTGCTGAGCGCGCGGCTGGGCGCGGCGCCGATCCTGCGCGCGGTCGCCCGCAATGTCGGCGGCGGTGCGCTGGCGATGGCCGTCACCTACGCGGTGGGCACCTGGCTGGGCACCACCACCTGACCGGGGCTCCACCCCCGGCCCCTCATCGCCGGTACGACTCAAAGCCCGGGGCTCTGCCCCTGCCCCCGCGCCTCAATCGCCGGCGGGGCTGGGTGTGCCTCCGGCGGCGCCTCAAACGCCGGCGGGGCTGGATGTTGCGGGCGGAGCCGGACATCGCCCGGTGCGGCTCAAGGCTCCGGGCTCCGCCCCGCACCCCGCTCCTCAAACGCCGGAGGGGCTGGGTGGTGCCGGCGGCATCAGCCGAAATCCAGCCCCGCCGGCGTTTGAGGCGCGGGGTCTGGGGCGGAGCCCCAGGAGGCCCGGCGCAGCCGGTTTCACGGGTGGGCCCCGGCCCCGTCACCATTCGCAGCCCCCGGCAACGGGGAATCAGCCGAGCCCGCGGCACGCGGCCCGGCAGGATGAGGGCATGCGCATCGCAGTCACCGGCTCGACCGGACTCATCGGCAGTGCCCTCGTGCGGTCCCTCCGGGAGGACGGGCACGAGGTGGTCCGCTTCGTGCGCCGCGAGCCCGCGGCGGCGGACGAGGCGCGGTGGGATCCGGCGAGCGGCCACGTGGACCCCGCCGGGCTCGCCGGGTGCGGGGCCGTCGTGGGCCTCGCCGGGGTCGGGGTCGGCGACCACCGGTGGACGGCCGCGTACAAGAAGGAGATCCGCGACAGCCGTGTCCTCGGCACCGCCGCCCTCGCCCGGGCGATGGCCGCGCTCGACGAGCCGCCGAAGGTGTTCGTCGTCGGCACCGCCGTCGGGTACTACGGCGACACCGGCGACCGGGTCGTGGACGAGGACTCCCCCGCCGGGACGGGGTTCCTGCCCTCGGTCTGCGTGGAGTGGGAGGCCGCCGCCGCGCCCGCCCGGAAGGCCGGGATCCGGACCGCGTTCGCCCGTACCGGCCTGGTCGTCGCCGGCGAGGGCGGGGCCTGGGGGCGGATGTTCCCCCTCTTCCGCGCGGGCCTCGGCGGCCGGCTCGGCGACGGCCGCCAGTACTGGTCGTACATCTCCCTCAGGGACGAGGTCGCGGCCCTGCGCCACATCATCGACACCCCCTCCCTCGAAGGCCCCGTCAACCTCACCGCCCCCGAGCCGCTGACCAACCGTGAGGTCACCGCCGCCATGGCCCGGGTGCTGCGCAGGCCCGCGGTGCTGCCGGTCCCGGCGGTGGCGCTGCGCATCGCGCTGGGTGAGTTCTCCTCGGACGTGCTCGGCAGTCAGCGGGCCCGCCCCGAGCGGCTGTTGGGGTCCGGGTTCGAGTTCCGGGACCCCGGCATCGAGGACGCCATCCGCGCCGCCCTCTGAACGCCCTGCTCCACGGCACGTGCGACCGTGTGCGACCGTTCGTGACCCGGATGCGACCGTCGTGCGACCGGAACCGACCGTAATAGCACGGTCAACTCGGGTTCCCCTGGAGCCGGTTGGGGGAAGGAGGATCCCCACACAGCCGCGCCGACCTCGGGGAGGGGCACGTGCTCAGCAGCTCGAACCACGCAGACGTAGTCATCGTAGGAGCCGGGGTCTCAGGACTCGCGGCCGCGCACCACCTGATCGCGGCGGGGGTCTCCGTCACCGTCCTGGAGGCCGCCGACGACCCCGGCGGCCGGATGGCCACCGTGTCGGCCGACGGCTTCCGGCTGGACCGGGTCGGCCAGTTGCTCAACACCTCGTACACGGAACTCGAACGCACCCCCGGCCTGGAGGCGCTGACCCTGCGCCCGTTCGCGCCCGGGGTACTGGTCCACACCGACGGGAAGCAGCTCCGGGCCGGGGCCCTCACCCCCGCCCGCGCCCTGGCCAGCGGCTCGCTCGACCAGGCCCGGCTCAGCGCTGCCCTCGGCCGGCTCGCCGCCCTGCCCGAGGAGAAGCTCCTGGCACGGCCCGAACGCACCGCCCTCGCCGCCCTGCGCTCCCGCGGCCTGCCGTCGCGCACCGTCAACGGAGTGCTCCGGCCCCTGCTCGCCACCCTGCTCCGCGACCCGGAGCTCACCACCTCCAGCCGGGTCGCCGACCTCGCCCTGCGCACCTTCGCCCGCGGCCGCCTCGCCGTACCCGAAGGGGGAGCGGCGGCCCTGCCCGGCCTGCTCGCCGACGCCCTGCCGCCCGGAACCGTCCGTACCGGGGTCCGGGTCCGCTCGGTCGCCACGAACCTGGTCACCACCGCCGAACACGGCGACTTCACCTGCCGTTCCGTGCTCCTCGCCACCGGAGCCCGCGCCGCCGCCGAGCTCCTGCCCGGCCTGCGCGTGCCCGGATTCCACGAGGTCACCGTCCTGCACCACGCCACCGCCGCACCCCTGCCCTGGGACGGCTCGCTGCTCCTGGACGGCGACCCCAAGTGGTCCGTCTCCCACACCGCCGTGATGAGCGCGGTCGACCCGACGCGGGCCCCCACCGGCCGGAGCCTGGTCACCACCACCGTGCTCGGCCCGCCGCCGCCCACCCGTACGGTCGCCTCGCGCCTCGCCCGCCTCTACGACTGCGCCACCCGGGACTGGGAGCTGCTGGCCGTCCACCACACCCCGGAGGCCGTCCCCGCCATGCCGCCGCCGCGCGACCCGCGACGCCCGGTACGGGTCCTGGCCGGGCTGTACGTGTGCGGCGACCACCGCGACACCAACACCGTCCAGGGCGCCCTGAGCTCGGCCCGCCGCGCCGGCACCGCCGTCCTGCGCGACTTCGGCATCCCGCTCCCGGCATCCGCCGGGGCCGCGCTACCGGTGGCGGCCTGAGAACCACCCATGCGGAGGCCCGGCCCCGGTCCCGGGGCCGGGCCTCGTCTCACGCGGTCTCCGCGACCGCTTCCTCCCGGTGCTCCGCGCTCGGCGGCAGCAGCAAGAGCAGGGCAAGGCTCAGGCCCCGGGTGAGCAGCGCCGCCAGGGCGACGGTGCCGAGGCCGTCCACGTGCAGCGCGGACTCGATCTCCGCGAAGGCCCAGGAGATCAACAGCCAGAGCAGGAAGTCCTGGACGTAGCCCAGTACCGAGAGGAGCAGGACCGCGCCCACCGGCGCCCGGCGCCAGTCGGAGCCGGGGCTGATCAGGACGATCTGTCCGAGTACGACGAGCACGGCCGCGGCCATCATCCCCTCAAGGGCCACGTCGGCGAACCCGGGTTCCTCGCCGAGGAAGCCCTTGACCCAGACCCCCGGAAGCAGGGCGATCGCCAGATACACCCCGGCGATGGTGCCGATCCTGCGGCGCATCACATCTCTCATGATCGGACCGTCGCACGGCGGATGATCTTCAGACAAGAGGTGGCGGGCGTTCCGCCACCGGTGTTCACGACAAGGCCGCCACCCGGTCGCGGTACGTCCGTACGGCCGACGCGTCCCGGTACGGCTCCAGCCGCCGCTCGAAGTCCCGTACGTACTCCACCGCACGCACCGACCGCATCTCCATCGCCTGCTGCGCCGCCTCCGCGCCCAGCGCGCACGCCTGGTCCAGCTCGCCCAACCCCAGCCGGGCCGTCGCGAGCACCACCCGGCAGAACAGCCGCGAACGCGCGTACCCCGCCGCCCGCAACTGCAGCGAGCGCTCCGCGTGCTGCGCCGAGGCCCGGTACTGCTGCAGGTCCCGGTGGCAGTGCCCGAACTCGTCCGCGAGCTGCGCCTCGTCGTAGTCCCGCGCCCAGTGCGGCACGTCGTCCCCCGGCCGGGCGGCGCCCAGCGCCCGTTCCGCCCGCACCAGCGAGGCCGTCGACGCCCGGACCTCGCCGAGCACCGCGTGCCCCCGCGCCTCCGCCGAGTGCAGCAGCGCCTGCACCACCGGCGGCGGGCCCGACCCGACGCCCTGCTGGGCGACGCGGGCCAGCTGCACCGCCTCCCGGCCGTGGCCCAGGTAGACCGCCTGCCGGCTCATGGTGACCAGCACGTACGACCCGTACGCCCGGTCGCCCGCGGCCTGGGCGAGCCGCAGCGCCTGCACGAAGTAGCGCTGTGCGAGCCCGTGCGCGGCGATGTCGTACGAGGTCCAGCCCGCGAGCCGGGTCAGGTCGGCGGCGGCCGCGAACAGCCTGCGCCCGGTGGTCTCCCCGTAGGTCCCGCGGAGCATCGGCTCCGCCTCGTGCTCCAGGTAGCGCACCAGCGCCTGCCGGGCGTGCCCGCCGCCGTAGGCGTGGTCCAGGGTGCGGAACAGCTCGCTCACCGATCTCAGGGCGGCGATGTCCCCGCCCGTCACCCGCTGCCCGGGCCCCCGGTCGATCTGCCGCTGCCGGGGTACCGAGGCCCGGCCCTGCACCGGCACTCGGGCCGCCGCTGCCGCCGCCGCTGCCGTCTCCGCGCCGCGGCCCACCCGCTCGTCGGCCCGCCCGATCAGCCAGTCCCGGCTGGGCACGACCAGCCCGGCCGGGGTGAAGGCGATCTTCCGCAGTTCGGCGTGCGAGCCGGAGTCCTTGCGCCACAGCCCGCTCGCGATGTCCACCGCCTCCTCGGGGGTGGCCGCGAACTCCAGCCCCGCGTACACGGGCGCGCAGGCGTCCAGCCCCAGGTCCTGCGCGGACAGCCGCCGCCCGAGGCGCCGGGTGAAGACCTCGGCGATCAGCGCCGGGGTGGTCCCGCGCGGCTGCTGCCCGCGCAGCCACCGGGTCACGGACGTCTTGTCGTACCGCAGATCGAGACCGTGCTCCAGGCCGAGCTGGTCGACGCGGCGGGCTAGCCCGGCGTTGGAGAACCCGGCTTCCGCGATCAGCGCCGCGAGCTGCCGGTTGGGGACACGCTGGGCAGGTCGTTCCGTCATCGGCTCCACGGTCTCCTGGGGTGACGGACCGGTGTCCCGGCCCTGTGAACGGCGTGAATGTAGCGGCGAACTCCGCTCACACCGCCCTCTCTGCCCTACATTCATCCGATCGTGTGCAGAATGGGTAGGGCTCTTTACGGACTGACCCCCTCCATCCGCATAGGCTGCGGCCCATGACCCGCCGGCCCCACCGGGCTCAGCTCCCCGAGGAGCGACCCGAATCCACCGCTCCGCTTCCTCCGCCCGAGCTGACCGAGGCCGAGTGCAGGCGCTGCGGCACCCTCATCGCGGGGCTCGACGGCCGCTACGCGTGTGGGGTGTGCGGCTGGGTCAACGACCACTCCGAGGGCCACCGGCGGCTCCCGCGCGCGGACGAGGACCCGGACCGCCCCCCGAAGGGCCGGCGCCGTCCGAAACAGCTGCCGTGGCCCCCGCTGGAAGCCCCGCCGCAGTCTCCGCCGCCGACCCCTTCCCCGCCCCCTTCCCCGGCCCCCGCCGAGCCGCTCGCGGGGCCGCCGTACCCTTGCTGAGTGCGATAGGTGCACACAGCAGGTTCAACGAGGAGGCGCTGCGGTGGCTGAGCTTGGGTTTGTCCATCTGGGCTTCGGGCCGGAATCCGTCGAGTACACCGTGGCCTGGGAAGAACAGCGCCGGGTGCACGCGGCGCGCTTCGCCGAGGAGATAGGCGACACCTGCCTGCTGCTGGAGCACGAGCCGGTCTACACGGCCGGCCGGCGCACCGACCCCAGCGAGCGACCGCTCGACGGCACCCCCGTCATCGACGTGGACCGCGGCGGCAAGATCACCTGGCACGGCCCGGGCCAGCTGGTCGGCTACCCGATCATGAAGCTGCCCCGCCCGGTGGACGTGGTCGCGCACGTCCGCCGCCTCGAAGAGGCCCTGATCCGCACCGCCGCCGAATTCGGCCTGGAGACCACCCGCGTCGAGGGCCGCTCCGGGGTCTGGGTGCTGGGCGACCCGATCGAGGACCGCCCGAAGCTCGGTGGCCTCACCCTCGACCTCGCCGCGCCCGCAGCCGACCCGCGCACCGGCGACGACGAGTTCGACGCCCGGCTCCACGGCCCCGAGTACGCTCCGTCCAACGCCGGCCAGCGCCGCGAGGACCGCAAGCTCGCCGCCATCGGCATCCGCGTCGCCAAGGGCGTCACGATGCACGGGTTCTCCCTCAACGTGAACCCGGACGCCACCTGGTTCGACCGGATCATCCCCTGCGGGATCCGCGACGCCGGTGTGACCTCGCTCTCGTACGAACTGGGCCGGGAGATCACCATCGCCGAGGTGCTGCCGGTCGTCGAGCGTCACCTGAAGGACGTACTGGAGCACGCGGAACTGAAGCCCCGCGAGACGGAGCCGGCGCTCGGCGGCTAGCCGGGGGAATGCGTCCGGTCCCGTACGGGTTGGCCGGACGTAAGAGCGTACGAATTACGGGCGTACCCTGGTGGACGCCGAAGAATCGAAGTCACAGGGAGCCGGTCGTGTCCGCAGTCGCACCCGACGGACGCAAGATGCTGCGCCTGGAGGTCCGTAACAGCCAGACCCCCATCGAGCGCAAGCCCGAGTGGATCAAGACCCGGGCGAAGATGGGTCCCGAGTACACCAAGATGCAGGCCCTGGTGAAGGGCGAAGGACTGCACACGGTGTGCCAGGAAGCCGGCTGTCCGAACATCTACGAATGCTGGGAGGACCGCGAGGCCACCTTCCTCATCGGTGGCGACCAGTGCACCCGGCGCTGTGACTTCTGCCAGATCGACACGGGCAAGCCCGAGGCCCTGGACCGTGACGAGCCCCGCCGCGTCGGCGAGTCGGTCGTCACGATGGACCTGAACTACGCCACCATCACGGGCGTCGCGCGCGACGACCTGGCCGACGGCGGTGCCTGGCTGTACGCGGAGACCGTGCGCCAGATCCACCAGCAGACGGCGGGCCGAGAGGCCGGCCACACCAAGGTCGAGCTGCTGGCCCCCGACTTCAACGCGGTCCCGGAGCTGCTGGAAGAGGTCTTCGCCTCCCGCCCCGAGGTCTTCGCGCACAACGTCGAGACGGTGCCGCGCATCTTCAAGCGGATCCGCCCGGCCTTCCGCTACGAGCGCTCCCTCGACGTGATCACCAAGGCGCGCGCCTACGGCCTGGTCACCAAGTCGAACCTGATCCTCGGCATGGGCGAGGAGCGCGAGGAGGTCTCGCAGGCCCTGAAGGACCTGCACGAGGCCGGCTGCGAGCTCATCACCATCACCCAGTACCTGCGCCCCTCGCCGCGGCACCACCCCGTCGAGCGCTGGGTGAAGCCGGAGGAGTTCGTCGAGCTGGCGAAGGAGGCCGAGGAGATCGGCTTCTCCGGCGTGATGTCGGGCCCGCTGGTCCGTTCTTCGTACCGCGCGGGACGCCTCTACACCCAGGCGATGGAGAAGCGCAGCCGAGCTGGAGCGTAGGTTGCGGGTCCGTCCGAGGGACGAGGACGGGCACGCGGCCGGAGCGGTGGCGAGGCGGAGCTCGACCGCAGGCACGGAGAAGCGCGCTGCGAGCGTGTGAACTCGCGCACAAACACCTACTAACGGGTAACACCGCATCGACGCGGCCCCTAGGCTCTTTCTTCGAGGGAGAGTCCGGCGGGCCGCGTCAATCTTTCGTCACGATTGACCAGCCGGTCATGCGCTGGTAACACCAGTCAGTGACGCTGGATCCACACACCGCACACACCGGCACCGTGAAAGGGATCGACATCATGCAGGCCGCGCCCGTACGCGCCATCGCCATCCCGTCCCTGTCCGACGCCTTCCGGGGCCTCGAATCCCTGCTGATGAGCGGCGCCCGCCGCAACGCCTGGACGGCGGTCCTCGAGGACCGGCGCCGGGCCAAGGACCGCGTCGAAACCGAACACGTACTTGAGGCCGCGGCGACCCGCACCCCGCAGGCCACGTAAACTCGCTGTATGGCGAGGAAGTCAAACGCAGAGACTGCTGCGAACCCCGGGCGACTGAAGCAGATCGCCCTGACGTACAAGATGACGCGCAAGGCCGACCCGAAGGTCGGTCTGATTGTCGCGGGCGTGGGAATCGTCACCTTCGGTGTCTTCCTCGCGATCGGCTTCCTGATCGACGCTCCGGTCTACCTGGGCATCCTGGGCTTCCTGGTGGCGTTCCTCGCGATGGCGATCGTCTTCGGACGGCGGGCCGAGGCGGCTGCCTTCGGGCAGATGGAAGGCCAGCCGGGAGCGGCCGCGGCCGTACTGGACAACGTGGGCCGGGGCTGGACGACCACCCCCGCCATCGCGATGAACAAGAGCCAGGACATCGTCCACCGGGCCGTCGGCAAGGCCGGCGTCGTGCTGATCGGTGAGGGCAACCCGAACCGGGTGAAGCTCCTTCTCGCGAACGAGAAGAAGAAGATGGCCCGCATCATGCCCGACGTGCCGGTGCACGACTTCATCGTGGGCACGGGCGAGGGCGAGGTGCCCCTGAAGAAGGTCCGCACCACCCTGATCAAGCTCCCGCGCGTCCTGTCCGGCCCCCAGATCACCGCGGTCAACGACAAGCTGCGCGCGATGGGCGACCTGATGTCGAACATGCCCCTGCCGAAGGGGCCGATCCCGGGGCGTGGCATGAAGGGTCAGCGACCGCGCTGACCGGTTGACCTGATTTTCGTATACGAGACAGGGGCGCCCCCCCGGGGGGCCGGGGGGGGGGGGGCCCGGGGGTTAGGGGGCGGGGCGGGGGGGGGGGAGGAGTGGTTGTATGGGGGGGGTGGTGGGATGTGTTGG
>NZ_JBIWFI010000067.1:0-17918 GCF_044762985.1 Streptomyces sp. NPDC096339 | reverse complement strand
TGCCGTTCGACGACGGGGCCCGCGTCACGTACTGGACAGGGGCCTCCGGCCTCGCCCTGCGCTTCATCATGTCGTCCTGACCAACCCCGACCGGAACCCCCGAGCGGCCCGTTGCCGGATCCGGCGGGGGCCGCGTTGAAGGGAGAGTTGGATCCGCACGAAAGGGAGGGTCGCTGCGCGGTGCAGCGACCCTCCCTTTTCATGTGGGGGTCAAGCCGGGACGGTCAGGATGCGAACCGAACCCCGTCGATGTTGCTCAGATGATGGTGCCGGCCGGGGTCAGTGGCCGTGGCGGTGTCCTCGGCGGCCCCAGGATTCGGTGTCGATGACGTTGCCGCGGTTGTCGCGGAGGGTGGCGGTGTCGCGCTCGTCCCAGACGCGGTGGCGGCGGCCCTGGTAGACGTCGTGGTCGGTGTCGCGGCCGTTGCCGGTGTGGACCCTGACGCTGGACTTGCCGTCGAGGCGGAAGCCGTTGAAGCGGTAGCGGTTGCCCTCCTTGTCGGTGAGGGTGAAGCCGCGCAGGTCGACGGAGTGACGGCCGGTGTTCCTCACTTCGACCCATTCGCGGTTCAGGGCGCGGTTGTCGTGCCCGCGGTCGGCTGTCTCGACGTCACCGATGACGATGGAAGAGTGCGAACCGCGGTGGTCGTGCCGGTGGTCGTCGGCGGCAGCCGGCACCGCCGCGGCACCGATCAGGGCGCCGGCGGCCAGGAGGCCGGCGAGGGTGCTGCGGGTGGCGCTGGCGAGGGAAGCAGACATGCGGATGGCTCCTTCAACGGTCAGCCCCGCCCGGCCTGGTGCAGGCCGGGTGGGCTCCGAACAAGTCCCGGCGTCCTGCCGAGGAGCCACACCCTGACCCCGAATCACCCCTGAAAGAGCCGAAAACTGCCGGTGTTGCTCAATGCGGACATTTCCGTAACTCTCCCTTGTAGTGGGCATGGGTCAAGGCTGCGTTGACCCCCCGACGCGGGAGGTCCGGTCGCGGCCCGGGGCGGCCATGGACCTGAGCGTCCCGCCTGACCCGCCCCGGGCTCCGTCGCTGCCCGTGGTGGATGCGCCGAACGGGTTCAACTCCGTGTAACAGCCGCCGTACGACCCTCCACCCGCCCGCGGCGCCTGCTCGCCCGGCTCGCACTTCCGGCCGCTCGGGACCGTACGCCCGGTCCGGTACGCGGCCGCCGACGCGGGGACCCAGGCTCGTATGAAGCGTTCTGCCGTGTCGTGGATGGCGGTCACCGGGTCAAACTCGGCAGCGGCAGCGCCTACGTCCAGGCGGGCGAGGCCATCGGCCCCGTCGAATCACGACGTGGAACCCGGCGGTGCTCCGCGGGCCTTGCGTGAAGAGACTTCGTTCTGGAGGGTGCGCAGCAGGTCGAAGGCGGGAGGGTCGACAGGGCGCTGGGTGTTGCTGAGGACTACGACCGCCGTGCCGGTCTCGGGGTCGAATCCGACGAAGGAGGAGAAGCCGCCGGTTCCTCCGTTGTGCCAGATCTGCAGATGGGCACCCTGGCGGGGGTGCAGGCGGTGGGCCGTCCAGCCGAGGTGCATCCAGGCGAATCCATTGCTGCGGTGCTCGACCTGCCGGGAGAGCCGGATCGCTTCCGCGAGCTCGCCGGGGCCACCGCCGTCCAACTGGGCCCGTACATAGGACACCAGGTCGGTCGCGGTCGACCACAGGCCTCCAGCCCCGGCGAGATCGGCCAGGTTCCAGGGAGGGGTGGGGCGACGCCGGCCGTCGTGGCCCTGCGCGAGCCGACCGGGCCGGGTCGCGGGGGCTGACACCAGCGTGTCGGACATGGCGAGCGGGGCGCACACCTGGGACGTCACCAGCTGTTCGTAGCCGGTGCCCGCGCGACGGGCGAGGGCCAGCCCGAGGAGTCCGGCACCGAGGTTGGAGTAGCGGACCCGTCGGCCCGGAGCAGCGCCGAGCCGGGTGTGGGCCAGCCCGGACAGCAACACGTCCGCAGTGCATCCGGCGTACGGATCGGGAGTGCGGGGGCGCAGCAGGGCCCGCGGCATCATGCCCTTGGGCAGCCGGGGCAGACCGGAGGTGTGGGTGGCCAGGTGCCGCAGGGTGATGTCCTGCCCGTCCCGGGACGGTACGACCGTTCCTTCGGGGAGGAGACGGGCCAGCGGCTCGTCGAGATCGACCGTGCCGGCGACCGCCATCCGGGCGAGGGCCAGCGCGGTGAAGGTCTTGGTGACCGATCCGATCTCGAACAGCGTGTCGGCACCCGGTGTCCCGCTGCCACCCCCTCCGGTGGTGCCCGCACCCGCGAACCCCACCTGCCCGTCGGTAACGGCGGCGACCACGACACCTACGTGCCGTTGGGCGAGCTGCTCCGCGGTCGCCAGGGCGAGCGCGCCGAGTTCCTGAGCCTTGTCCATGCCCGAATCATGCGGGCGAGCAGACCCCCGCCGACAGCGCCCTGATGATGATTCCGGGCCGCCGCAACGCGACTTGAGAAGGAGCGAGCCCGATACGAAGGAGAGTAGCCGTCGAGGTCCGGGGTTTTGACCTCGCGGCGTGCCAAGATCGGCCCGCGAGCCGGAGCCGGTAGGCCCCTCGGCCCCGTCGCACGGCCCTTCCACTCCCACGGGGAGCCGTTCTCCGACGTGGCCGTGGGCATCCTGCGCACCGGTGCCGGCAGACATCCCATGCTCCGCGTCCGAACAGGGCCACGAGGCCCCGACGCCGGCCCGGCAACCCACGACGAGCTGAGGCTCTCATCAAGGAGGAGGGAACGTGAGTCGGATCCTGGTGACTGGCTCTTCGGACGGTCTGGGACGAGCCGCGGCGGACGCACTCCTCTCCGACGGCCACGAGGTCGTGGTGCACGCCCGCAATCGCGGGCGAGCGGTCGGCATGCAGGACCTCGTCGACCGTGGGGCGAGCATCGTCGTGGGCGACTTCGGGGACCGCGACGCGGTGCGGCGCATCGCCGCCGAGCTGCGGGAGGCGGAGCCGCTCGACGCCGTGATCCACAACGCCGGCGTGTGGAGCGGGCCCGCGGTGATGCCGGTCAACGTCATCGCCCCGTACCTGCTCACGGCCCTGCTGAAGGGGCCGCGCCGACTGGTCTACCTGAGCAGCGGCTCGCACTACCAGGGGCGGACCGCCCTCGACGGCACCGACTGGCGGGGAGACGTACCGGGCTCGTACGCCGACAGCAAGCTGTTCGTCACGACGCTCGCGGCCGCGGTGGCCCGGCTGCGCCCCGGCGTGCTGAGCAATGCCGTGGACCCGGGCTGGGTGCCCACCAGGATGGGCGGACCCGGCGCGCCGGACGACCTCGAGCTCGGTCACCGCACGCAGGCGTGGCTCGCCTCCGGCGACGACCCGCGGGCACTGACCAGCGGCGGGTACTGGTACCACCAGCAGCGGCAGGAGCCGCACATCGCGGTGCACGACGAGGACTTCCAGAACCGCCTCCTGCACACGCTGGGGGAGGAGACGGGCACCGCCATCTCCTGACCCGCGGAGCCCGTCCGCGGAGGGGCAGGTTCTGCTCCGACCGGACGGTCTCGCCCCGTCGTGCCGCGGTTGACCCGGCGGTGCGGCTGCCGAACGGGATGTGTGAGACTCCCCTCGAATGATCATTCGGGGGAGTCTCACGTTGAACGCGTTCTTGAAGAGGGTGTGGATCGGACTGGCCGCGACGTTGATCGTGAGTCTGGCCGCCGCGGTACTGCCGGACCAGGTACAGATCGACGACGACGGGCGCGTGCACCTGGGCGCGCCCTCGTCCAAGCCGTCCGGATCCGCGTCGGCGCCCGCGTCGGAGCCCGAACCCACGTCGCCACCCCTCACGGGGGACGAGGTGGACGAAGTGATCCGGAAGGCGGTGCGCGCCGCGGGCCTCGACCCGGAGCAGGGCAAGTCGATGGTTCCGGCCGGATCCAACCTGAACAGGACGGGCTGGATGGCAGTCCGGGAGAAGGTCGCAGCGCAGTCCGAAATGAAGGCGATCTGTGCGGACTTGGAGCGCCAGGGCTGGGTACTGAACCCCAACGGCGACAGCGCCGACGCCTCCCGCAGCTACAAGCGCGGGGGCTGGTACCTGCTGGTGAGCACGCGCGGGAAGACCCAGGCACCCTCCAACACCCTGAGCGACTCGCAGACGTACCTGACCATGACCGGGCTCCGGCTCAACCTGTCCGGCGCACCGCTCCCCGAGATCACCGTCCGCATGTGAGGAACGCCCGGGCCACGGGCAGGTCGAGATCCGTTGCAGCGTCTTTTGCCGGGTGTGGTCCCGTCTGCGTGTCTGCGGCACCGCGGCACCCACCGCCCAAGTCGGTGAGGGGCCGTGGTCCGTGGTCTTCCCGCGCGGCCGGGGAACCAGGGGAGTCGTCGAGGCGGCGTTCCCGCCGGCGACTCCGGGTCTCATGCGGAGGCGGCTCCGTCACCTCTGCCGAGGGCTTCTCATCCGGAGCTTCGGGGCGTTCGGGTGAAGGCGATCGGTCACACAGCGTGTTCAGGCTGCGCCGGACCGGTGCGCCTCAAGGATCTTGTGCGCAGGGGCGGTCTTGCTGATCGTGAGGGCCCGCCTGTGGCGAAGTTCCGCACGAGAGGATGACCATGGGATTCGCGAAGTGTGGCCGGTCGGCACGTAGACGGGCCGCAGCCGCCGGTTTGGTGGCCCTGTTGTGGGGCGCACTTCCCCTGAGCGGGTGGTCGGCAGCGAATGCCGACAGCGGCAGAGCCGCCGAGCCCGGCATCGCCCTCGCCTGGGGCGACAACGGAGGCGGCCAGCTCGGCGACGGCTCCACTGTCGGGCAGAGCACCACCCCCGTCCGGGTGTGCGGTGATCCACCCTGCACCTCGCCCCTCGACCGCGTGCTGGCCATCGCCGGCGGATCCTTTCATTCCCTCGCGCTGCGGGCAGACGGCACCGTCTGGGCCTGGGGGGTCAACAGCAATGCCCAGCTGGGCGATGGCACCAAGACTGCAAGCACGACCCCGGTGCAGGTGTGCGCGGTCGGGGAGACCGCCCCCTGCGACACCTTCCTCACCGGCGTGAAAGCGATTGCCGCCGGTGTAGACCACAGTGTGGCACTGCGTGCGAACGGCACCGTCGTCGCCTGGGGGTTCAACGGCGAAGGCCAGCTGGGCGACGGCACAACGACCGACCGCAGGACCCCTGTGCAGGTCTGCGCGGTAGGAGGGATCGCCCCCTGCGCCGGTTTCCTGAGCGGTGTGAAAGGGATTGCCGCCGGCCGGAACCACAACCTGGCGGTGCGGACCGACGGCCGCGCCTACGCCTGGGGGCGCAACGCCCATGGCCAGCTGGGCAACGGGATGAGCGGCAACGACGTCCAAAGCAGCGTGCCCGTTGAGGTCACCGACCTCACCAACGTGACCGGCGTCGCCGCCGGCGGGGAGCACAGCCTGGCGGTGCTGACCGACGGCACCGTCCGCACCTGGGGATACAACGTCTTCGGTCAACTGGGCAACGGCGCGGATGCGGACAGCAGTACGCCGGTCGTCGTCTGCGCTCCTGGACAAACGAACTGCACCGCCAACCCACTCACCGGCGTGAGGTCTCTCGCCGCCGGCGAGGGGCACAGCCTGGCGGCGCTGACCGACGGCACCGTCCGCAGCTGGGGATTCAACGGCTCGGGCCAGCTGGGCAATGGCACGAACACCGCCACCAGCCTGCCCGTGCAGGTCTGCGCGACGGGCCAGACCGCACCCTGTACCAGCTTTCAGACCGGTATCACCAACATCGCCGCCGGCGGCGTCTACAGTCTGGCGCTGCGGGCCGACGGCGGCGTCCAGAGCTGGGGGAGCAACAACTCCGGCCAACTGGGCAACGGCAGGAGCGGCCCCGGCACCGGCACCAATGCGCCGGTTAGGGTATGCGCCTCCGGCCAGACCGCGCCCTGCAGCCGGTTCCTCGATGGCGTGGGCGCCATTGCCGCCGCCGGCCTCCACAGCCTGGCCGTCGCCCGGCCGCTGGCCGATGTCGCAGTCGACATCAGCGCCACCCCTGACTCCGTAAGGAGTGGAAGCAACCTGACCTACACGGTCACGGTGCGCAATATCGGGTCGACTCGTGCCGAGAACATCGTGCTCAACGACACTCTTCCTCCCGGGGCCAGGTTCGTCAGCGCGACGCCCGCACAAGGAAGCTGCACCGTTCCAACACCGGGATCCTCGGACACCGTGACGTGCCGAGTGGGTGTCCTGGGAAGCGGCGAGCAGGTCACGACCCAGATCGTGGTCAGGGTCGTGACCGCTGCCGGCAGTACCGTCACCGACTGGGCGACCGTGAGCAGCACTACGCCCGACCCCAACGAGGTCAACAACTCCGTGTCGATCGACACATCCGTTCGCTGAGGGACGGTCAGACCGGTGCACCGCGGACAGCCGCGATGCACCGGCCGCGTTCGCCTTCCCGACGACGCCGAGGGACACGACCGTGGCGCCTGACCCCCCCGCCGAATGCAGCAGGGCAAAGGCAGTCGACTCGTTCGCGGTCAGGGGCGCAGGGCGTAGCAGCGCAGGACGTCGAGGTCGGCGGTGCGGACGGCGGACCATCCGGCAGTCAGCAGTTCGGCGTCTGCGGGGGTGATCCCGGGTTCTTGGAGGGTCGGGTTGGTGGTCGTGCGCCGTCCCGCGACCTCGGTGACGACCCAGAAGGTGCCACCGGGTGCGAGGAGGTGGCGGACACGCTCGATGAACGCGGGCTTGTCGTCGATCCACCGGTAGACGAGGCGGCAGGTGATGACGGCGTAGGCGGGGTCGGGCAACGCGGTGAGGTCGTCGGTGGTGATGTCCAGACGCCGCCATGCCGGCCCCGAGCCGGGGCCGGTGTCGTGGGTGGCGGCGAGGGCGAGGGCGCTGGGGGCGCAGTCGATGCCGGTCGTGCGGTATCCGAGCTTGTGGTGGACATGGCGGGTCAGGGTGCCGACGCCGCATCCGATGTCGAGGGCGGGACGGCTGTGGCCGGGACCCAGATGCCGGTCCATCAGCTGTGTCTCGGCGTCGCACGGCTGCCGGTACTGGCGGCCTTCGGCCCAGAGCGGCTCCCAGTAGACGGAGTTCGCGGTGGATTCGGTGGCGGTCACGGTGATCCCTCCCCGGTAGGCGGCACGGCTGTGGTGTCGGGCGGAACGGGCATGGTCGCGGGGCGCACTCGGGCGAGGCCAACAGTAGGGCAACGGGGCGGTGTGACGGAGCACGCCGATGGTGAGGACGGCCCGAATGCAAGGGAGGGCCGCGAGGGTGCCGGCGGTCGCCGCGGACCTGCGGGGCGTGGACCACCTCGGCCGGCATCACCGCCACGCCGACCGCGCCCGGCGGGTCAGGCGGTTGTGGGGCGCGCGAAGGAGGTGGGAACGACCGGTTGCGCTTCCGGAGGACTTCATGACCCGTAGCCGCCGGAGCTCTTGCCCGAGGCGGCCGAGTAGGGACGCCGGCTCGTGGTTGTCCGGCGGCGCGCTCCGTACGACCGCTACCGCTGCACGGCCTGCGAGGCCGGTGCTGCGCGACAACGCCCGCGAAGCCGTCGAACACGGCCTGACCAGTACCCTTCGGGACACCCGCTCTATCCCAGAGGCAACTGGACAACGACGGAAGCAGTCGCCATGGTCAATCCCGTGCCCTCTACCGCGAGCATCTCGCTACGGCCCTACACGCCGGCGGATTCGACGGCCGTCCTGGCCCTGGCCGACGGCGACCGGGTCCCCGGACAACCCTCCGTGACACCGGGCATGCTCATCGAGGCACTCGAGGGCCGATCGCCCATCGACGGGGGCTGGTGGGCCGAACTGGACCGGCCAGAGACATACGTGGCCGGCGACGCGTGGGGCGGCGTCACCGGCGCGATCTCATGGGCCCTGCGGCCCCACGACGACACCGGGGTGATCCTCTGGCTTCACTGCCAGGAGAATGTCGAGACCGCCGACGCCCTGATCGGGCAGGCGGTCTTGCGCTTCGGCCGACGTCCAATCCAGGCCTTCCAATTCGCGACTGCCCTGACCCGTGGTCTCGAGGCCCTTCCCCGACGGCACCGCTCGGTCACCCATGACGCATTGGAGCGGGCTGGATTCATCGGACGGTGCCAGTGGCGCTATCTCATGATCGACCTGCCCGCCCCTGGTCTGCCCCGTGCCGAAGGGGTGCGCATCACTCCGGAGCTCGGCGACGACCGGGCGTGCCGTCTGCAAGTCCGGATGGGCGAGCGGCCCGTAGCGGAAGCGGTGATCGGGCTTCCGCAGGAAAGGACCGGCGTCCTGTGGTGGATCGCCGTCATGCCGGATACTCGCCGCCGCGGGCTCGGCAGCGCCCTCCTGGGCTCGGCACTGGACGTGCTCCGCTCCCACGGTGCGACCGCAGTGTTCCTCTATGTCGAGGCGGACTCGCCCATCGGCGGCGACAGCGACCGGACCGCTGCCACCGCGATGTACCGATCGGCCGGATTCATCGAGGTGGACAGGCTGTACTCCTACAACCGGTAGAGCAGGACGCCCGAGCGACGACTCCCTCGGCGCCGGGCGTCAGGGGCAGGCACAAGTGGCCCGTTGCCATGCGTCCAGGACTTCAGCGGGGATCCGGCCGCGGAGCGGTACTTGGTAGCCGTTCGCGCGTGCCCACTCGCGGATGCCGTCGGTGCTGACGGGCGGCCGGGACGGGGGCTCGGGGTAGTCGATCGCAGGCGCTGCGGAAGGGGGTCGGTGATCCAGAACAGGTGCTCGCCGTTGTTGGTGACACCGATGGTGAACAGGCGGTTCGGATTGTAGGGGACGGGGTGTCTTCCCTGGTCGCAGTCGCGCTGGAGATGGTCACGGATGCGTGCGGGCATCGGGCCGGTGAGGTTGGCCCAGGGCGTGTTCGCGTTCGGGTGGTAGATGTTGATGTAGTCGCAGTAGAGCCCCGGCCCATATGTGCCTGCGAGTTCCTTGTAGTCCTCGGGGAGCCTCATCCCGAGTTCCGTTTCCACAGCGCTCCAGTCGATCGGAAACTGCCGCGGTGCGGCCGGTGGCGGGCAGACGCGGTACAGAGCGGCCGGATCGGTCATTGGATTCCTTGGCGGCGGCGGATCTGCTGGGCAGCGCTGTCGGGGTTGAGGAGGCTCGCTCCCAATCGAGACCGGAACCGACTCCCACCGCCTCACCACCGCCCGGGCCCGGGCGGAACCCCAGCCTGCCGGCCAAGCCGAAACGGACCGGCACTCACTCAGTACCGCCGCAGACCCCGAAGACACGAGCGACCCATTGATTCATCCGGGCTTCGAAGTCCGTCGCTGAGGCGATGTCCGAAGCCGGGAGGGAACCGGCGTCGTCGCGGCCGGCGCTGAAGTCCACGTCAGCCCAGCCACCACGAAACAGCACAACCGACAGCTCGGCCTCTCCCGGACCGGAGATGACCACGCCAACCGAGTCGGGGTCATGCACCCGAGCCCTGTCGGTCTCCAGAGACTGGGGCCACGGCGCCTCGGTATCCCTCCAGGTCACCTGGTCCACTTCGAGGCCGGCCGACCTCCAGCCCACCGTCTGGCCGGCCAGCACCGCAGCCACCTCATCAAGATCAACGACCCTGTCCATGAGGTGATCATCCCTCATGGACGAGCTGGGCGGTCCGAGAATCCGGCACCAAGACCGCGAGGCAAGGGCGCCGGGCCGTTGTTGGCACGGCCCGATGTTCCAACATGGGCAAGGGCGGGTTGCCCAGCGCCCTCTGCCGCCTGCGCCGCACAGGCCGGGCCTGCCGGCCCAGCATGACGGCCCGCACGGAAGCATCAAGCGGTGTCCGCCTGGAGCGGTTCCTGAAGTCCGACACCCTACGCAGGCCCGCCGGCCTGCGGGCCCGGGCTTGACGTGAAGGGCGAGGCAGCGCGCCGGGCAGCCGCCAGAAGGCCTCTGGCGTCCTCGGCCGTCCCGTAACCGCCTGGCTCATGTGCGTGGTCGCGTTGTCAGTGGCCGAGAGCACGCTTGAGCTCGGCCTTGTCCATCTGCGAGCGCCCCTTGATGTTCCGCTGCTTGGCCTCGTTGTACAACTGGTCCTTCGTGGGGCCTTGGGAGCCGCTGTGGGAGTGCCGGCCACCGCGCTTGGACGCGGGCATGTCCTCGATGGACGATCGGCTGGCCGTCTTGGACTCACCGGCCTGGGCGCGTTCCTTGTTCACGGTCCGGGCGGCGATCTCCTTGGCGCGCTCCTCCGACTCACCGCGCCGCTCGGCGGACTCCTTGATGTGCTCGTACTGACGTTCTCGCTTGGGAGACGATCCGCGTGGCATGGCGATCTCCTTTCGCTCGCCGATCGCCTACCCCGATTCATCGGCGCCAAGACCCCGCACTCCGGAAAGTGCTCCACGACCTCGGGGTGGCCCGGCCCCGGTCGAGCCCCGACCCCGGCCGGGATTCCGTGCTGCGGCCCAGCCCCTCGCCGCACGGCACGGACCTTCCGGCATGCCTCGGGCGCGGTGCATGCGGTCTCCTGCGCTGGGCAGGTGCCCTGCGTACGAGGAGGACGGCCGGACCCGGTGCAGGCAGCCTGAATCGTGCACGTCTGTGACGAGATGGACCTTGATCACATAGAGGCCCCGCGGGCGTAGTTGTTCACTGCCATCGACCGGGCTCCGAGGGGCGCCACGGTGGTGGTCGACCTCATGAACCTGTGGACCGTGCGGTGCGCCGCGCGGGAGCAACTGGCCCCCTGGCTCGCGGAGAAGCACCCGGACGCCTTGCCGCGCGTGATCGTGCAGCGCATCGACGAACTGACCGCCGGCCACCGCGAGGTGGCCGCGCTGTTCGACAGGCCTGGTGGAGCTGCCGAAGAACCTGGAAGGACTCGATGCCGCAGGCCCCGAGTTCGCCGGCTGATCGCCGCACTGAAGGCGGCGGTAACCGCCCACGTGTACGGCGAGGAGGAGAACCTCTTGCCCCGGCTCTGCCCGGTGTGCTCCGTGCGGCCTCGCATGGCGTGGGCCCGATCGGGCAGGCGCGGGTGTGGGAGACCTTCAGAAGGGGCGACTCATGACGACGGCATCCGCCAGTGCAACCCGGGCTCGCGCCACGCACGAGGCAGTGGCCGTCGCCGCCCGTTGTGGGCTCGCCACGCGCGGGGTGCTGTACGTACTGGTGGGCATGCTGGCCCTGCAGATCGCGTTCGGCGACACCGAGGCGGTGGCCGACCGCTCGGGAGCGCTCACTGCGCTCGCCGACCACTCCTACGGGCGGGTGCTTGTGTGGGGTATCGGTCTCGGCCTGGTGGCGATGATGCTGTGGCGCTTCTCGGAGGCCCTCTTCGGTGTTGCCGGACCGGACGGACGCAAACCCACCAAGCGCGTTGCTTCCGCCGCACGCTCCGTGTTCTATGCGGTGGTCGCCTTCTCGGTGTTCTCCTTCGCCGCCGGCCGGGGCGGTGGGCGCTCCGGCGACGCGCAGTCGCGGGACGTGACGGCCATCTCGTCCCGGAAGGTGAGACGGGCCGCGCCCACCGCGATCACGATGCCGCCGATGGCGATGCCCATTCCCACCAGCGCCACGAGCGGACGTGGTCCGCGATCTCGCGCAGGTTGCGGTTGCTCCACGCGGGGCCGATCTCCCGGAGGATCGCCGGACTGCCCGTGTCCTCCTCGGTGTACCAGCCGACGCCGAAGCCGTCACCGTTCGTCGTTTCCACCCCGAGTTTGGAGTGCAGACTCTGATCGATCAGCGAGTGGGCCGGTTTGTAGAGGATGCTGTCGAGCAGCAGAGGCGTTCCTGAATACGCGAGCCATCGGCACATGGGCGATCACCTGAGTTCTCTGCACGTGCGGGAATACGCGGCCCCCGGCTGCCCGGCGCGTCGAGCGTGGAACGGGCCCTCCCCGGAGGCACTGTGCGCCACGCCATGCCCGCTGTTCGGGCGGCGCTCATCCGGCCCATCTCATTGTCGTCTCCGGCGTCGCGCACCGCCAGACGGACACGGACCGCACGGTCCGTCGCTCCGGCCTCGGCGGGTGGAACCGGAACCCCGATCGGCCCGCCGACAGGTCGATCCCACCTACGGGTGGCTCATGCGGTGATCAGTTTCGCGACCGCGGGCAGACCGGCCCGGGCCAGTGCGCGGCGCTGGCGGTCGGCCGCCGTTCCGTTCCGGAGGAGCCGGTGGGCGAGAGCGGTCACCTCACGGTGGTCACCGTTCTCTTCGAGGGCGGGACCGATGTACCGCAGGAGCGCGTGCAGCACGTCGCCGCTGCTCCGCACCCGCCCCCAGGGGTCCACCAGAGTGCTGCTCATCCCGTGCCTGGCGGCGTGCCACGTAGCGGCTTGCAGGAACTCCTGCCGGCAGGGCACGAGAGCGACTCCGGCCTTCTCCTCGGCGATGGCGGTGGCGGCGAGCCCGCGGACGACACCGGCGAGCATCACCGCGTCGTCCGCCTCCAGCTGCACGTCACAACAGCGCACCTCGACGGTGGGGTATCGCTCCGAGAGCCGGGCCAGCCAGTACAGCTGCCCGCGGTCGGGGACCACCCCCGGTTTCACCAGCGCGTCGGCCCGTGCCTCGTAGTCCGCGAGCCCGTCGAAGACCGGTGGTGGCCCGCTGATCGGCCAGCGGCCGAAGATGATCGTGCGCCAACTGGCGAACCCGGTGTCCCGCCCGTCCCACAGGGGACCGTTCGCGGACATCGCCAGCAGGGTCGGAAGCCATAGGCGCAGCCGGTTCAGCACGCCCACGCCGGTTTCGCGGTCGGGAACCCCGACGTGGACGTGCATCCCACAGATCAGCTGCTCATCGACCAGTAGCCGCGCCTCCGCCTGCATCCTCTGGAATCTCGCCGTGCAGGTGATGGGTACGGGCGAGGCGTCCCGGACCGGCGCGGTGGCGGACAACGCGATGCGGCAGCCGTTCGCCTGAGCGGCGGAGGCGACGGCATGGCGCAACCGCAGAAGGTGGCCCCCCACCTCCTCAAGGGTCGTGCACACGGGGGTCGCGACTTCGATCTGGGCCTGCAGAAGCTCGTTCTGGACCTCTCGGGCATCCGCGATCGGTGCCAGGCGGGCCGTGTCACGCACCTTCTGCACCAGTGGTGTGGGAAGGAGGGTCTCCGGGTCGACCAGCAAGTACTCCTCTTCGACCCCAACTGTGATCATGCTGGAGTCGCTTCCCCGAACGCGCTGTGATCATCCGGGCCGCGGAACCATTTGGCGGTAGCCCGTGCCACCCGGCGAGCACGTGTTCTTCCGCGGTCGCAGCCTCCTCCCGGCTCACGAACCGGCCACCGGATCAACCGCAGCGGTGAACGGCAGCCGAAACGGCTCTGCACGGCATCACCCCCATCCGCTCGGTATCCGGCAGGCGTGTCACATGTGCGGCATGCCGTAGTACTTGGCGAACTGCTCGAGGTAGCTGTCGTCGCGGGGCTGCCTCTCCCGCTCGAACTCGGGCGCGTCCTTGATCTGGTCCTTCGTCCGATCGACGTAGACCGTTTCGGTCTCACGGTCGACACGCCGGACGGTACTCGCGGGGAGCAGCACGTGCCTTCCGAAGATCCAGATGCCGGTGTCGACGACGAGGTAGCCGGCTCCTGCCTCGTCCGTGTGCTCGTCGACCTTCCCCATCTTTCCGTCGGTCGCCTCGACCTTGAATCCGACCAGGCTGGTTCCGGTCTGGTAGCCGGAAGCAGCGCGGTATCCCCAGATGCCATCGTTCGTCATGGCTGCTCTCCCTTCACGCGGCCGGCGGAGCCGTCGGTGCCGTACGGCACCAAACGTGCGCAATCCGAGCCGGTGGGGCGTTTTGTGCCGTGCGCCTACCCGAGCCGTGGCCGCCTACGCACGGTCCCGGCCGGTAGGGAGGGGCTGGTGCCCTCAGGCCAGGCGCTGCTGTTGCGCAGCTGCCGAAGGACAGCGGGCTGACCGCTACGGGGTTCCGGGGGCCCAGGAGCTCCGGTCGGTGCAGGGCAGACGCGCGTACCGGTCCTGATATCGGGTAGCCGCACTTCAGGGTCCGGATCCGGCGCACAGGGAGGGGACATGAGCCGGAGTGCCCGGGAGCCATCGTCCGTGTGGGGGATCGGCGTGGCGCGATGACCCGAGAGAGCGTCTGACACCGTCCGGTTGGGAGGTCGATTCACATGAGCGAGTCCATACCACTGGTCTCCGCTTCGGGAGGCTCCCTGATGATCCCCGCCGACGAAGTCACCGCCTTGCTGCGGCGGATCGCGGTCGCGTGGCTGCGGTCCGACGAGGGGGACACGGAGCTTGATCCGGGCACCATGCGGGCGCTCGCCGGTGTGCTGGGTGAGCTGGCCGATCAGATCGACGTCGAGTGCATCGGGTCCATCCCGAGCGTTGCCGAGGGCGCCGTGAGGGGAGTTCACGGAGACGGTTCTGGGCGGGGCTGAGAGGACGAGCCGCTAGGAGTCGTCCGTGACGCGACCGTTCTACAGCCGCTCGGCACGCCTGTACCGCTGGGGTTCCCGGTTCTGGCGGGAGCGATTTTCGTCACCGCGGCCTCCAGCTCGGGTGGGCGCAGCCCACTGAACGGCACGCGGTCGCGCGGAATGCACGAGCTGATCGGCGCCCCCGACCTCCGCCGGCGACGACGTGGCCCTCACACGGTCGGCCGGGCGGCCGTACGCCTTGTGTGCGCATCGGCGATGGAAGTCAGGAAGGGGACCGACCCCTCGGCGGGGTGAACGGCCTCCTGGCCGGCGTTGGATCGGGTCTAGTGGCCGGAGACGGGCCCGCGGCGCGCGGGATGCGGCCCCCGTCGCAGCCATGAGGCCAGGACCACATCCCGCACCGGGCCCCTACCCAGGGCGAGGAAGGTGACACGGTCGCGGTGCAGAGAGCGCCGGAGCGGACGGTTCGTGCGTACTGCGCACCGTCCCCTGCCCCGCGTTCCTTCCGGGCACGTCTGGAAACGTCACCGTCGTGTCGAGGAGGTTGCAGCGCGCCCGGATGGCCCGGGCGAGCCCTCAGCCGGGTGGTGCCGGAGGGGGAGCCGGGGGCAGGGCCCAGCGGAGCGCCCGGGTCACGGCATGGCCGCCGGCGCGGGCGGCCCGCGGCGGGATACGGGCGGCGGCGGGCGCGGACCCGGTGGCGACGGCCGCCCTCGCCCACGGCGGCAGCAGTTCCAGAGCCGCGGCCGCCAGCAGCGTGTACGGCAGCCGGGCGGCCCCCGGCAGCGGCGGATCGGTCAGCAGGAACCGTGCGGTGTCCCGGGACGCCGCGGTCGGCCGTAGGACGGGACGGTAGGAGGCCATCAGCAGCGCCAGCTCATGCCCGTTCTCCGGTGGCCGGTCCGAGCCCAGGGCCCGGGCCACGCGCGCCGTATCGGCGAGGTAGGCGTCGCGGCCCGCGGAGTCCAGCGGGTGCTTGCCGTAGTGCTGGTGGGCACGAAGGAAGCAGTACGCCTCGGCGATGTGCACCTAGGTCAGCAACTCCGGGTCGTCGGCCCGGTACGGTGTGCCGTCGGCCGTTCTGCCCCGGACGAGTGCGTGTACCTTCCGTACGCGGGCCACGGCTGCCTCTGCGTCGGCGCTCGTGCCGAAGGTGGTGACCGCGAGGAAGGTACTGGTTCGCTGCAAGCGGCCCCAAGGGTCTCCCCGGTAGCCGGAATGCGCTGCCACGGCGGCCATCGCGAGCGGGTGCAAGGACTGCAGGAGCAGGGCGGCCAGGCCGCCGACGAACATCGACGCATCTCCGTGGACCTGCCGCACCGGTCTTCCCGGCTCGAACCAGCGAGGCCCGGGAGTCGAGTGGATCCGCTCCCGTTCGTGGGCCCCATCGGGCCCCGCGACCCGCAGGAAGACCGCCTCGCCGGCCCGTCGCCTGATCCGCCGCACGGCATTCGTCGGCGTTGCCATGCCGACAGTATGCGCCTGGCCCGTTCCGGGATCCCAGATCCGGTCACCGCACGGCGCCCAGGGCCCAGAGGGCCATCGGTCGTCCAGCCCACACCCGCATGCCGTCGGGGCCGGGCGGCGATGACCGGGGCCGGCACGGTGTCTCACGTGTCCTCGGGAGGCGCGGCGAAACGGGGCAGGATCAGGGAACCGTCCGCGGCCAAGGTGAAGCCGGGGTTGTGGGCGACCTCCCAGGGGTGGCCGTCGGGGTCGGTGAAGACGCCCGAGTAGAAGCCGATCGCGTTCACGGCGGCGGGTCGGGTGACCGTGCCACCGGCCGCCGCGGCGAGGCGGAGAAGAGCGTCCACCTCCCCGTCCGTACGTACGTTGTGCGCCAGGGCGATGCCTCCGAACCCTCCGAACCCGGCCGGCCGGGAGTCGGGCAGCCCGCAGTCTTCAGCCAGTTTCCGGCGGTCCCACAGGACGAGGGCCATTCCGCCCGCTTGGTGGAAGACCGTTTCCTCGACTTCGGTACCGCACCATCCCAGCGCCTCGTAGAAGCTCCTGGCACGGGCGAGGTCCGTGACTCCCAGGGTGATCAGGCTGATCCGCTGTTCCATGCCGACACCGTAGCGGCCGCGTGCGGCCGCGGCAGTGGCCGTCGATCCGCGCCGGGCTTGGGCCGGTACGGCAGGCGGTGCCGGGGCTCATCGACCCGGAACGGAAGGGCAGGCTGATCAGGGCCCGGCGGAGTGGGGTCACTCCTGCTCCGGTTCCTCCTCCACCACGTGCATGGCCGCCTCTTCCGCGGAAGCGGCCCCGCCGTCGATCCCGGCGTCGTGGGCCAGTACGGAGATGTGTCCCATGCCCGGCCCCTCATCGGCCGGCGCCATCCGGCCTGCCCGCTCCCGGCCCGCTGTGGTGGTGTCACCGCCCGGGTCGCCGGTCACGTCTTCGCTCTCCGGGGCCCTGGCAGGGTTCCCCCAGGGAATTGCGTGGGCGTCGTCGTCCATGACGTCCGCTTCCGGTTCCTCCTGGGCGAGCCGTTGGTCGAGCGTCTCGCCGGTCTGCTGTTCCTCGGCGGTGGTGCCGTGCCGGGTGGCCGCGACGGGGCGGTCGGGCGGTGAGTACCCCGTGTCCAGGGTCTGGTCGAGATCCGGTTCGCCGAGGGCGTTCTCCATGTCCGGCTGCGACTCGCCGGGCTCCGCCCCCTCCTGGGGCTGGTGGACGTCATCCCCTCGGGCGTCGCTTCCGATCATGACCTTCGCCTCCTTCTTCCGCATCCGCGCGGCGACGCGGAACGGTTCCCGTTCACAACTGTCCTCCCTCAGATGTTCCGCCCGGGTTCCTCGTCGGCTTCGCCCCGGTGCCCCCGCCCGGGGGAGCGGCCCGCTTCGAAGAGGTCGATCATCCGGTCCCGGAGGTCGTCGAAGTCCTGCCAAGGAGTCGCAGGTCCCTCGGCGGTGCGCCGGACGGTCCTGTGCTGTTGCATGCCGCGTGCTGACGCCACGACGGTCTCCTTCCGTGGCCCCACTCGTCGTCGCCGCCACGCTGCGCCCTCTCGCTGATCGGCGCAGCGGAGATCCTGGGAGGCATGCGTCTTCCCCGGATCGGCACGTTCATGCCACCGGCCGGGCGCAGCGTCGGTGTCGCGCCGCACTGGTCGCCCACGGCCGGCGGAACCAGCTCCGGTTCGCCTTCGCCGCCGGCCGGGAGCCCATCGAGCACGTAGGAGAAGGACCGGGTCCGCTCCTCGTGGCGCTTCGGTGCGCGTCGCGAGCGGAGGTTCCCGGATCGGCGGGTTCGCCGCCGGCGCGCGGTCGCTGGGAGTTCTGAAGTGACACCGGGCGCGAGTTCGCAGCCCTGGTCACGGTCCGACTTGTACACATACTCGGACGGTGACGTTCGGGGCTCCCGGCGGTGAGCCGCCCCACAGGACCCACGTCACATACGACCCGGGCTAGTAGTCGGTGGGAGCCCTGTGCCGCCCTCCTGGAGGGGGGTCGTGGGGCCCGTGCTGCGATGCCGTCTAGTACGGGGGGTCGTTGCCAGGGGGTGGGGGTGTCGGTAGAACTGGATGAGTCGCCGGGCGGCACGGGTGCTTCACCCGCCGCCCACCGATCCCCTCTCCTT
>NZ_JBIWFI010000066.1:0-18564 GCF_044762985.1 Streptomyces sp. NPDC096339 | reverse complement strand
CTCCACCACATGCGGGGCTGTGGGGGGGGCGGTTTTTCCCCCCCCCCCGGGGTGTGGCACGGGCGGGGGGGTTAATTGGGGGGGGGGGGGGGGCGGGGCCCCCCCCCCCCCACCTCGACGACCCGGGACGCAGGGGGCTCAGGCGATGACGGACACGTGGACGGTCCCCGGCTACTCGGAGGTCCGGGAACTGGGCTCGGGCGGCAGCGGCCGCGTGGTGCTCGCCGTACACGACGGCACGGGAACGGCCGTCGCGGTGAAGTACCTCGGCGACCGGCTGCGCGAGGACCCGGCCTTCGTCGGGGAGTTCCGGGCCGAGGCGCGCCTGCTCGGGGACCTGCGCTCCCCGCACGTGGTCCGGATGTACGAATACGTCGAGTACGCGACGGCGCCCGGCGGCGCCGCCATCGTGATGGAACTGGTCGACGGGATCTCCCTGCGCGCGCTGCTGAAGGAGTCCGGGCGGGCGGACGCCGAGGCCGCTCTGGTGGTCCTGAAGGGCTCCCTGCTGGGGCTGGCGGCGGCGCACCGGGCGGGTGTCGTCCACCGGGACTACAAGCCGGAGAACGTGCTGGTCGCGGCGGACGGCTCCTCGAAGCTGGTGGACTTCGGCATCGCGGCGAACCGGGGCGCGACCCCGGGCGTGGCCGGGACCCCCGCCTACATGGCCCCCGAGCAGTGGCAGGGCCGGCCCGCCTCCCCCGCCGCCGACGTGTACGCCGCGACGGCGACCTTCTTCGAGATGCTCACCGGCCGCAAGCCCTACGACGGGGAGAACTTCGCGGAGCTCGCCGTCCAGCACATCGAGGCGCCGGTCCCGGAGACCGAGGCCCCCGAGCCCGTACGGCCGCTGATCCGGCGCGGCCTGGCCAAGCGGCCCGAGCAGCGGCCGGAGAACGCCGAGGCGTTCGTGGCGGAGCTGGAGGAGGTGGCGCTCGCCGCGTACGGCCCGGAGTGGGAGGAGCGCGGGCAGCGCAAGCTGGCGGCGCTGGCCGCCCTGCTGCCGCTGCTGTTCCCCTCGGCGGCCGCGTCCGCGGCGGGTACGACGGCGGTGGCGACGACCACCCTGCACGGCGCCTCCCGCTGGGCCCCGGGCCGGCGCGGCCTGCTGGCGGCCGGGGCGGCGCTGGTGCTGGGGGCGGCGCTGATCCTGACGACGGACGCGCTCGGCGCGTCCCCGGGCGGGGCCTCGGCGCTCAGCGCGTTCGCCACGACGAGCGCGACCCCGCCGGTACCGGGCTCGCCCACGCCCACCCCGTCGCCTTCCGCGTCCGCGTCCCCGTCCCCCACGCCGTCGGCGTCGGCGTCGGCGAGTCCGTCCGCCTCGCCGAGCACGTCGCCGACCGCTTCGCCCTCGCCCTCGTACAGCCCGGACCCCGACCCGAGCCCCACGCCGAAACCGACGACCCCCAAACCCACGACGGCGCCTCCGACCCCGGCCGTGGACGTGTACTCGGCCCGGGTGACGCTCACGCAGACCGCGCTGAACCAGGGCCAGGCCTCGGTCGCCCTGAAGGCCTCGGGCACCGGGAACGTGAAGGTCACCTTCGAGTGGTTCACCGGGGACGCCGGCAACCCGTTCGCGACACCCGACGGCACCAGCGCGTACCAGTACGCCGTCGGTTCGGCGCAGCCTTCGATGGCGCACACCTTCACCGGCGCGGGCTGCTACTGGGGCGTCCGGGTCACGACCACGCCGGCGGCCGGATCCGGTCCGACCACGCACAGCATCCAGGCCAAGCGGAGGTGCGTTCCCGCATGAGCGACGTCACCCGGAAGCTCACCAGTGACGGTTCGGGCAGCGGCGACGAGGAGTACAGCGCCACCGTCCTCGGCAGCCACTGGTTCACCAGTCCCGAAGGGCCCGGCGCGGTCGCGCCGGACCGGATCGAGGGATCCGTGCTCCGATTCGGGCCAGGGGTCACCGCGGCCATGCCCGCGCCGTTCCCGGTGACCGTGCCGGCCGGACCGCCGCCGCGCCGCCGGGGCGCGGGCCTGCGGCGGTACGCCCTCGCGGCGGCGGTGCTGCTCGCGGTCCTCGCGTACCTCGGCTGGCAGCGGTTCGGGCCCGCCCTGGAGGTCCGGAGCCTGGCCGTGAGCACCGACCCCAAGGGCCCGGCGTGCGACGCGGCGGCCGACGTGGTCGCCGTCGTCGGCACCAACGGGCGCCCGGGCACCCTCACCTACCGTTGGGTGCGCAGCGACGGCACGCAGTCCGAGCGGCTGACCGAGCGGGTGCCGAGCGGGCAGCGGGAGGCCCGGCTGCACCTGCTGTGGACCTTCCAGGGCCGGGGCAGCTACCCGGCCAGGGCCGAGCTGCAACTGCTGACGCCCGAAGGGCGCACGGCGGCCGTGGAGTTCACGTACAGCTGCCGCCCCTAGGCCCTCTCATGCGGCGGGCAGCCGGATGACGGCGAGGCCGCCGTCGAGGTCGACGCGGGAGCGCGGCGGGGCGCCGTCCTCCTCGTCGTCACGCATCACGAGGGCGCTCTGGCGTTCCTTCAGCTCGTTCTGCTTGCCCGGCGAGAAGCTCGCGTGGAGCTGCTCGAAGCCGGTGCTCGCGACCTGCCCCTGGCGGCCGTTCCACCGCCAGGGCAGCAGACCGGCGCGGCCCGCGCGGACCAGCGCCAGGTCGAGGAACGCCATCGCGGTGAGCACCAAGGCCAGCCCCGGGAGCGTCATGAAGATGACAAAGCCCATGGCCCGACAGTAGCCGACGTGCCCGATGCGCCTTTTCGGTCTTTCGGCCGAGGCGGTCGTGGCCGTCCGGCCGAAGCCCGCGGCCGGGGTCCGCAGGCAGACTCGAATGTGTCGACGAGGGCGTGCAGGACGCCCTCCGGCACCATGCAGGCCACGTTCCAGCCGGCGAACACCCCAACCGGAGCGTGGCCGGCCCGCGCGAAAACCAGTCCGCGCGGGAGGCCCGCGACCGCTTTGGGGAGCGGCCGCGGGCCACTTGCGTACCCGTCCCCCGCCGCAACCGGGGGACGGAGTTCAGAAGCGGGCGTGGGCCGTGATGTCGGCCTCGAACTCGCCCGTCATGGCCGGGGTCACCGTCGGCCGGCACTGCGCGACCGCCTCCAGGTAGTCCGCCGTGGTCGCGCCGAGCTGCGAGGCCGCCGCGCCCCGCGCGCCGACCGCCTCCAGGTCCCGCTCGAAGGACACCTGCGCCGCGATGCGCGCCGCGTGCTCGATGTCGGCCGGCGTGAACAGCTCGGTCGCCGCGACGAGTGCCGCGACGTCGACGTCCGCGCGCCCGGCCGTGTACCGCGCCCAGATGGCGGCGCGGGCACCGGCGTCCGGGGTGCCGATCGGGATCAGGTAGTCGAAGCGTCCCGGCCGCAGGAAGGCGGGGTCGAGGGAGCGGATGGAGTTGGTGGCGCACACCAGGAGCCGCTCGTCGCCCTCGCGGAAGCCGGGTATCAGCTTGAGCAGTTCGTTGGTGACGCCGTGCATCCCGCCGGGCTGGGCGGGCTCGCTGCGCACGGGGGCGATCTCCTCGACCTCGTCGATGAAGACGAGCACCCGCTCCAGTTCGGAGATCCGGGCGAAGGCGTCGCGCAGCGCGGTGGCCAGGTTCCCGCCGTCGGCGAGCCGGGAGGGCAGCAGTTCCACGAAGGGCCAACCGAGCCGGGAGGCGATGGCGCGGGCGAAGGTGGTCTTGCCGGTGCCGGGCGGGCCGAAGAGGGTGATGGCGCGCGGCGGCCGCACGCCGTGGGCGGCGGCCCGCTCGGGCTCGGCCAGCGGCAGCACCACGCGCCGCTCGATGAGGTCCTTCTCCTTCTCCATCCCGGCGACCTTGGTCCACAGGTCGTTGGGGAGGAAACGGCCGCCGAGGTCGTCGAGGAGTCCGGCCGCCGGTCCGTGCAGCGGTTCGGTCTTCTCGAAGTAGGCGACCGCGGGCTGCCGGGTGTATCCGGCGTTCAGCAGGCCCTCCCCGAGGAGGTCCTCCTCGGGCAGCACGTAGGCGATGCGGCCGACCCGGGCCGCGATGAGGCGCCGTTCCAGCTCCACGAGCAGGGCGCTGGCCAGGCCCCGGCCGCGCCAGCCGGAGGCGATCGCGATGCGCATGACCCAGGCCCGCTCGCCGGTCACGCAGGCCAGGGCCGCGCCGATCGGGACGCCCTGGTGGACGGCGACCACGCACGGCTGCCGGTCGGTGAGGGCGCTGATGCACTCGGCGAGCGAGAAGACGGATTCCTGGCCGAGTTCCGCCGTGGTGTCGATCAGGTGGACCACCGCGGCGAGATCGCTCTCGCGGTAGTCGTGGATGAGCCAGTTCACCGGGTACCGCCCCTCGTTCGTGCTCCTGCGGCGAGGCTAGGGGCCACGGGCCCGGCCGATCACCCACCTCCGTGCACAACACGCGGTCCGGAAACCGTCCGTGTCGTCCATAGACTGGTGCTTTCCGCCCGAACGCCAGACCGAGGATTCCAGCGCCTTCATGCTTTGCCACATAACCGCGGCCCGACGCGGGCGTCTCCTATGGTCGATCCCCTTCCTCTGGACCCTGGCGTTCGGTCTGTGGGGGCTCTCCCGGCAGGACAGCGTGTGGCGGGACGAGGCGGCGACCTGGCAGGTCGCGGGACGCTCGGCGGGCCGCATATGGGACATGCTCGGGAACGTGGACGCCGTGCACGGGCTGTACTACTTCCTCATGCACGGCCTCTTCGAGGTCTTCGGCGCGAGTACGACCACCCTGCGGCTGCCCTCGGTGCTGGCCGTCGCGGCCGCCGCCTCCTGCGTGGCGCTGATCGGGCGTCGGCTGGCCGGCTTCTGGGCGGGACTCGGCGGCGGACTGGCCCTCGGGCTGCTGCCGGCGGTCCAGTTCCACCTCCAGGAGGGCAGGCCGTACGCGCTGGTCGCGGCCGGGTCCGCGGTGTCGACTCTGCTTCTGGTGTCGCTCCTGACGAGCGGTGGGAGCGGCGGCCCGGGGCGGCGGGCGTGGCCCCGCTGGACGGCGTACGGGATCACCGTGCTGGTGTGCGCCCTGCTGAACTGGCTGTCGCTGCTGATCCTGCCCGCGCACGCGGTGACCCTGTGGTGGGTGCGGGCGGGGCGCGGCGTGTGGCTGCGCTGGACGGCGTACGGCGCGGGAGCGGTGGCGGGGGCGCTGCCACTGGTCCTGTTCAGCCGGAGCCAGTCCGACCAGGTGTCGTGGATACCGCCGCTGACCTGGCACATGCTGATCGGCCCGGGGATCCTCCTCGCCATCGGCGCCCTCGGGGCGTGGGCGGACCGCCCGGACCGGTCCCGGCCGTCGGCGGCCGCGGTCGGGCTGCCGCTGCTGGCGGTGCCGCAGCTCGGGCTGATCGGGCTGTCCCTGGTCCAGCCGCTGTTCCTGGACCGGTACGTGCTGTTCGGCATGGTGGGCCTGGCCCTGCTGATCGGGGCCGCCCTCGGGGCGGCGGTACGGGCCTGCGCGCCCCGCTTCCCCCGGGCGTCGGCCCTGCTGGTTCCGGGGGTGATCGGGCTCGCGGCGCTGGCCCTGCTGCCGGTGGAGCTGGGCAAGCGGGCCCCGGCGAGCCGCGTGGACGACGTGCTCGCGGTGGCCGGCGAGGTGGCCCGGCTGAAGGAGGACGGGGACGCGGTGCTCTTCGTACCGGCCGCGCGGCGCGACACGGCGCTGGTCTCCCCCGGCGCCTTCACGGGCCTGGACGACATCGCCCTCGCGAGGACCCCGGTGGCCTCGGCCACCCTCAAGGGCGAGGAGACCGACCCCGCGCGGATCAGGGCGGCGATGCTCACCCGGCGGCGGGTGCTCCTGGTGACGGACTCGGCGAAGGTCGCCAAGGCTCCGTCGGCAGAACGGGACAAGGCGAAGGCCTCCGTCCTGCGGGAGTACTTCACGGTGGTGGAGGACCGCCAGCTGCGGGGCCGCCGGGTGACGGTGTACGAGCGCCGCGCCTAGTGCTCTGACCGGCCACACGGCCTGGCGTTTCCTACGGTCCGGATTTCACCGCGGGTCCACGGTATTCACAGCGGATTCATACGGAACACCGGGCTCCGGGCAAAGGTTCGGCGGGCAGGGTGGGGGCATGATCCACCGAACGCTCCACCGACCGGCCCGGCGCACCCGCGCGCGGCGGGCGTCCCGGATCCTGCCGGCGCTGGCGGCCATGGCCACGCTCATCAGCGTGGACGTGCCCGACGCGGTGGCCGGCACACCGCTCGGCGTCACCGCCGAGGCCCTGCCCGACACCGCGGCGGACCGGGTGGGCGCGCTCTTCACGGGTGGACTCGACGGCGGGCACTTCTGCACCGCGGCCGTGGTGCGGAGCGACGGGCACGACGTGATCGCCACCGCCGCGCACTGCGTGGGGGACCCGGACTCCACCTTCTTCGCACCGGGCTACCGGGACGGCCGGGCCCCGTACGGGCTGTGGCGGATCACCGGGACCTACGTCGCCGCGGGCTGGAAGGACGGCCAGGACCCGGACGCGGACATCGCGTTCGCGACGGTCGCCCCGGTGGACGCGGGGCACGGCCGGTACGTCGAGGACCTGGTGGGCGGCTTCCCGGTCGCGGCGGAGCAGCCGGACGACGCCACGGTCACGGTGATCGGCTACCCGCGCACCCACGAGACCCCGCTGCGGTGCGCGAACACCACCGCGCTCCTGTCGCAGACCCAGCGCCGCATCGACTGCCCGGACCTCACCGGCGGCACCAGCGGCAGCCCGTGGCTGGTGGACGGCGCGCTGGCCGGGGTGCTCGGCGGCTACGAGGGCGGCGGGACCGTACCGGAGGTCTCCTACAGTGCGGTGATGGGGGACCAGGCCGTCGAGCTGTACCGGGAGGCGGCCGACGCCGGCTGACGGCGCACCGGTTGCGCGGGCCGTGGCAGCGGGCAGTCTGTGGGCATGAGCGCGCCGAGTGACCCGAGGTCTTCCGTGTCCGAGGACGACGGTCGGACCGATCCGCTGGTCCGGCTTTCCCTGGAGCAGTTGCGCCGGCGCACCAGCATGAAGTGGCGCACGCATCCCGCGGACGTCCTCCCGCTGTGGGTGGCGGAGATGGACGTGCCGCTCGCGCCTCCCGTGGCCGAGGCCGTGCACCGGGCGATCGACCGGGGCGACACCGGCTATCCCCACGGCACCGCCTATGCCGAGGCGCTGGCGGCCTTCGCCGCGAAGCGCTGGGGCTGGGACGGCATCCGGATCGAGGACACCGCGATCACCCCCGACGTCATGCTGGGCATCGTGGAGTTGCTGCGCCTGATCACCGGTCCGGGTGACGCGGTGGTGGTCTGCTCCCCCGTGTACCCGCCCTTCTACGCCTTCGTCTCGCACGACGGCCGGGAGGTGGTCGAAGCGCCCCTCGGCGCGGATCTGCGCATCGATCCCGGCGCGCTGGAGGACGCCTTCGTCCGTGCGCGGCGCGGGGGCCGCCGGGCGGCCTTCCTGCTGAGCAACCCGCACAACCCGACCGGTGTGGTCCATACGCGTACGGAGCTGGAAACGGTCGCCTTGCTGGCCCGCCGCCACGGCGTGCGGGTGGTCGCCGACGAGATCCACGCCCCGCTGGTGCTGTCCGGGGCCCGGTTCACCCCGTTCCTCGGCGTGCCCGGCGCGGAGGACGGCTTCTCCATCATGTCCGCGTCCAAGGCCTGGAACCTGGCCAGCCTCAAGGCGGCCGTGGCCATCGCGGGTCCGGAGGCCGCGGGCGACCTGCGCCGGATGCCGGAGGAGGTCGGTCACGGCCCCAGCCATGTGGGGGTCCTGGCGCACACGGCGGCGTTCCGGGACGGCGGGGACTGGCTCGACGAACTGCTCACGGGGCTGGACGCGAACCGCGGCCTGCTGGGCGCGCTGGTCGAGGAGCACCTGCCGGGCATCGGCTACGTCCCGCCCGAGGGCACGTACCTGGCCTGGCTGGACTGCACGGGGCTGGGACTCCACGACGACGAGCCGTGCGACGGCCCGGGCGTGGTCGCCGACATCGCGGGCCCGGCGAGGCTGTTCCTCGACCGGGCCCGCGTGGCCCTGAGCTCCGGGCACGTCTTCGGCACGGGCGGCGCCGGCTGCGTACGCCTCAACTTCGCCACCTCGCCGGCGATCCTGCGCGAAGCGGTGACCCGGATGGGACGCGCGCTGGCCGACCTGGAGGGCCCGGCCCGGGTCGTCTAGCGGACGGCGGGGATGCGTTCGGCCTCGGGCTCGGAGAGCTGTGCGGGAAGACGGTCGAGCGTCGGCCGGGTCGGGGGCGGGGTGACGGAGCGGATGTCCTGCATTCCGCGGCGCAGGCTGCTGCGCAGCACACGTCCCAGCGGGCGTTCCACGAGCCGGTGGATGGCCCAGGCGACCGCCAGCATGACGGCGGTCACGCCGAGGGCGAGGGGTACGGGAGGCACCTGGTCGCGGAAGTGATGGATGAGCGTCAGCCCGGCCATCATGTGGATCAGGTAGAGCGGGTACGTGAGCGCCCCCGCGTGCGGGAGCCAGCGCCAGCGCACGCGGTCGAAGACACCGAGCGCTATGCCCGCCATCACGAGGAAGCCGAGCAGGATGATCAGGTGCGCGGGCCAGTCCGGGACCTGGTCGGTGACCCCGCGGCCCAGGCTCGAGACCATGCGGGCCGGCACGTAATGCTGGGCTATGAGGAACTGGGCGAGGACGACGGCCCACAGGACGGCGTTCGGCCGGAACCGCCGCATCAGGTGGAACGCGATCCCGGCGATGAAGTACGGGGAGGCGGACGGGACGGCGAAGAAGGACAGCAGTCCGCTGTCGGCGGTCGGGGCGACGACGCCGGCCAGGGTCCAGACGCCGCAGAAGAGCACGCAGTTGCGGTAGGTCAGACCGCTCATGACGACGACCGCGAACAGCACGTAGAACTTGAGCTCGACGAAGAGGGTCCAGTACACGTCGTCGATGTGCGGGACCCCGAGGCCGCCCTGGACCATCGACAGGTTCACCAGGATGTCGGTGAACCGCTCGACCTTCCTCACCTCGGGCCAGCCGAGGAGCACCAGAGAGGTGAAGGCCACGGCGGCCCAGTAGGCGGGGAAGAGCCGGGATACCCGGGACACGGCGAACTCGCCCAGGGAGCGGCCCCAGGCGCTCATGCAGATGACGAAGCCGCTGACCAGGAAGAAGATCTCCACGCCGAGCCAGCCGTAGACGGCGAGGTGGCGGGCGACCGGGAAGACGGCGTCGGTCGGCCGGCCCCAGGCGCTGGCGAGCGCCGTGTAGTGGTAGAAGACCACGGCCAGCGCGGCGAGCACCCTGACCGCGTCGAGGACCGCCAGGCGTCCCGTGGGCGGCCCGGCGGGCGGTCCGACGACCGGTCCGGCGGGCCCCCCACCGTGGGTTCCGGCACGCGTCCGGCCGCCCGGTATCGACTCCGGCTCTGCGGCCGACCTACGCACACTCATCTCCGAAACGCCCCCCTGGAACGTACAGTTGTCCGAATCTCGCGTCAGATCTGCGGAACTCTAGCGTGATCACAGACGACTCACAGGATCGGGCGGGGTGACGGACGCCTCACTCCCCGTTCGACTGAAGTCCGCCCTCCGCATCCCCTGCGGACATCTCGAAGGGTTCGAACCACGTGGGTTCGTCGCGCAGGGCCTGCTCGATCCGGAACAGGGAGAACTTCTCCATCGACGGCAGCTCGTCCACCTCGAACCAGGCCACCTCCAGGGATTCGTGGTCGTTGGCCCGGGCCTCGCCGCCGGTCGCGCGGCAGCGGAAGGTGATGTCCTGGAACTGGCAGACGTCACCGTTGGGATAGGTGATCGGAGCGAGCATCTGCACGAGGACCACGCGCTCGGGCACGCAGCGCACCGCCGTCTCCTCGTGGACCTCGCGCACGGCGGTCTCGGCCGGCTGCTCACCGGGCTCGCAGATCCCGCCGACCACGGACCAGCGCCCGTTGTCGGAACGCCGGCCGAGCAGGACCCGGCCCCGGTCGTCGAAGACGATCGCCGTGACGGCGGGCAGCAGGAGCAGCCGGTGCCCGGCGGTGGCACGGATCTCGCGGATGAAATCGGGTGTGGTCATCCCCCGACCCTACGAGGCCGGGGGCGCCGCTCCGGCGTCAGTCGGCGCGGCGTGCGCGGATACGGCGGGTCAGGACCAGGCCGAAACCGCCTGCCGCGATCAGCAGGAGGGCGTACTCCGGGAGCGGCCCCAGACGGGTGGCGGGGGTCTCGGTGGAGCGCAGCGGGATCTCGGCGACCAGCGCGTCCGCGGTGAACATCTTCGTCTGCCGGACGATCTTCCCGTCGGGGCGGATGACCGCGCTGACCCCGCTGGTGACGGGGACGAGGACGGTACGGCTGTGCTCGACCGCGCGGATCCGGTCCATGGCGAGCTGCTGGTACGTCATCTGGGTGCGGCCGAACGTGGCGTTGTTGCTGGGTACGGCGATCACCTGGGCGCCGTCGCGGACGGTGGAGCGGACCGCGTCGTCGAAGGCGGCTTCGAAGCAGGTGACCATGCCGACGCCGCTGCCGGCCATGTCGAAGACGCCCGGGTCCTTGCCGGGGCCGAAGTCGCGGCGCACCCGGTCCACGTCCGAGCTGAAGAGACGGACGAAGGAACGCATCGGGATGCGCTCGCCGAAGGGCTGGATCTTTCGCTTGTCGTAGGTGTCCGTGGGGCCCTTGACCGGGTCCCAGAGGATCATCGTGTTGCGCAGCGGCCCGGTCTCCGGGGCGACGACGGCGCCGATGGCGACGGGCACGCCGATGGCCTTGACCGCGCTTTCGATGGCGTCGTAGGCGTCGGGCTCGGCGTACGGGTCGAGGTCGGAGGAGTTCTCCGGCCAGACGACGAAGTCGGGCTTGGGCACGCGGCCGGCCGCGACGTCCGCGGCGAGCTCGATGGTGCGGTTGACGTGGTTGTCGAGGACCTGGCGGCGCTGGGCGTTGAAGTCGAGGCCCAGGCGCGGGACGTTGCCCTGGATGACTGCGGCGACGACCTTTCCGTCCTCGGCGGTGTCGGAGACCAGCGGGCGGGCGGCGAGTCCGGCGCCGATGGGGGCGGCGACGCTGAGCGCGGCGACGGCGGCGGTGGCGCGGCCGGGGTGCTCGCGGGCCGCGCGGAGGGCCGCGTACAGGCCGAATCCGCAGAGCGCGACGGCGAAGGAGAGCAGCGGGGTGCCGCCGAGGGCGGCGAGCGGGGTGAAGATCCCGTCGGCCTGGCCGAAGGCGAGCTTGCCCCAGGGGAAGCCGCCGAAGGGGAGCCGGGCGCGCAGGGCCTCACCGGCGACCCAGACGGCCGCCGCGAAGACCGGCCAGGCGGGAAGCCGGCCGACGAGGGTGATGCCGAGGCCGGTCAGACCGATGAAGAGGGCCTCGACCGCGGCGAGCGCCACCCATGGCACCGGGCCGACCTCCGAGCCGGTCCACACGAGGAGCGGCAGCATGAAGCCGAGCCCGGTGAGGAACCCGAGGCCCAAACCGGCCCGGGCCCGGCGGCCGTGGAGGCAGCCGGCGAGCAGGGCGAGCGCGAGGGGGGCCAGCCACCACAGGGGGCGGGGCGGGAAGCTGAGGTAGAGCAGCACACCGGCGAGCGCCGCGAGCGGGGCCCGCACCAGCCACAGGGCCGTGCGCGGTCCCGTCCGGGAGAGGATTCCGCCCTGGGCGCCGGGGGCCGCGCCGGCCGGGTCGGCGGGCTTCACGGGCTCGTTCCCGGCCGTGCGGGTGACACTGCTGCTCATCTGGCGGAGTGTACGTCCCCTCGGACAAAGCGCAGGTAAGGACCTATCGGGCGAGGGCGCGGAGGTGGGTGCGAATGACCCGGACGGCGTTCTCCGCGTCGTCGACGGTGACCGTGAACAGCTTCCCGTCGCCGAGTCTCAGCTCCACGCCCTCGCCGCGCCGGACGATGACCGCGGTGCCCTTCTCGGGGCGCCAGCGGTAGCCCCAGCCTCCCCACTGCTGCGGGGTGATCCGGGGGACGAACTCGGCCGAGGCCACTTCGCTGAGCCGGATCCTGCGGCGGGGCAGCCCCATGTGGCCGCAGCGCACTTCGAAGACCTCGGCGTCGATGGTGACGGCGACGTGCACGAAGGCGAGGGTCCCGAAGAGGATCAGCAGCCCCGCGGCGAGGCAGCCGATCACGGACATGAGCAGGGGCACGTAGCCGGAGGTCCAGGCATTGTCGACGGCGAGTTCCGCGCCGAGCGCCAGACAGGCCGCACCGGCTGCGGCCAGCAGCCACTGCACGCGGTTGGAGGCCCGGCCCGTCCAGCGGGGACCCGGGGTGTGCACCGTCATGTTGTGCAGCGTACTCACGTTCCACACCGGCGCCACCACCTCTCGCCCAGGTGCCGCAATGCGCGTCTGCCCGTGCTTGACCTCAACCAAACTTGAGCTCCTACGGTCCTCGACATGACCACTCACCAGGCAGTTGAGAACGACGTTCCCGCGCGCTACCGCACGGCGGTGGTGCCGCACATCATGGTGGCCGACGCCGCCGCGGCGATCGACTTCTACGTCCGGGCCTTCGGCGCCGTCGAGGAGTTCCGGCTCGACCGCCCCGAGGGCGGGGTGCTGCACGCCGAGATCCGGATCGGCGGGGCGGTGATGATGCTCGGCGACACCTCCGAAGGCCCCTTCTCCCCTCCTGCGGCCCTGGGCGGGACCTCGGTCGCGCTGCACGTGTTCGTACCGGACGTGGACGCGCTCGCCCGGACCGCGGTGGCGGCCGGCGCGGAGCTGGTGCAGGAGCCGGCGGACCAGTTCCACGGCGACCGGACCGCCCACCTGCGGGACCCCTCCGGGCACCTGTGGGTGTTCCTGACCCACCTGGAGGACGTGCCCGAGGAGGAGCTCGCGCGACGGCTCGGCGAAGCCGGGTAGGCGTCAGCCCGGCAGCAGGCCCACGAGCGCGTCGCGCAGGGCCGGGCGGCGGGTGTTCACGAAGCGGTGCAGGTTCCGCGAGGCGAAGGCCACGCGCTGCGCGCTGCGGCGCCGTTCGGAGTCGTACGCGCGCAGCGCCCCCGCCAGCCCGGCCCGTCCGCGCGCGGCGACCGCGCGGGTCAGCGCCTCCGCGTCGAGCAGGGCCGTGCAGGCGCCCTGGCCGAGGTTGGGTGTCATGGCGTGGGCGGCGTCGCCGACGAGGGCGACCCGGCCGGCGGCGGTGAAGGCCGGGAGCGCGGGATAGAGGTGGCGCATCTCGTAGCGGATCCAGGTGGCGGGGTCCGTCTCGGCGAGGACGCGCGGGATGGGGTCGTGCCAGCCGGCGAAGGCGTCGCGCAGCTCGTCCGCGGTGGTGGCCTCGGGGACGGTGGCGTACCAGTTGGTGTGGCCGGGCTCGACGGGGGTCATGCCGAAGAAGCGACCCGCGCCCCAGGTCTCGCCGTACAGGCCCGTCTCGAACGGGGCGATGCCGATCCAGGCGACCGTTCCGACGGTCCGCGGGCCGCCGGCGCGGCCGAAGTGCGCGGTGCGGACGGCGCTGTTGATGCCGTCCGCACCGACGAGGAGGTCGACGCCGGGCGGCAGGTCGGCCGGTTCGGCGATCGCCTGCCCGTACTCGATCTTCGCGCCGCCGAGCCGGTCGAGCTCGGCGAGCAGGGCGTCGATCAGGTACGGGCGGGCGATGAGCAGCTCGGGCCTGCCGGCCTTGCGCTCGATCCGTTCGAGCGGGAGCGCGGCGAGCACCCTGCCGTCGGGCCGCCGGATCCGCGCCTCGCGGTACGGGACCGCGCGCGCCCGCAGCGCGTCGCCGAGGCCGAGGCGGTCGAGGGCGGCCTGCGCGCTGGGGTGGATGCCGAAGGCGGTTCCGTACCGTTCGAGGGCCGTGCGCCGCTCCAGGACGGCGACCTCCCAGCCCGCCCTGCGCAGCCCGATGGCGGTGGCGAGTCCGCCGACTCCCGCGCCGACGACGAGGGCCGTTCCGCTGTTGCCGCTCATGCCTCTCTCCCCTCAACAGGCACTCACTTGGTACCACAGCCGTGGTACTACATCTGTGGTACCACGGCTGTGGTTATGCTGGCAAGGTGAATCAGGACCGAAGGGACCGGCTGCGGGACGCGGCCGTCGCCGTACTGGCCGAAGCGGGCGGGCGCGGCCTCACGCACCGGGCCGTCGACGCCGCCGCCGACGTGCCGACGGGCACCGCCAAGAACTACTTCCCGACCCGCGACGCGCTCCTGCGGGCCGTGGCCGAGCGCTGCCTGGAGCAGTACCTGGCCCTGACAGCGGGACCCCCGCCCGGCGACGCGGAGCGGCTGGCGGCCCTGCTCGCGGGGCTGCTGCGGAACGTGGCGGGCCCCGGGCGGCCGCGCGTGGCCGCCTACCTGGAACTCCAGGCCGAGTCCACGCGGCGGCCCTGGCTGGCGGCGCTGCTGGACCCGATCGGCGCCGGCGACTTCGCGGCCCACGCCCACCTGCTGCGCGCGGCCGGCCTGCCGGCCGGACCGGAGACGGTCCGCGCCCTGACCCTCGCCCTGCACGGCGCGATCCCGCACCTGCTGGCGGGTGCACCGGACACCCTGGCCGCGGCCGGCCTGGACGACCTGGACCGCTTCACCCGCGAACTGCTGACCGCCGTGTGCACCGCGGAGGCACCATGACCTCCCGGCTCGATCGCGCGGTGGGCGCGGTCCTGGGCTCGGCGGCGGGCGACGCGCTGGGCGCGCCGTACGAGTTCGGCCCGGCGGGGGCGCTGAGCGCGCGCGGCGAGGAGATGCTCGGGGGCGGCGGCTGGGATCCCGGGGAGGCGACGGACGACACGCAGATGGCGGTCCTGGTGGCCGAGTCCCTGCTGGAGCGGGGCGGCCTGGACCTCCCGGACGTCTTCGCCCGCTTCCAGCGCTGGGCGGCGGGCGAGCCCAAGGACATCGGGCTCCAGACCGAGGACGTGCTGACCAACGGCGAGCCGTGGAACTTCGCGGCGGCCCTGCACTTCCAGATCAACACCCGCGCCGCGGGCAACGGTTCGCTGATGCGGGCCGCCACCTCGGCCGTGTACTTCGCGGGCGCCGGGCGCGAGGGGACGATGGACGCCGCGCGGCGCATCGCGGCACTGACGCACGGCGACCGGGCCGCCTGGGAGGGGACGGCCGTACTGCACGATCTCGTACGCGTGGCCATGGACGGCGCCGATCCCCTGGCCTCGCTCCCCGAGACCCTCGCCGCCGTCCACCCGGCCCACCGCGACCGGTACGGGCGCGTGCTGGACCCCGACTGGCACCCCGATCTGGCCACCGAGTTCAACGGGGCGGTGTGGCCCTGCCTGGGCTCGGCGGTGTGGGCGCTGCGGACCACCACCGGGTTCGCGCAGGCCGTACGGGCCGCCGTGGACCTGGGCGGGGACACCGACACGGTGGCGGCCGTGACGGGGGCGCTGGCCGGGGCCGTGTACGGCCGGGCGGCGGTCCCGGAGCAGTGGACCGCCCCCCTCCACGTGCCGCTGCCGGGGTTCGGGGGCCGGGTCCTGGACGCGGCGGACCTGCGCGGGCTGGCTCAACGGCTCGCGGTGGCCGGTTCGACCGCTGCGGCCGATGCGGCCGCTTCGCGCTGAAGTTCCAGGCGCCGACCGGGGAAGGCCGCACGCAGCCGCCGGTCGTGCGTGACCACGACCAGGGTCCCGGTGAAGTGGGCCAGGGCCGCCTCCAGTTCCTCCACCACGGCCGGGGCCAGGTGGTTCGTAGGCTCGTCGAGCAGCAGCAGGTCCAAGGGCCGCCCCACCAACCGGGCCAGCTCGACCTTCCGGCGCTGTCCGGCCGAAAGGACGCGCAGCGGACGACCGAGGTCCCCGGGGGCGAGCAGCCCGTGTGCGACGGCCCGGTCGGCCTGGTCCTGGCCGAACAACTCGACCACCGAGCGGAGTTCGCGCGCCCAGGGGTCGTCCTGCCGGAGCAGCCCCACCCGCCGGGGCGTCCTCACGAGGCCCTGCGCGGGCGCCAGTTCACCCGACAGCAGGTGCAACAGGGTCGATTTGCCCACCCCGTTGGGCCCGGTGACCAGGAGCCGCTCCCCCGGGGCCAGCTCCAGTGACACCGGCCCGAGTCGCCCCGGCACGGCCGCGCCGGCCAGCTCCACCGCCCCGGCCGAGCCCTCGGTGAACCGGCCGGTGAAACCGAGCGGCCGCGGGGGCGGCGGAACGGGGTTCTCGGTCAGCCTGTGCAGGCGTTCGCGGGCGGCCCGGATGCGGCTCGCGGCGCCGTGGCCCCGCGATCGGGCGCGGAACGCGCCAGCTCCGCTGAAGCCTCGGGGCAGCTTGCGCGGGATCGCGGCGAAACGGCCGATGTTGGTGTCGGCGAGCCTCTCGGCGCTCCGGACCTCCTCGCGCCACTCCTCGTGCTCCCGCTGCCGGCGGGCACGTTCGGCGGCGCGGGCGGTCAAGAACCCTTCGTAGCCGTTGCCGTAGCGGCCGACCGCCCGACGGTCCTGGTCCACCTCCATGATCGTGGTCGTGACACGGTCGAGGAAGACCCGGTCGTGCGTCACGGCGATGACGGTGCCGCGGTGGCCGCGCAGACGTTCCTCCAGCCAGCCGACCGCCTCGTCGTCGAGGTCGTTGGTCGGCTCGTCGAGCAGCAGGAGTTCCGGCTCGGAGGCGAGGGCGGCGGCGAGCGCGAGGCGGGAGCGTTGACCGCCCGACAGGGTGCCCAGCCGGCGGTCCGGGTCCAGCCCGGCGCGTTCGCCGAGGTGGCGCAGGGTGGTCGCGACGCGCCGCTCGGCATCGCGGCCGCCGCGCGCCTCATGGGCGTCGAGGAGCGCCGCGTACGAGGCGAGCTCCTCGGGGCCGGCCCGGTGCAGGACGGACTCCGCGGCCCGGATCCGCCGCTCCAGCGCGCGCAGGTCGGCGAGCGCGAGGTCGACGGCGTCGCCGACGCGGGCGGACGGCGGGAGGTCGAGGGTCTGGGAGAGGTGGCCGAGGCCGCCGGGCACGGTGACGGTGACCTCCCCGTGGTCGGGCCGCTCCTGTCCGGCGAGGAGCCGGAGCAGGGTGGATTTGCCGGAGCCGTTGTCGCCGACGACACCGACCCGCTCGCCGGGCCGGACCGTGACGCTGACGCGGTCCAGGACGACGCGGGTGTCGTAGCTCTTGGTGACCTCGGACAGGACGATCTGGGTGGAGGCGAGTGGAGCACGCAAGGGCGATCTCTTTCCGCAGATGGCGAGACGGACCGTACCGTCTCGTTATGCGGCCAAAAGTAAACCACCGTGCGGCGAGACGCAAGACGTTTCGTCTCGCCGACGGAGGGGTCAGGCGACGGGGGCGCCGTGGCCGACGAGCAGTTGCCCTTCGGCGTACGCGAGTGCGGCGGCGGGGAGTGCCCCCTCGCGCCCGCTGCGCAGGACGGTCAGCCCGCCCGTGCGGGACAGCTCGGGCTCAGGCCCGACCCCGAGTCGGCGCAGCGCCTGCACGGCGACGGGCTCGGCGGAACCGTGGAAGACGTACCCGGCTCCCCGGGTCCGCTCGTCGAGCGCGGCCCGGATCGGCGCCTCGACCAGCTCGTAGTGCGTGCAGCCGAGCACCACGTCGGTGACGTCGGGCGGGGTCAGCGCGGTGGCCGCGGCGACGGCTGCCGCCACGGCGTCGTCGTCCGCCGCCTCGACGGCGTCGGCGAGACCGGGGCAGGGCACCTCGGTGACCCGGGCCCCGGTGGCGAAGTCACGGATCAGTCCACGCTGGTAGGGGCTGCCGGTGGTGGCGGGCGTCGCCCAGATCGCCACGCGTCCGCCGGCCGCCGCGGCGGGCTTGATCGCCGGCACGGTCCCGATGACGGGGATGCCGGGCTCGAGCTCCTCCCGAACGGCGTCGAGGGCGTGCACGGTGGCGGTGTTGCAGGCCACGATCAGCGCGTCCGGGCGGTGCGCGGCGGCGGCCCGGGCGACGGCGAGCGCCCGCTCGGTGAGGTCGGCCGGGGTGCGGGGCCCCCAGGGCATCCCGTCGGGGTCGGAGGACAGGACGAGATCCGCGTCGGGCCGCAGCCGACGCACCGCCGCGGCCGCCGCGAGGAGGCCGATTCCGGAGTCCATGAGGGCGATCTTCACCCCGCCACCTTAGTCCCTGCGGGGCTCGGCGGTACGGGGGCCCACTGCGGCGGGGCCGCACCCACCGGGCCGTTCCCGCCTCCCGACCGGGCCCCTGCGGGGCTCGGCGTCACGGGCCCACCGCGGCAGGGCCGCACCCACGGGGTCGTTGCCCCGGCCGAACCCGGCAAGTCGAACCCCCCGGGGCTCGGCCTTACGGGGCCCACTGCGGCAGGGCGGCGTCATCGGGGCCCCTTCCCTGCGGGGCTTGGCGGTACGGGGCTCGCTTCGGCGGGGCCGGTACCTTGCGGGGCCCAGCGCAGTCCGGCTCCCTTCGGCTGGGCCGGGTCCCTGCGGGGCTCGGCGGTACGGGGCTCGCTTCGACGGGGCCGGTACCTTGCGGGGCCCAGCGCAGTCCGGCTCCCTTCGGCCGGGCCGGTTCCCTGCGGGGCTCAGCGGTACGGGCTCGCTTCGACGGGGCCGGTACCTTACGGGGCCCAGCGCAGTCCGGCTCCCTTCGGCCGGGCCGGGTCCCTGCGGGGCTCAGCGGTACGGGCTCTCTTCGACGGGGCCGGTACCTTACGGGGCCCAGCGCAGTCCGGCTCCCTTCGGCCGGGCCGGGTCCC
>NZ_JBIWFI010000065.1:0-22046 GCF_044762985.1 Streptomyces sp. NPDC096339 | reverse complement strand
CCCGCCCCCCCCCCGCCCCGCCCCGGGGGGGGGGGGGGGGGGGGGGGGGGGGGGGGGGGGGGGGGCCGGGGCCCCCCCCCCCGGGGGGGGGCGGGGCGCCCGGGGGGGGGGGGGGCCCCCCCCCCCCCGCCGCCGTTTTCCGTACGGGTTCGATCGGATGTTCACGGGCTGATCGGATCTTCCCGAGTCGAAAACCGGGACATATGCCTGCAAACTGACCAGGCCGGGATCTTCCCGGACCTTGCGGGGAGGAGGTGCGGGAGTGCGCGCGAGGCCGAGCGGAGCGGTGTCGCTGCTGGTCGCAGCCGTGGTCCTGACCGGGCTCCTGATCCCCGGAGCCTCCGCACGGCCCGGCGGGGGCGACCCCGCGGCCGGTCCCGAGGCGCAGACCGTCGTGGACCTCTCGGACATCGCCGTCGAGCCCCCCGTACAGCCCGCTCGACCCCCCGCCGCGGAACTCTTCGGCGCCGACTGCGACACCGAGATCTCGGGCTCACAGGTGACGGCGCGCTGCCACAACGGCTACCCGCAGACCGACCTGGTGCGGCTGCACGTCGAATGCGACCGCTGGTGGGACCTGGACGGCGACAGCGCCCCCGTGTCCGTCGGCCCCGCCGGCCGCGTCGAGCTCACCAGCCGCTGCTGGAAGGAAGTCCGCTCGGCCTGGGTCAGCCACCAGCGGCCGTGACGCCCCCGGGGCCGTCCGACGGTGCCCTGCCGTGTCGCCGAAACGCCCCGGCGGCTCCGTTGCCGACACGCTCCGGACACCGACGGCCCTCTCCGGCGCCCGTCCGCCGGAGAGGCCCTACGACTCCCGGCCGAGGCAGACGAACGGATAGCCCGCGGCCTCCGAGGCCGCCGCGTCCCCGTCGCCCCGCCGGATCGCCTCGATCAGCCGGGCGTGGTCCACATGCGCCTCCGGGCGCAGCTCCGTCCCCACGTCCGAGCGCAGCCAGTCGGCCACCAGATCGCCGAGGTCCGCGTACAGCTCGATCAGCACGTCGTTGTGCGAGGCCGTCACCACCGCCATGTGCAGACTCACGTCCGCCGCGACGAACACCTCCGCGTCCCCGCCCGCCCACGCCTCCTCGCGCCGCGCCAGCAGCGCGTCCAGCTGTACGAGGTCACGCTCGCTGCGCCGCTCCGCCGCCAGCCGGGCCGCCGAGGACTCCAGCGTCGAGCGGAGCTCCGCGATGTGCCGCGGATTGGCCCCGGCGAAGCGGCGGTGCATCACACCGGCCAGCTCGCTCGTGGCGATCACGTACGTGCCCGAACCCTGCCGGATGTCGAGCAGCCCGTTGTGCGCCAGTGCCCGCACCGCTTCGCGCACGGTGTTGCGCGCGACGCCGAGCAGCTCCACCAGCTCCGGCTCGGTGGGGATGCGGGAGCCGACCGGCCACTCGCCGGAGGTGATCTGGTTCCGCAGCTGGGCGATCACCTGGTCGACGAGAGCGGAGCGCCGGGGCGACGTCAGCGGCATGGGGTCCTCTCGGAAAACACGTGTTGTTTACACAGAAGTGACTGGACAACCAATCATCCCATGATTCTATGATGGCGGAATGCTCGACGAAGAAATCCAGTCCCGGCACGCCGCCGCCCCCACCCGGCAGGCACCGGCGCAGCCGGCCTGGCTGGGCCCGCTGCTCATCGTCGGCATCGTGCTGGCCGCCCTCAACCTGAGGCCCGCCATCACCAGCCTCGGCGCCCTCTTCGAGGAGACCCGCGAGGGCCTCGGCATGAGCGGCACCGTCGCCGGACTGATCACCTCCGTCCCCGCCCTCTGCTTCGCCGTCTTCGGCGTCACCGCGCCCCGGCTCTCCCGCCGCTTCGGCCCGGCCGCCGTCGTGTGCGCGGCCATGGCCGCCGTCGCCGCAGGCCTGGTGATCCGCTCCTTCGCGAGCAACGCCGCCGGCTTCCTCGCCGCCAGCGCCCTGGCCCTGGCCGGCATAGCCGTGACCAACGTCCTGGTCCCGGTCATCGTGAAGCGCTGGTTCCCGGAGAAGGTCGGCACCATGACCGGCCTGTACTCCATGGCGCTGGCCTCCGGCACCTCCCTCGCGGCCGCCGCGACCGTCCCGCTCACCGACGCCCTCGGCGGCAGCTGGCGCACCGGCCTGCTCGTCTGGGCCGTGCTCGCCGTGATCGCCGTACTCCCGTGGCTGCCCATCGCCCGCACCGCCCGCCGGGAGGAGCGCGCGGCCGCGGCCTCCGCCGGAACCCTGCGCGCGGCCGACACCGGCCCCCGCGTCGTCCGCAGCCGCACCGCCTGGGCCCTGGCCTCCTACTTCGGCCTCCAGGCCACCGGCGCGTACATCACCATGGGCTGGCTGCCGCAGATCTTCCGCGACGCCGGAGTCTCCGCCTCCACCGCCGGCGTGCTCCTCGCCGTCACCATGGCCGTGGGCGTCCCCCTCTCCTTCGTCATCCCCGGCCTCGCCGGCCGGATGAAGAACCAGGGCGCCATCGCCGTCACCCTCGGCCTCTTCGGACTCACCGGCTACCTCGGGCTGTACCTCGCCCCCGTCGCCGGAGCCTGGGCCTGGGCGCTGCTCATCGGCGTGTCCAACTGCGCCTTCCCCCTCGTCATCACCCTCATAGGGCTGCGTGCCAAGTCCCCGGCCGGGGTCGTCAAGCTCTCCGCGTTCGCCCAGAGCGCCGGCTACCTCATGTCCATCCCCGGCCCCCTCCTGATCGGCGCCCTCTACCAGCACAGCGGCGGCTGGGACCTGCCGCTGGCCCTGATGGCGGGGATCCTCGTACCGCAGATCGTGCTGGGCGTCCTGGCCGGCCGGGACCGCACGATCGAGGACGAATGCGGCATGGCAGACTGACCGGCATGTCGCCCGTACTTGAACCAAACCCGCAGAACGGCCACAAGAAGCTCGGCCTCGTGCTCGGCGCGATGCTCGTCGTGACCGTCGTCATCGCGATCGTCGCGACGCTCGCCTCCCCCTGAGGTAGGGGTAACCCCACCACCCCTAGGGGGTCAGGGTCAGGGTGAAGTGGGGTGTGCCCCCGATGTGAACGGCTCCCTCGAATCCATAGATTCGAGGACAGAGAGCCAGTCCCGTCCGCACACCCCGCCCGCACACCCACGGAGGCGGCCATGTCGGCCCCCACGCACACCCGCACCCGCCCGTCCGCCCCCACCTCCCGGTTCGGCGCGGACGCCCGGCTGCACTGGTGGGCACTGGCCCTGCCCGCCCTCGCCTTCGGCCTCCTCCTGCTCCTCCTCGCCGGATCCGGCCAGGCCGAGGCCGCCACCGGCGAGGGCCCGGCGCTTGTCCAGGTCGCGCAACAGCTCCTGCGCGCCGTCGCCTGACCCCTTCAACACCCTGCGCCGCACCCCCCGTTTCATGCGAAGCTGGGAGTCATGAGCGCCGACACACCCCGCAGGATCGCCCTCCTCCGGCACGCCAAGGCCGACTGGCCCGATGTGTCCGACCACGAACGCCCGCTGGCGGACCGCGGCCGCAAGGACGCACCGGCCGCCGGTCTGAAGCTCGCCGAAACCGGCATCGCCTTCGACCTGGCCCTCTGCTCCACCGCCGCCCGTACGCGCGAGACGTGGAAGCTCGCCGTCCAGGAGATGCCGCACCGGCCGAAGACCCACTACGAGGAACGGCTCTACGACGCCTCGCTCGGCGAGATCATCGCCCTGCTCAACGAGACCTCCGACGAGGTGGCGGACCTCCTGGTCATCGGGCACAACCCCGGCATGCACGCCCTCGCCGACGCCCTCTCCGGGAGGGCGAAGGACGACACGCTCGCACGGATGACCCGTACGGGATTCCCCACGGCGGCGCTCGCCGTCGTCTCCTTCACCGGCTCGTGGAAGTCCCTGGAGCACGGGGTGGGCACGCTGCTCGACTACTGGACCCCGAAGGGTCACTGAACCCCTCGCGGACTCCGTACGAAGTCCGCCGCACGCGAACGGGCCCCGGCTGCGCACTGCTGCCGGGGCCCGTTCGCGTGCCGTACGAGTCACGCCAGGTCGGCGGCCTCGACCTCCTCGCGGGTGATCCCGAGCAGGTACAGCACCGCGTCCAGGAACGGCACGTTCACCGCCGTGTGCGCGGCCTCGCGGACCACCGGCTTCGCGTTGAAGGCCACGCCCAGACCGGCCGCGTTCAGCATGTCCAGGTCGTTCGCACCGTCACCGATCGCCACCGTCTGGGCCAGCGGCACCCCGGCCTCGGCCGCGAACCGGCGCAGCAGCCGGGCCTTGCCCGCCCGGTCCACGATCTCGCCGGTGACCTTGCCGGTGAGCTTGCCGTCCACGATCTCCAGGGTGTTGGCCGAGGCGAAGTCCAGCCCCAGCCGTTCCCGCAGATCGTCCGTCACCTGCGTGAATCCGCCGGAGACCACGCCGACCTGGTAGCCGAGCCGCTTGAGCGTACGGATCAGGGTCCGTGCCCCCGGCGTCAGCTGCACCTCGGCGCGGACCTTGTCCACGACGGAGGCGTCCAGCCCCGCGAGCAGCGCCACCCGGGCGTGCAGGGACTGCTCGAAGTCCAGCTCACCGCGCATGGCCCGCTCGGTCACCTCGGCGACCTCGGCCTCGCAGCCGGCGTGCGCGGCGAAGAGCTCGATCACCTCGTCCTGGATCAGCGTCGAGTCCACGTCCATGACGACCAGGCGCTGGGCCCGGCGGTGCAGCCCGGCCGACACCACGGCCACGTCGACGCCGATCTGCGAGGCGGCCGTGGCCAGCGAGGTGCGCAGCGGTTCGGTCTCGGTGCCGGAGACGGCGAATTCCACCGCCGTCACGGGGTACTTGGCGAGCCGGAAGATACGGTCGATGTTGCCGCCGGTCGCGGTGATCCGGGCGGCGATGGCGGCGGTGGACTCGGCGGTCAGCGGATGCCCGAGCACGGTGACGTGGGAACGGCCGCTGCCGCGCGGCCGGTTGTCACCGGTTCCGGAGAGGATCTCGGCCTGCATCCGCAGCGACTCGGCCCAGCTGTGGACGGTGGCCCGCAGCTCGCCCTCGGCTCCGCCGGCGGGCCGGGTGACGAGGGCGCACAGGACGATGCGGCCACGGGTGACGACCTGCTCGATGTCGACGACGTCGACCGAGTAGGCGGCGAGGGTGTCGAACAGCCCGGCGGTGATCCCGGGACGGTCCTTGCCGAAGATCTTGACGAGGAGGGTGGGGACGTCGGAGGTCTGCGATGCGCTCATGGTGCCCTCACCGTATCTTCCCGCCCCCCACTCCAGGACCCCCGTCCCACCCTACGGGCGACACGCTTTCCCTGCGCCTCCAACTCCGCACCCCCAGCCCCACCGGGCCACCCCCGATCCGGCCCCGCCGGGGCCCGCCCGGGCTCTCCACCCCTGCCCAGCCCCGCCGACGAGTGACCCACGACACCCGAGCCCCACCCGCCCCCACCTCCGGCCCCAGGCCCTCCCGCCTCGCCGGCGGTTGAGGCCCGGGTCCCCCTCCAGCCTCGCCGGCGTTTGAGGCGCGGGGGTCCGGGGGCGGAGCCCTCGGGTCTTTCAGCCCGTCCGGCGTTTGAGGACCGGGGTCCGGGGCGGAGCCCCGGGGAACGGATGAAGGGCGGGTAGGGGAGTGCTCCGCGCAGCGGCACCCCGGGGCGGCCCGCACGCGAAGGGCCGTCGGGGCCGGGCGCGCGCGCCGGGGCACCTCCTCGGGCGTCGAACGGTTCGAGCGGGTGAGGAGGGGAAACGGGGTGCGTTCGACGCCCTGCGGGAGCGCCCCACCGCACACCCGACCCCGCCGGCGCGGGGGTGGCAGCGAGTCGGCTCGCCGCACGGAGGGCGTCGGCCGCGCCGGACCGGGTCGGTGGTCTTCACCCACCCGGAGGTGGGGGAGGGCCCCGGGGACGGCCGGGCCGCCAGGTCACCCGATGACCAGGCCCCCGCAGCGGCACGCCCAGCCAGGACCCGTTCGGCGTACCGAGCAGGACGTCGGCACTTCCCCCAACGAACGGGACGCACACCGGGCATACGCGGTTCCCCCGAGCCGGGCCGAGCGGGCGAGAAGTCCCCTTCCTCACTCTCCGGGCGACTTTCACCCCCGTCAACGGGCAGGCGTGGAGGCCGTATCGTGGCCCCGATTCCACATGTGGCCCCGGGCCTGAAATAGTTCCCCCGGATGTTCGCCATCCCTAGACTCCCTGATGTCAGGGGGATTCTCGGGGGACTTAAGTGGGGCTGGAGTGCCGGAACTCGTACTGGAATTGAATGGAAGGACCTGGACGCTCGATCCGTCCAGGTCGTACTCGCTGGGGCGCGACCCCCAGGGAGACGTGGTGATCGACGACGCCCGGGTGTCGTGGCGGCACGCCACCATCGCCTGGAACGGCCGGGGTTGGGGCATCGAGGACCACGGCAGCACCAATGGCACCTACGTGCACGGTGCGAGGGTCCAGCAGACCGAACTCGTGCCGGGCACGCCGGTCCACCTGGGCAACGCCACCGACGGCCCGCGGCTGAATCTGAGCGCTGCCGCCGCGCCGCAGCAGGCCGTGCCCCAGCAGCACGCGCAGCAGCACCAGCAGGCCTACGCGCAGCAGGCGGCCCCGGCCTACCAGGCCCAGCAGCAGGCCGCGCAGCAGGCCTGGGAACAGCAGCAGCACGCCCAGCAGCAGTACGCCCAGCCGCAGCAGCAGGCGCAGCCGCACTTCCCGCACCAGCAGGGAGCCGCCGCCGCGCCCGGCCCGGCGCAGGGCGCCGCGCCCGGCTACAGCGACCGCAGCCCGACGACGTTCCACCAGTTCTCGCTGGGCCACGTCATGCGGATCGGCCGTGCGCTGGAGAACGAGCTGGTGGTCTCCGACCTCCAGGTCTCCCGCCTCCACGCCGAGTTCCGTTCGACCGGCGGCCGCTTCGAGATCCACGACCTCGGCAGCCACAACGGCACCTACGTCAACGGTCAGCCGCTGCCCAAGTCCGGCTCCGCGCAGATCGGCCCGAACGACATCGTCGGCGTCGGCCACTCGACGTTCCGCATCGTCGGCGACCGCCTCGAGGAGTTCGTCGACACCGGCGCGGTCTCCTTCTCGGCCCGCCACCTCACGGTCACCGTCGACGGCGGCAAGCAGATCCTCAAGGACGTCACCTTCGGCGTCCCGGAGAAGTCGCTGATCGGCGTCATCGGCCCCTCCGGCTCCGGCAAGTCGACGCTGCTCAAGGCGCTGACCGGCTACCGGCCCGCCAACCAGGGTGACGTCCTCTACGACAACCGCAACCTGTACAAGCAGTTCGCGGAGCTCCGCCAGCGCATCGGCCTGGTCCCGCAGGACGACATCCTGCACAAGGAGCTGAAGGTCAGCACGGCCCTCAAGTACGCGGCCAAGCTGCGCTTCCCCGGTGACACCGCCGAGTCCGAGCGCGCCGCCCGCATCGACGAGGTGCTGCGCGAGCTCAAGCTCGACATCCACAAGGACAAGAAGATCACCGCGCTCTCCGGTGGTCAGCGCAAGCGCGTGTCCGTGGCCCTGGAGCTGCTCACCAAGCCGTCGCTGATCTTCCTGGACGAGCCGACTTCCGGCCTCGACCCGGGCATGGACCGCGACGTCATGCAGCTGCTGCGCGGCCTCGCCGACGACGGCCGCACGGTCCTCGTCGTCACCCACTCCGTCGCCGAGCTCTCCATCTGCGACAAGCTGCTGGTCATGGCCCCGGGTGGTTCGGTCGCCTACTTCGGCCCGCCGGACGACGCGCTGAACTTCTTCGGCTACAGCACGTGGGCGGACGTCTTCTCGGCGTTCGAGAACTACCGCGACTACGACTGGGCCGGCCGCTGGAAGGGCTCGCAGCACTACCAGCTCTACGCCGCCGACCTCGACGCGGTCGCCCCGCAGTCGGTCGCCATGCCGCCGGCCCAGCAGATGCGCCCGAGCACCCCGCAGGGCTGGGGCTCGCAGTTGTTCACGCTGATCCGCCGCTACGTCTCCGTGATCGCCTCGGACCTCGGGTTCATGGCCCTGATGGTGCTCCTGCCCGCGGTCCTGGGTGTGGTCTCCACGGTGATCCCCGCGAAGTTCGGTCTCGCGCCCCCCGTGGCGCCGTCCCGCTTCAACGGCGACGCCGGCACGATCATGCTGATCCTCTGCGTCGGCATGTGCTTCTCGGGCGCCGCCAACTCGGTCCGTGAGCTGATCAAGGAACGAGTGATCTACGAGCGTGAGCGCGCGACGGGCCTCTACCGGTCCGCGTACCTCATGTCGAAGGTGATCGTCCTCGGCGTCATCACGGCCATCCAGGGCGTGATCATCTGCGCGATCGGCTTCTTCCCGCGCGACCTGCCCGCCGAGGGCCTGATCATGCCGCCGGCCGTCGAGATCTGCCTGTCGGTCATCGCGCTCGGCTTCACCTCGATGATGTTCGGCCTGGTGATCTCCTCGCTGGTGAAGACCGCCGAGAAGACCATGCCGCTGCTGGTCATGTTCGCGATCGTCCAGGTCGTGTTCACCGGCATCCTCTTCCAGGTGTACGACTCCCCGGGCCTGGAGCAGTTCGCCTGGCTGATGCCCTCCCGCTGGGCCATCGCCGCCGCCGGCACCACGCTGAACCTCGGCAAGCTCATGCCGCCGTGGGACCAGCAGAACCCGACCAACACCGACCCGCTCTGGGAGGCCACGGTCGGCCAGTGGAGCCTGAACATGACCATCCTGATCCTCATCGGGGTCGCCTGCGGCTTCGCGGTCCAGCGCCTGCTGCGCCGCCACGAGCCCGAGGTCATGCGCGCCGGCAAGTAACCCGGCCCGCGTGCTCCCACGCACGAAACGCCTCAGGGGCGGCATCCGGAATCCGGGTGCCGCCCCTGAGGCGTATGGGGGCTGCCGTGTCAGCGGGGCCTAGTAGGCGCTGTTGACGTTGTCCATCGAGCCGTAGCGGTCGGCCGCGTAGTTGCAGGCGGCGACGATGTTGGCGACGGGGTCGTACAGGTCGAACTTCGTGCCCTTGACGTGGTACGTGTTGAAGGTCGGCTGGATGACCTGGAGCAGACCCTTGCTGGGGATGCCGTTCTTGGCGTTGATGTCCCAGTTGTTGATGGCCATCGGGTTGCCGCTGGACTCGCGCATGATGTTGCGGTGGATACCGGCGTACGTGCCCGGGATGCCCTCGCGCTTCATGATGAAGAGCGCTTCCTTGATCCAGCCGTCCAGGTTGTTCGCGAAGACGGGGGTGCGGGCGGCGGAGCGGCTCGCGGCGGCCTTCTGCTCGCGGTCCTTCTTCGCAGCCGCCTCGGCCTTGGCCTTGGCGTCGGCGTCCGCCTTGGCCTTGGCGTCGGCCTTGACCTTGGCCGCGGCCTTCGCGTTCGCGTCGGCGATGACCTGCTGCGCGGAGAGGTGGCCGTGCATTGCCTTGGTCTGCGCACCGTCGACGACCTTGGTCCAGGCGACGGGGGCGGCGGCGGTCACCTCGGTGACCTCGGCGGCGTCGGCCGGGACCAGGGAGAAGGCGAGCGCGGCGACGCTGAACGTGGCGACACCGGCAATGGACAGCTTGTGTGCCTTCGTCAGACGACTGTGACCGGGGGTGCTGGAAGCAGACATGATCGGGCAACCTCTTCGAATCGCGGGGGCCGCAGGAAAGCGCCGAGTGGATCCGGGATCCGCGGCGCTGTGCGACGAGGGCAATTCTTAGCGGTGGCAAAAAGCTGTGGCAAAGGTGTGACGTACGATCCCGCTTAGTGGATCAGGGGCGGGCGCCGAGGCCCGAATTTCGACCTCGGCGCTAGGCGCACCCGTGCTGACAGGACCTTTATCCGTCCACTAGGCGACTTCGTAAGTGATCTGGGTCCTATGCGCGGGCTCACATCGGGCACGTAACGAATTCACCAAGCGTTGCTACAGCAATGCAATCAGTTACGGATCTCATCCTTGAGTAGCAGATGGACGTCCCCGAATTCGTGCCAAAGGCAGAGCCGGGCCCTCGCCTCGGCATACCCGCGCCGTACGGCGTCCCGCCCCGCGACCGCCTCCAGCATCAGCAGATGGGACGCCTCCGGCTCGTGCAGCCCGGTCAGCAGCCCGTCCACCACCCGCACCCCGCGCTGCGGCGTCACCACCAGCCCGGTCCACCCGGAGGCCGCGCGCACCACCCCGTCCCGATCCGCGGCCGACTCCAGGGCCCGCACGGCGGTGGTCCCCACCGCGATCACCCTGCCGCCCGCGGCCCTGGCGGCGTTCACCAGCCAGGCCGTCGTCGCCGGCACCTCGTACCGCTCCGGGTAGGGCGGCTCGTGCGCCTCCTGCGAGGCCACCCCCGTGTGCAGCGTCAGCGGCGCGAACTGCACCCCCCGGCTCACCAGCCGCGCCACCAGCTCCGCCGTGAAGGGCCGACCCGCGCTCGGCATCTCCGCCGAGCCCGAACCGTCGGCGGCCGGCACCGCGAAGACCGTCTGGTACACCGACAGCGGCTGGTCCCGCTCCGTGTACGCGTACCGGATCGGCCGCCCGTACGCCCGCAGCAGCGCCGGCACCTCCGTGGACGGCCGCGCCCACCACAGCCGGTCCGCCCCGGCGTCGAGAGGCTCCTCCAGTACGAGCCGATGCCCGCCCGGCAGCTCCACCAGACCGCCCGCGGGCCCGCCGGCCCGCCTGCGGGTCGTACCCCGGCCGGCCGGCTCCCGCAGCTCCACCGCCCAGCGCCCTCCCCCGGACTCCGTCCGGGGGTACTCCCTGTCCCCACGGGTCGAGAAGTGCACGACCACCTCCTCGCGGCCCAGCCGGCCGTCCACGGCGGCCGCCAGCGTGGCCGACGTGTTCACCACCAGCACGTCCCCCGCCCGCAGCAGCCCCGGCAGCTCCCGGAAGGCGTGCAGCGACACCTCCGTACTGCCCCGCGAGACCAGCAGCCGCACGGAATCCCGCCCCAGCCCCGGCCCCCGCTGCTCTACGGGCACCCGCGCCGACAGCTCCGGCGGAATGTCCGTTATATACAGTCCCTCCCCGGGCCCGGCCCCCGTCCTCACAGCGATCCCTCCGCTCCGGTCGCACCGACACCGGCCACACCGTCCGGCACCCCGCCGGGCGCTCCGTCGGCGCCACCACCCCCTTCCCCCGCGGCCACCCCGCCCGCCGCGAGACGATCGGCCGTGTAGCGCCCGCTCGGCAGCCACCGGTCCAGCAGCGCCAGCAGCACCGGCGCCACCTCCTCCGGCGCGGGCAGCCCCGTCAGGTCCTCCCCGGGCTCGGCCGCCGCCATCATCCGCGTCCGCATGGAACCCGGATCCGCCCACCACACCCGCAGCCCCGGCTCCTCTCCCGCCAGCACGGCCGACATCAGGTCGCCCGCAGCCTTCGTCGCCCCGTACGCCCCCCACGTCGCGTACGGAACCACCGCCGCGTCCGAGCTGATGTTCAGCACCGCCCCGGCCGCCGAGGCCCGCAACAGCGGCAGCCCCTCCTGGAGCAGCCCCAGCGGCCCCACCACGTTCACCTCGAACGCCTCCCGCAGCCCGTCCAGCGCATGCTCCGCCAGCGGCACCAACGGCTCCGCCCCCAGCACCCCGGCGTTGTTCACCAGCAGATCCAGCCCGCCCAGCTCCCGCGCCGCCGCGACCAGCGCCGCCCGGTGCGCCGCCGAGGACACGTCCCCGGCCACCGCCACCACCCGCCCACCCGTCGCCCGACCGCCGCCCCTCATCGAGGCGCTGCGCGCCGCCCCTCCGCCCGCCTTCGCCGACTCCGCCGCGGCCTCCTCCAGAGCCCCCGCGCCCCGCGCACTCAGCACCAGGTCCCAGCCGCGCGCCGCCAGCTCCCCGGCCAGCGCCCGGCCCAATCCACGCGAAGCCCCCGTCACGATCGCCACCGACATGACCGCACCCACACCCTTCCGTCCCCGATCAGCAGATGCCCCCAACCTAGGAAGCCCGCACCCCCCGCCGCGTCGGCCGCCGGCCCCACCCGTACCGGTCCCTTGGACCTACGCCCGAGGCCCGATCCCGCAGGTCACGGTCGTGGGTACGGTGAGCCCATGCACAAAGGACGCAAAGGACCGGAACGCACCGGCCTGGCCGCCGTGAGCACCGCGCTGCTCGCCATGAGCCGCCGCCTGGAGGTCCGCGACGTCCTGCGCACGATCGTCGTGTCGGCCCGCGAGCTCCTGGACGCCGAGTACGCGGCCCTGGGCGTCCCGGACGACCACGGAGGCTTCGCCCAGTTCGTGGTGGACGGCATCAGCCCGGAGCAGTGGAGGGCCATCGGCCCCCTGCCCCGCCAGCACGGCATCCTCGCCTCGATGCTCCACAAGGAGGCCCCCGAGCGACTGGCCGACGTACGCCAGGACCCGCGCTTCGGCGGCTGGCCGGCCGCGCACCCCGAGATGTCCGACTTCCTCGGCCTGCCCGTCCGCGACGGCGAGGAGATCCTCGGCGCCCTCTTCCTCGCCAACAAGAAGGGGCCGGACGGCTTCACCGACGAGGACGAGGAACTCCTCGCCCTCCTCGCCCAGCACGCGGCCATCGCCCTGACCAACGCCCGGCTCTACGAGCGCAGCCGCGAACTCACCATCGCCGAGGAGCGCTCCCGCCTCGCCCACGAGCTGCACGACGCCGTCAGCCAGAAGCTCTTCTCGCTCCGCCTCACCGCCCAGGCCGCCGCCGCCCTCGTGGACCGCGACCCGGCCCGCGCCAAGGACGAGCTACAGCAGGTGTCCGCCCTCGCGGCCGAGGCCGCCGACGAACTGCGCGCCGCCGTGACCGAGCTGCGCCCGGCCGCCCTGGACGAGGACGGCCTCGTCGCCACCCTGCGCACCCACGTCCAGGTACTCGACCGGGCGCACACCGCGCACGTCACCTTCACCTGCGACGGCGTACGGGCCCTGCCCGCGACCCAGGAGGAAGCACTCCTGCGCGTGGCCCAGGAAGCCCTCCACAACGCCCTGCGCCACTCGGGCGCCGACCGCGTCGAGGTCACCCTGGCCCGCACCGACGGCGGCGGAGCGGTGCTCGCGGTCCGGGACTCCGGCAAGGGCTTCGACCCGCGGACCGTCCGCCGCGCGGGCCGCCACCTGGGCCTGGTCTCCATGCGGGACCGGGCCGGCGGCGTCGGCGGCCGGCTCACCGTGCACTCGGAGCCCGGCACGGGCACCACGATCGAGATGGAGGTCCCCGGTGGCTGACGACTCCGGCCGCATCCGCATCCTGCTGGTCGACGACCACCAGGTGGTCCGCCGCGGCCTGCGCACCTTCCTGGAGGTACAGGAGGACATCGAGGTGGTCGGCGAGGCCTCCGACGGCGAGGAGGGCATCGCCCGCGCCGAGGAGCTCCGGCCCCACGTCATCCTCATGGACGTGAAGATGCCGGGCACGGACGGCATCGAGGCCCTGCGCCGGCTGCGCGGACTCGCCAACCCCGCCCGCGTACTGATCGTCACCAGCTTCACGGAACAGCGGACGGCGATCCCCGCACTGCGCGCCGGAGCCGCCGGATACGTCTACAAGGACATCGACCCCGACGCGCTGGCCGACGCGATCCGCTCAGTCCACGCGGGCCACGTGGTCCTCCAGCCGGAGGTGGCGGAGGCCCTCCTCTCCCAGGAGGAGCAGAACCAGGGCGGCACGGGCCGCCCGGGTTCCCTCACCGACCGCGAACGCGAGGTCCTGGGCCTGATCGCGGACGGCCGCTCCAACCGGGAGATCGCCCGTGCGCTGGTCCTGTCGGAGAAGACGGTCAAGACGCACGTCTCGAACATCCTGATGAAACTGGACCTCGCGGACCGCACCCAGGCCGCGCTCTGGGCCGTCAGGCACGGCCTGGCCGAGTAAATCGGACCAATCCGAGATTCATACGGTCGGGTGTATGTGACCCGTACGGCGCATCCCGATCACGGGCCGACCGTTCTCCATGACGTGCCGCGACGGCTGGTCGCGGCAGACGTACTGGAGGACGAGAACGTGAAGAACTTCAAGAAGGCCGCAGCAGTCACCATGATCGCGGGTGGCCTCCTCGCCGCCGGCGCGGGTGTCTCCTCGGCGCACGGCAGTGCGTCGGCGGAGGGCGAGGCCCTGAACTCGCCCGGCGTGGCCTCCGGGAACCTGCTCCAGGTCCCGGTCCACGTCCCGGTCAACGTCGTGGGCAACTCGGTCACCGCGATCGGCCTGCTGAACGGCGCCTGGGGCAACACGGGCGTCAATTCCTGACGGTGCCTCTCGCACCGCTTCGCGGGCTTCGAGGCCCGGCGACGGACTCCGTCCGTCGCCGGCGCGGGCCCGCATGACGCGGCGCACCCACACCGGCCCCGCTTCCCCCCTCTCCCCGGGAAGCGGGGCCGAGGCGCTTCGGGTACAACCAGGCGCCGCCGGCCCGAACCAGCCCCGCCGGCGTTTGAGGCGCGGGGCCCGGGGGCGGAGCCCCCGATACCCGGGTCGAAGCCCGCCCGGGCCAATCGGCGCCGCCGGGCAAAACCAGCCCCGCCGGCGTTTGAGGCGCGGGGTCTGGGGCGGAGCCCCAGGAGCCGGGGCGCAGCCCGCTCGGCCCGGCCCGCACCCCCGCACCGCATGTCCCCCGAGCCCGCGGCAGGCGACTAGCGGAGCCGCTCCTCAACGGCCGAGTTGTACGCCGCGACGAGCGCCCGCCGGGCCACCCGCTCCACCGGCCGCAACGCCTCCGCCCGCGCCGCCATCTCCGACGAGGACACCGCACCCCCGTGCCCGCTCTCGTACGCCAGCGACACCATCAGGTCCACCCGCTGCGCCAGCGACAGCACCCGCACGGCCCGTGCCGGATACCCGGGCGCCAGGGCCTTGTCCGACGGCCCCGCCTCCGCCCGCGCCCGGTACGCCGACAGCGCTGCCTCCGCGACCGGCCCCGACCCCGCCACGTCCAGCCGCGTCAGCACCACCGTCGCCTCGCGCAGCGCCTCCGCCAGCTCCCGCTCCGCCTCGCCCAGCGAGGGCACGTCCGCCGGCGGGGCCTCCCGTACCGGCAGGCAGTGCCACACCACGGAGACGTGCACGTCACCCGCCGGGCCCGCCTCGGCCACCTCCGGCACCAGGCCCAGCGCGGCGCCCACGCACACCACGGCCTCCTCGGCCTCCAGCGCCCGCGCGTTGAACTCCGGCGGCCCGCTCAGCCCCAGCGGATGCCCCGGGGCCGGCAGCGCGATCCGCAGCCCGCTCGCGCCCAGCGCCCGCAGCCGGCCGAGCGCCAGCGTGAGCCCCACCGGCTCCGCCTCACCCGGCAGCCCCGCCACCCGGTGCACGGAGTCCTCGCCCACGATCGACAACACGGCCTCGTCGGGCGAGACCAGACCGGCCAGCAGTGCGTTCCCCCAGGCGGCCAGCCGCCCTGAACGTGGTTCGAAAAGCATCCCCCCACTCTACGGATCCGGCCCCGCGCCGGGCCCCGGCCCCGGACCCCTCCCCGAGTGGCGTAGGTTTTCCCCTGGGGCCGCGCCTACAGGCGGGCACAGAACCGTGACTGCAAGGGGTGACAACACGCTCATGAGCGATGTTCTGGAGCTGGTGGACGTATCCGTGGTCCGCGAGGGCCGGGCGCTGGTGGACCAGGTCTCCTGGTCGGTCAAGGAGGGCGAGCGCTGGGTGATCCTCGGCCCGAACGGCGCCGGCAAGACCACGCTGCTGAACCTCGCCTCCAGCTACCTCTTCCCCACCAAGGGCAGCGCCACGATCCTCGGCAGCACCCTCGGCAAGCCCGGCAGCGACGTCTTCGAACTGCGCCCCCGCATCGGCGTCGCCGGCATCGCGATGGCCGACAAGCTCCCCAAGCGCCAGACCGTCCTGCAGACCGTCCTCACCGCGGCCTACGGCATGACGGCGACCTGGCAGGAGGAGTACGAGGAGGTCGACGAGCTGCGCGCCCGCGCCTTCCTCGACCGGCTCGGCATGACCGACTACCTCGACCGGAAGTTCGGCACCCTCTCCGAGGGCGAGCGCAAGCGCACCCTGATCGCCCGCGCCCTGATGACCGACCCCGAACTGCTGCTCCTCGACGAGCCGGCCGCCGGGCTGGACCTCGGCGGCCGCGAGGACCTCGTACGCCGCCTGGGCCGCCTCGCCAGCGACCCGCTCGCGCCCTCCATGGTGATGGTCACCCACCACGTCGAGGAGATCGCCCCCGGCTTCACCCACGTCCTGATGATCCGCCAGGGCAAGGTCGTCACCGCGGGCCCGATCGACCTCGAACTGACCTCCCGCAACCTCTCGCTCTGCTTCGGCCTCCCGCTGATCGTCGAGCGCAACGGGAACGACCGCTGGACCGCCCAGGGCCTGCCCCTGCGCTAGCGGGTACCCGCGCCGGCGCGAACGCCCAGGCGAACGCCCAGGCGAACGCCCAGGCGAAGACCGGCGCGAACGTCAACGCGAAGGCCAACGCGAAGGCCAACGCCCCCTGTTCCGGCCGCGCCCACCCCGCCTACCATGACCATGTGGACATCGACGCGTGGGTGTGGTGGCTCATCGGCGCGGTCGGACTGGGCATCCCCCTCGTCCTGACCGCGATGCCGGAGTTCGGGATGTTCGCCGTCGGCGCGGTCGCGGCCGCCGTCACGGCGGCCCTCGGCGGGGGAGTGGTGGCCCAGGTCCTCGTCTTCGTGATCGTGTCGGTCGCGCTCATCGCCGTCGTACGGCCCCTCGCCAACCGGCACCGCGACCAGCGGCCCCAACACCGCAGCGGGATCGACGCGTTGAAGGGCAGGAGCGCCCTCGTCCTCGAACGCGTGGACGGCCGGGGCGGCCGGATCAAGCTCGCCGGTGAGATCTGGTCGGCGCGCACCCTCGACGCGGACACCAGCTTCGAACCGGGCCAGTCGGTCGACGTCGTGGAGATCGACGGGGCGACCGCCGTCGTCATGTGACAAGCAGCCTGCTCGCGGGCCCCGGGTCTGCGAGACTCCGTTCAACGGGGCAGCACAGACAGCCGGAAGGGCACGGGGAGAACCGCATGCAACCGATCATCATCGTCCTGATCATTCTGGTGGTTCTGGTCTTCATCGCACTGGTCAAGACGATCCAGGTGATCCCGCAGGCCAGCGCCGCCATCGTCGAGCGGTTCGGCCGCTATACGCGCACCCTGAACGCGGGCCTCAACATAGTCGTGCCGTTCATCGACTCGATCCGCAACCGGATCGACCTCCGCGAGCAGGTCGTCCCCTTCCCGCCGCAGCCGGTGATCACCCAGGACAACCTGGTCGTCAACATCGACACCGTCATCTACTACCAGGTGACCGACGCACGGGCCGCCACGTACGAAGTCGCCAGCTACATCCAGGCGATCGAGCAGCTCACCGTCACCACCCTGCGCAACATCATCGGTGGCATGGACCTGGAGCGGACGCTCACCTCCCGCGAGGAGATCAACGCGGCCCTGCGCGGGGTCCTCGACGAGGCCACCGGCAAGTGGGGCATCCGCGTCAACCGCGTGGAGCTGAAGGCGATCGAGCCGCCGACCTCCATCCAGGACTCGATGGAGAAGCAGATGCGCGCCGACCGCGACAAGCGCGCCGCGATCCTCCAGGCCGAGGGTGTCCGGCAGTCGGAGATCCTGCGCGCCGAGGGTGAGAAGCAGTCCTCGATCCTGCGCGCCGAAGGTGAGGCCAAGGCCGCCGCGCTGAAGGCCGAGGGTGAGGCCCAGGCCATCCGTACGGTCTTCGAGTCCATCCACGCAGGCGACGCCGACCAGAAGCTCCTCGCCTACCAGTACCTCCAGATGCTCCCGAAGATCGCGGAGGGCGACGCCAACAAGCTCTGGATCGTGCCCAGCGAGATCGGGGACGCCCTCAAGGGCCTCTCCGGCGCCATGGGCAACTTCGGTCCGATGGCGGGTGGTTCGGGCTTCAATCCGCAGGGCACCGGCAAGGACGGCGCCGGCACGGAGGGCGGCGGCATCGGCGCCCAGCGCCGCGAGCAGCCCCCCATCGACTAGAGGGACCGGAGGGGGCCGGGGGACAGGGGATCCTGCCCCCGGCCCCCTCCGGCCGCCGTACCCTCGGGCATGATCAGTGAGGCCCCTCGACCTTCATGGCGGGGAGGCGACTCACTCACGCAAAGGGGACGACCCCGCCCATGTCCATCTGGGAATCACTCGCGGTCTTCGCCGCCGGCATCGGTGCCGGCACGATCAACACCATCGTCGGTTCGGGCACCCTGATCACCTTCCCGGTGCTGCTTGCCACCGGCCTCCCGCCGGTCACCGCCAACGTGTCCAACACCCTCGGCCTGGTGCCCGGTTCCATCAGCGGGGCCATCGGCTACCGCAAGGAACTCCAGGGCCAGCGCTCCCGCATCCTGAGGCTCGGCGCGGTGTCCCTCGTCGGCGGTCTCGCGGGAGCCGTCCTGCTCCTCACCCTGCCGTCGGACTCCTTCGACACGATCGTGCCCGTCCTCATCGGACTGGCCCTCGTGCTCGTCGTCTTCCAGCCCCGCCTCGCCGCCTACCTGCGCCGCCGCCAGGAGACCACCGGCGGCGACCCGGGCCACCCCGACGGCGGCCCCGCGCTCCTCGGCGGAATGCTGCTCGCCAGTGCGTACGGAGGCTACTTCGGCGCCGCCCAAGGAGTCCTCTACCTCGGCCTGATGGGCCTGCTGCTCCACGAGGACATGCAGCGGATCAACGCCGTCAAGAACGTCATCGCCGCGCTGGTGAACGGAATCGCGGCCGTCGTCTTCCTCTTCGTCGCGGAGTTCGACTGGACGGCCGTCCTGCTCATCGCCGTCGGCTCCACCATCGGCGGCCAGATCGGCGCCAAGGTCGGCCGCCGCCTCTCGCCGACCGTCCTGCGAGCGGTCATCGTGACCGTCGGCATCCTCGCGATCGTTCAACTGCTGATCCGCTGAGTGCCGTAGAAGAACTACGTCACTCAGCGGACCGGCACATCATGCGGAACGCTCGAGCCACTCCGGCAGTACGTCCCGCCCGTTCACCCCCAGGGCCAGCAGCATGGCGTCCGCCGGAGACGGTACGAAGGGCTTCCGGAGGAGCGGCATCCCCGCCTCCTCCGGAGTCCTCGCCGCCTTGCGGTGGTTGTCCTCGGCGCACGAGGCCACCGTGTTGAGCCAGGTGTCCCCGCCCCCCTGGGCCCGCGGAAGTACGTGGTCCACGGTCGTCGCGCGCTTCCCGCAGTACGCGCACCGGTGTTGGTCCCGGACCAACACCCCCCTCCGTGACCAGGGAGCATGTCTTCGGAAGGGCACCCGGACGTACCTGCAGAGCCGGATCACCCGGGGCATCGGAAGATCCATGGTGGCGCCGCGCACACGGAGATCGGGGTGCGACTGTTCGACGACGGCCTTGTCCTGGAGCACCAGGACCACGGCCCGGTTCAACGTCACCGTCGACAGCGGCTCGAAGCTCGCATTCAGCACCAGCGTGTCCCGCATCTCGCCCACCTCCCGTGTGCAGGCCCGCGACCACCCTGGCGGCAGGGCCCGCAACCACTCTGGCCGCGCGCGCCACGCGGGACAACGCAATAAAAATGCCCGGTCCAGGCCGTCTTTAGACCAGGACCGGGCAAACACGAGAAGAAGAGATCAGCCGGCGGGCGCCTCGTACTCACCGATCAGCTGGGCCCGCCCCAGCGAGTGGAACCGCAGGTTGAAGCCCACCGCGGCCGGGGACACGTCCTCGCCGGGGCCGAGCTTCTCCTGATCCACCGCGTAGACGGTGAACACGTACCGGTGCCGCTCCCCGGCCGGCGGAGCCGCCCCGCCGAACTCCTTGGTTCCGTAGTCGTTGCGCACGTGCACCGCCCCGGCGGGCAGCCCCTCGAACTTCCCACTGCCCGCCCCGCCCGGCAGCTCGGTCACGGACACCGGGAGGTCGAACAGCACCCAGTGCCAGAATCCGCTCCCGGTCGGCGCATCCGGATCGAAGCACGTCACGGCGAAACTCTTCGTCCCCTCCGGAAACCCCTCCCACCGCAGCTGCGGCGAGCGGTTCCCGCCCGAGAGCACCTGGTCGGGACCCAGATCGGCACCGGGCGACAGATCCGTGCTCGTCACCGTGAACTCGTGCACCTCGGGGTGGAAAGCGTGCGGCAGGGGAGCCCTCTTCTGCTCGGCCACCACGGAACCTCCTGTCTCGGACGGGGAAGACTGATCACCCGGGATCCTAGGGGCCGACGCACCGTCAGGAGGGGCGACGACGACGGAGGGCCCGGACCGCGGTGGCGGTCCGGGCCCTCCCCCATCGGCTCAGAACCAGTTGCGCTGAGAGCCCACCGAGGCGATCCACTGGTTCAGGTAAGCCGCCCAGTCCGTCCCCTGGTACGACTGCAGCCCCACCTGGAAGCAGCGGTAGGTGTCGCTGCCCTCGGTGAACAGCCCCGGCTTCTTGTCCATCTCCAGGACGACGTCCATCTCGTGCCCGTCCGAGACGAAGGTCAGCTCGACCTGGTTCAGCCCCCGGTACTGCGACGGCGGCAGGAACTCGATCTCCTGGTAGAAGGGCAGCGTCTGCCGCGTCCCGCGGATGTGCCCGCGCTCCATGTCCGCGCTGCGGAAGGAGAACCCGAGCTGGCGGAACGCGTCGAGGATCGCCTGCTGCGCCGGCACCGGGTGCACGTTGATCGGGTCGAGGTCGCCCGCGTCCACCGCACGCGCGATCTCCAGCTCGGTGCTGACCCCGATGTTCATCCCGCGCAGGTGCTGACCCCCGAAGTGGGTGATCGGCGTCTCCCAGGGGATCTCCAGCCCGAAGGGCACCACGTGCACGGCACCGGGCTGCACCTGGAAGGCACCGCCGAGACGCTGCTTGGTGAAGACGATGTCCTGCTTGTACTCCTGGTCGCCGCCCTCCACCTCCACACGCGCCTGAAGCCCGACCGACAGCCCCTCGATCTGCTGCTCCACGGAACCGCCCTGGATCCGCACCTCGCCCTGGACGATCCCGCCCGGCACGACGTTCGGCTCGGTGATGATCGTGTCCACCGAAGCACCGCCGGCACCCAGGCTCGCGAACAGCTTCTTGAACCCCATGCTCAAACTCCCCTTGAAGGCACTTTGTGTAGGTGTGGCGACTGCGCCGCGACTACCTCTTACAAACGCGGAACCTTAGGCCCCGGTTCCAGGCGCGCGCGTTCCACTACGCTCGACCGGATGAGCGCGCGCCCTGACCGTACGCCCCTGGCCCGGTCCTTCTTCGACCGCCCGGTCCTCACCGTGGCCCCCGACCTCCTGGGCCGCACCCTCGTCCGACACACAGCGGACGGCCCCATCGAACTGCGCATCACGGAGGTGGAGGCGTACGAGGGGGAGTCCGACCCCGGATCCCACGCCTACCGGGGCCGCACCGCTCGCAACGCATCGATGTTCGGGCCGCCCGGACACGCGTACGTCTACTTCATCTACGGCATGTGGTTCAGCCTCAACCTGGTGTGCGGCCCACAGGACCACGCGAGTGGGGTCCTGATCCGCGCGGGCGAGATCACCACGGGTGCCGAGCTCGCCGCCAAACGTCGGGTTTCAGCCAGATACCCCAGGGAATTGGCCAAAGGCCCGGCCCGACTGGCCACGGCCCTGGACGTGGACCGATCCCTGGACGGCGCGGACCTCTGCGCCGGCCCGAAGTCCCCCTTGTCCCTCCTCGCCGGCACCCCCACCGCGCCCGACCTGGTGAGCAGCGGCCCGCGCACAGGAGTGGGCGGAGCGGGCGCGGCCCACCCGTACCGCTTCTGGATCACGCACGACCCGACGGTGAGCGCGTACCGCGCCCACGCGCCACGCCGTCGCTCAACTTGACTCGCCCCTGCCGGACGCCTAACGTAGCTCGAGCCGCTTTTACGGGGCACTGCCATCGGCAGATCCCGGAGCGGCCAACCCACTACCTACGACTTACCCCTGGCGGGGTTCTATTCGGCATGCCCGAATTCCCGGCCGGCGGCTCGATTATGAGTCGCAAGGGAAAAGCGCTAACGTAGCGGAGCGCCGAAAGGCACAGACCTCCAACGGTCACCGAATTCAAATCCAAGCCGGAAACGACGCGGAAATGATCTGGTAGAGTTGGAAACGCAAGACAGCAGAACGAAAGCCCGGAGGAAAGCCCCCAGCCAGTGTTGCTGAGGGTGAGTACAAAGGAAGCGTCCGTTCCTTGAGAACTCAACAGCGTGCCAAA
>NZ_JBIWFI010000064.1:0-22379 GCF_044762985.1 Streptomyces sp. NPDC096339 | reverse complement strand
GTGGGGGGGGGTGGGGGGGGGGGGGGGGTGGGTTTTTTTTTTTTTGGGGGGGGGGGGGGGGGCGCCGGGGGGTGGGGGGGGGGGGGGCGCGCCCCCCGGGGGGGGGGGGCCCCCCCCCGCCGGGTGGAATCACGGCATCGGCCCGTCAGGCCGTCAGCCGGCCTTCTGCAGGGTCCAGACCTGGGTCGCGCGGCCGTCCGCCCGCTGGAGGTCGAGCAGCCAGTTCCCGTAGTAGGGGCGGCTGCTCACGGTGAGGGCGAAGCCGCCGCTCGGGTCCGTGACCGTGACCGCGCCCGACTTCGACGAGACCTTCCAGTTCTGCGCGGTGTTCGAGCCGCACGGCTGCTGCGCGATCCACATGCCCGCGGCGGGGGCGCCGCCCGGCTGGAGGCACTTGCCGGAGACGGCGGACTTGATGCGGACCTGCCCGCCGCCCGCGTCCTCGAAGTACCACTGCTGCTGCGCGTACCCGTTGGCCCGACCGCCGACCAGGACCGTGCCGTCGGCGGTGCGGCCGCCCCAGAGCTCGGCCGCCATGCCGGTGCTGCCGTTGCCGAGCGTGTACTTGGTACCGGGGGCGGTGGTCGATCCGCCGCCACCGCCCGTGCCCGACGTCGTACGGAAGGACGCGGCCTTGCCCGGCCCGCTGTCACGGCCCGAGGCGTCGCGGACGGAGACGGCGACCTTGTAGGCGGTGTCGGGGCGGAGGTTGTAGATGCGCAGCGACTGCGACTGCACCCACGTCAGGTGCTTGCCGTTCAGCAGGACCTGGTACCAGGCGGCGCCCTCGACCTTCGGCCAGCTGACCACGACGGAGTCGGACCGGATCTGGCCCGCCGTCACCGCGGGGCCGCCGGTGGGCTGCTTCGTCGGGCTCGCCGTCGGCTTCTTGGTGGGGGTCGGCGTGGGAGTGGGGTCGGTGCCGCCGCCACCTCCGCCGCCCGCGCGCATCAGGAACTGGTTGTCGGCGATGTTCCAGTGCGTGGCCAGGTAGCTGCCGGCCTTGGGGCTGGTGTGGAAGTAGTCGTCGTGGTTGCAGTCGAGGATGTTCTCCGACGCCTGGTTGGTGCAGATGTTGCGCATCTGCGGGTAGTACGGGGTGTCCGAGTAGCACATGACGTCGTACTCGTCGGTGCAGTGCGCGCCCCGGCTGGTGTTCGGGGCGCTGTTGTTGACCGCGCCCAGGTTGTGGCCGAGTTCGTGCGCGGCGGTGTGACCGCCCCAGCAGCCGGAGTCCGTACGCCCGTAGGAGGGGCCGAAGTTGCTCTGGTTGTTCTGGCCGGGCCGCTCGTCGCCGTTGAAGGTGCCGATGCCGCAGTAGACCTGGGTGTCCGCGAAGATCATGTACTTGCGGTCGCGGCGGTCGAGGCCCTTGCCGGCGAGCGCGTTGTTCGTCGCGCTGAACTCGGACAGCGCCGAGTCCGGGAGCTCGATGTTCAGCACGGTCGGGGTGCAGTCGGCGGCCGTCACGTAGCGGATGTGGCGTACTCCGCCGGTCTCCTGGGCGCTGTTCGCGTAGATGAGGTCGGCGTCGGCGGCCCACTTGCGGAACGAGGCGGCGTACTGGGCGTACCGGTCGCGGCCGGGTCCGTGCACGTACACGACCTGGACGCGGTTGCCGGTGCTGCCGTCGCCGTCGCACTGGACGGTCTGGCCCGAGGGCCCGGCGGCCACGGTCTGGCCGCCGCCCGAAGTGGCGGCGGGCGCGTCGGCCTTGGTCTTGGCGGATCCGGCGTCGGCGGCCGCGGGCGCGTCCTGAGGACGCCCGCCGCCTTCCGTGGTGGCCGGGTCGTCCACGGCGGGGTGGGCCGGATCGGCGGCGGCGGCCGTCTCCTTGACGGCGGGCGCGATGTCCTTCGTGATGTCGACGCCCTTGGGCGGGGCGTCGGGGCCGTGGGTGCACAGACCGCCCTGGGTGCGGTACACGCCCACGCACCGGTCGCCCTTGGGGGCTGCCTGGAGGCCGTCGTACACCATGCCGCGGGCGTTCTCGTTGGCCGGAGCGCCGGACAGCGGGGCCGGTTCCTGGTCCCGGGCGGGCTCGGCGGCCATCACGGCCGTCTCGGCCGCGGCCCCCGAGGCCTCCCCGGCCTCGGCGCCGTCGCCGAGGCCGGAGTAGGCGATTCCTGCGGTGATCACCGCCGCCGAGGCCATGGCGGCGGTGAGGAGTATCAACCGCCGGGGTTTGCGGCGGTGTTCGCGTCGTCTGCGTCGTCCTGTCATGGGCACCTCAAGTCGTTGGTCGGATGACTGGGTGCGCGGAAGCCTGCCAGACGAATGCGCCGGAGAATTCGGACAAAGGTGAGGGCGGCTCAAGAAATCGTTCTGTTACCTGTCACTCAAATTTGACGAACAATCAATCTCCCGTAAAACAAGGGCAGTTACGCGCGTTGCGCTCGATTGGTCCAGGCCTTCCGGGGGGATTCGTTACCGAATCGAGATATGGCGACTTTGCTTGTTGACGGGAATTCAGTCAGGGATTCATCCAATTATCACCTGCCGAATTCCATCGGTTACGACCCGTGAGGAACCGTCGCCTCCGCGGCAGTCGGGTCCGCGGCGTCCGGGTCAGCGCGGCGCGGATTCGAGGGCGAAGCCGTGCAGGAGGGCCCCGGTGGTGCCGGGGTCCTCCACCATCGGGGTGTGGCCGACGCCGTCGAGGATCTCGATCCGGGCGCGGGGGACCAGGCGGTATTCCTGGGCGCAGGAGGCAGGGAAGCGCCGGTCCTCGGAGCCGAAGAGCACCAGGGTCGGCAGGTCGAGGCCGGCGAGCCGGTCGGGGACGGGCCGCTCCTCCAGGTAGGCGGTGGACGCCGCGTCGGTCGCCGTGAGACCGCGGTAGGTCATGCCCCGGATGTCGGCGACGAACCGGTCGGGGACCGGTACCTCGCGGGTGAAGGCGGTGCCGAGCGCGTCGCGGATCGTGCCGTCGGTGCGCAGCCGCCAGAGCAGTTCACCCACCACCGGCGTGGTCAGCAGGCGGCCGGTGACGCCGTCTCCTTGGAACGCGTCCATGCTCGGGCCGGTGTCGATCAGCGCCAACCCCGCCACCAGGTCGCGGCGCTGCTCGGCCAGGGAGGTGGCGACGGCGCCGCCGGTCGAATGCCCGACGACGGTCGCACGGCGCACGCCGAGCCGGTCGAGTACGGTCCCGGTCCGGCGCGCCTGCTCCGCGATGCCGTAGCCGCGGGACGGTTTGGCCGATCCGCCGTGCCCGAGCAGGTCCACGCGTACCACGCGCAGGTCCCGCAAGGCCGGCAGCACCGGATCCCACCATGCCGTCGAGCCGCCCAGGCCGTGCAGGAGCACCACCGTGGGCGCGCCGGGCGGTCCGTCCTGCACCACGTGGATGTCCCCGCCGGGAAGGCGCACGATCTCCTCGCCGGAGGCTTCCGCCGTCTGCGAGAGCACGGACGCCGTGTTCCAGGCGAGGAGGGCGGCCGCCAGAGCGGCGGCTGCCAGTGTGATCCGCAGCCGACGGCCCCGAGCCGGCCGTCCGCGCGGGGCGCGTGCGGCCGCGTCCGTGCGGCTGCGGGCGTGCGGGTCTCGCGGGGTGGTCGTGCCGTCCATGGATCCTCCGTCGTCCGGTTCGCGGTGCCCTCAGCCTGCCGACGGCCGGAGTACCGCGTCTTGGAGAAATGTCCGCCCCGCGCACGGCTGTTCGCGGCGCCGGGCCGCTCGTACAGTCGGGGCATGCGCCCCGTTCACCGGAAGGCAGACCCCACCGCGGGGTGGGAGATCGCGCGACCGTCGCGATCAACCGCGCTGCCCGGTCTCGACATGGCCGGGTTCCGTGTGCACGGCGGCAGCCCGGTCGAACTGCGGGCCATCCCGCACCCGGCCGTCACGATCGCCGTCGCGTTCGGCGACCGGCCCTTCGACATCCACGGCGCCACCGGCCGGATGCGGCTGGAGAGCCTGGCCGCCGGGCTGGGCTTCAGCGCGTTCCAGGTGCGCGCCGAAGGCATCGAGTGCGTGCAGATGCGCCTGTCCCCACTGACCGCCCATGCCGTACTCGGACTCCCGCTCGCCGAGTTGCGCGGGGGAGTCATCACCCTCGACGACCTGTGGGGGCGTGACGTGCCGCGCCTGCGCGAGCGGCTCCACCACGCACGCACCTGGCCGGAGCGCTTCGCCCTGATCGACGGGGAGCTGTCCACCAGGCTCCGTGCGGGGAAAGCGGTCGATCCCGAAGTGGCCTGGGCCTGGCGCCGGATCGTCGCCGGCCACGGCCGGACCCGGGTCGGCGAGCTCGCGGCCCGGACCGGGTGGAGCCGCCGGCGCCTGTGGTCGCGATTCGGCGCGCAGATGGGCCTGTCACCCAAACGGGCCGCCGTCCTCGTCCGGTTCGACCGGGCGGTCCACCTCCTGGCACGCGGGCACGCCCCCGCGCGGGTGGCGGCGGACTGTGGCTATGCCGACCAGCCGCACCTCAACCACGACGTCCGTGCGTTCACCGGGGCGACCCCCACGGCCGCCGCCACCGAGCCGTGGCTGGCCGCCGACGACACGGCCTGGCCGACGGCGCACGGCGGCGCGGCCTGAGGCCCCTGGCATGGCGGGGTCCCACCGCCGGCACGGCCTACGGCCGGGAGCGGGCGGTCACCCCTCTCCCGGGAGGAGGAACGCGCGCCGTTCCTCGGCCGACAGCTCGTGCAGGAGGCGCGAGCGGGCACGGCGCAGCAGGGCCTCGGGGTCGGTCTCGGACACGTCCCAGATCCGTACCGTGCGGTCGCGCGAGGCGGTCGCGAGGCGGGAGCCGTCCGGGTGCCAGTCCAGGCTGTTGACCCAGTCGCCGCCGATCCCGACGACGGCGAGCTGCGCGGCCGTGTCCGGGTCCCATAGGCGGACCGTGCGGTCCCGGGACGCGGAGGCGATCCGGGTGCCGTCCGGCGACCAGGCCACGCCCTGCACCCGGTCCTCGTGGCCGGCCATGACGGCGAGTTCGACGCCGCGGGCCGGGTCCCATAGGCGGAGCGTGCGGTCGCGGGAACCGGTGACCAGCCGGGTGCCGTCCGGCGACCAGTCGACCTTCCAGACATGGTCGGCATGGCCCGTCAGCACGGTCCGCGACCGGCCCGTCTCCGTGTCCCACACGACGACGGTCCACCCGGTGCCGGAGGTGGCGAGCAGCCGGCCGTCCGGGGACCAGGCCGTCCCGGTGAGCCAGTCGTCGTGGCCGCGGACGCGAGACCCGGACTCCAGTACGTGCAGGGTGGCTCCCGTGGCCGCGTCCCAGATCCGTACGGTGCTGTCGCGCGAGGCGGTCGCGACCCGCGTGCCGTCCGGCGACCACGCGACGTCGGACAGCTCGTCCCGGTGCCCGCGCAGCTCCGTACGGGAACCGCCGCCCGAACCGGGCCCCCACAGCAGGGCCCGACCGTCGCGCAGCGCCGCCGCCACCCGGGCACCGTCGGGGGACCAGGCGACGTCCGACACCTCGGCCCCGGGGCGCAGCAGGTCCGTCTGCCGGCCGGAGCGCGGCTCCCACAGCCGTACGGTGCCGTCCTGCGAGGCACTGGCCAGCCGCCGGCCGTCCGGGGACCACGCGGCGTGCCACACCGAATCCTCGTGGCCGTGCAGGCCGGCGGTCCGCTCGCCGGCGTCCCACACGGCCAGGACGCAGTCGCGGGAGGCGCTGGCCAGCCGTGACCCGTCCGGTGACCAGGAGACGGCGTACACGGTGTCGGCGTGTCCGCTCAGCCAGAGCGCGGCCTCCACCGGGGACTCCTCGGTGACTCCGGGCAGCTCCCAGACCCGCACCCCGCGGTCCTGGTCGCCCGCGGCCAGGCGCCGCCCGTCCGGGGACCAGGCCAGGCAGTTGAGGCCGTCCATGCTGTCGAGCCGACGCAGCACCGTCCAGGAGTCCGTGGACCAGATCCGTACCGTGCGGTCCTTGGACGAGGAGGCGAGCCCGCTCCCGTCCGGGGACCAGCACACCGCTTCGATGGTGTCCTGGTGATCTCGCAGCTCGCGCACCGTATCCCAGGTGTCCGCCGACCAGATCCGTACGACGGACCCCTCGCCCGCGCTCGCGATCCACCGGCCGTCGGGGGACCAGGCCACGGCCCACACCGGGCGGCCGTGCCCCTGGAGGGCCGCCACCTCGCCGTACGCGCCGGCCGGGCCGGTGTCCCAGACGCGCAGGACGCGGTCGCTGCCGGCGGACACGAGGTGACTGCCGTCCGGTGCCCACGCGATGCCGGTCACCCCCTCCGTGCGGTCGCCGTGCCCGTGCCGCAGCGAGACGAGCGGCGTCCAGGTGTCGGTGGACCAGACGCGCACCGTCCCCTCCCGGGTGCCGCACGCGATCCGGGTCGCGTCGGGCGACCAGGCCACGGAGCGGATCCAGTCGCGCCCCGTCAGGTGGACGGCCGGCTCCGCCGCGAGGTCGACCTCCGCGTCCGCCACGGGCCACACGCGCAGGCCCCCGTCCCCCGAGGAGGCGGCCAGCCACCTGCCGTCGGGCGACCAGGCCGCGTCCGTCACGGAGGCGCGGAAGCCCCGGTGGACCCCGCGGAGCCGGGAGGAACCCAGCGCGGTGCGCAGCGCCTGGGTCAGCGCCGGCGTGAGCCCGTACTCCTCCGCCGCGGCGACCCCGGCCGCCATGGCCGGCTCAGGCCTGCGGTCGGCGCTTTCCAGCAGCCGCAGGGCCACCGCGTCCGCGTTACGCGCCATCGTCACCCGGTCCGCCCGCGCCGAGCGGTCCACGAACTCCGTGAGCAGCGGCGCCGAGCCCAGGGCCGGGGCGGAGCCCTCCATCCACTGCCGCGCCAGGCTGAGCCGCTCCCCGGCCAGCAGGTACGCGTCCGGCCGGCCGGCGTGCTCCCAGTCCTGGGCCCAGCGCTCCAGCTCCGTACGCCGGTGCAGCTCGTCGGCGCGGGCGGCGATCGCCTGGCTCAGCGGCGGCCACCGCCGCAGCAACGCCTCGTGGGCCACGTCCAGCGTGTCGCCGTCGCCCGTCAGCAGCCGCCCGGCCACGAAGGCGTCGGCGACCTCCCGCTGCGCCGGCTCCAGTTCGGCGCGCGGCACCCGCCGCCGGGTGGGCTCGCCCCGGTCGACCGTGACGAAGCGCAGCAGCGTGGCCAGGACCGGGGCCAGGGCGCCCAGCTCGGCCGTGATCCGGTCCGCCCGCTCGGACAGGGCTCCGGGGACCCCGCCCAGAGCGCGGTAGGTCTCATGGGTCACCGTCCCGCCGGAGCCGCCCGCGCGCAGGTACAACTCCTGCAAGGTGTAGGCGAGCAGCGGCAGGGCGTCGCCGCCCCCGCAGTCGTCGACCATGCGGGCGACGACGCCGGGCGCGAAGGACAGTCCGGCCTGTTCGGCGGGCCGCTCGATGACCTCGTAGAGCTCCTCGCGGCCGAGCACCCCGATCGCCATGGTGTCCCGGACCAGCTCGGCGAGCCCGCCCTCCAGGACTCCGGTGAGGAAGTCCGAGCGCAGGGTGGCCACCACCCACAGTTGCGGTTCCTCGCGCAGGGCCGTGCGCAGCACCCCGAGGAACGCGGAGCGTTCCTCGGGTCCCGACAGCGTGAGCAGCTCCTCCAACTGGTCGACCACCAGCAACGCGGGCCGGGTGTCCGGCAGTCGCTCCAGCCCGAGGCGCAGCGCGCCGACCGGGTCCGTACCCGGCGAGAACGGTTCGGCCACGGCCCAGCGCCTGCGCCGTCGGGCCAGCGCGGGCAGCAGTCCGGCCCGTACGAGGGAGGACTTGCCGCTGCCGGACGGCCCGACGACGGTGACGCACCGGACCGCCCGCCCGGGCACCGCGGGGTGCAACCGGCCCACCAGTTCGGAGATTTCGCGGTCACGGCCGAAGAAGACCGCCGCGTCGGCCTCGGTGAAGGCCTCCAGGCCGGGATAGGGCGGCTGTCCGGAGTTCCACGGCCGTCGGACGGCCGCGGGCCGGTCGAGATAGTGCAGCCAGACCTGGCCGGCGACCAGCGCCAGCACCCCGAGGCCGAGCAGCGGCACCGACCAGGTGCGCAACAGCCGCAGCAGAAGCGGGATTTCACCGTCCTCGCTGGTCGCGTAGTTCGTCGTGATCGCCAACAGCGCCCCGACGAGGACGAGCAGGACATCGAGTATGAGTTTGACAGGCCGTCGATCCACTCCGACAACCTAACCGGGCATCAGCCCGCGCAGGTCGACGACCTCGTAGCCCTCCTCCCGGACGGCGTCGATGATCCGGGGGAGGGCCTGCGCGTCGATGACGACCCCGTCGCCGGTACTGCCCACGTGCATCTGGAGGATCGCGCCGGGTGTGAGCGCGTCGACGGCCCGCCGGGTGGCCTCGTCCACGCTCATGCCGCCCGCGGGCCCGAGGTAGCCGTTGGTGTCGGTGGTGAACTCGATCGCCGCGTACCCGAGGTCGTTGACGTCCGCGACGGACTCCTCGGAGGTGGCACCGTACGGGAACCGGAAGAAGGGCAGCGGCTCCGCCCCGGAGGCCGCGCGGATCGCCGCGTCGGCGCGGCGCACCTCCTGCGCCCGCTCCTCGGTGCTCAGTTCGTCGAAGTAGAGGTGGCTGTACGAATGGTTGCCCAGACCGTGCGCGGCCCCCATGGCACGGACCGCGGCGGGGTGCTCCTCGGCGAACCGCCCGGTGGGGAAGAACGTCGCGGACAGCTTGCGCCGGCGCAGCTCGCCGAGGACCGTGTCGATACCGCTCTCGTCCCAGGCGGCGTTGAAGGTGAGCGCCACCACCTTGCGGGAGGTGGGGATCCGGCGGATCTCATCGCCCAGCAGCTCGGCCGGAGGGCACGGGCCCGCCGGCGCCCGGCCGGAGCGCCACTCCGTCCGCCCCGACGCCGCCGCCTCCGGGGTCGACGCCGACGCGGCCGGACACGGCGTCAGCCCCGCTGCTGCCGGCGAGAGTGCCGCCAGAGCGGCCCGTCGTCCCGGATCCACCATCGTCTCGCCCTCCGTACGGTCTGCGACGACCATGGAAGAGCCGGAGCGCGGTGCCCGGCAGACCCGGCCGGGCACCCGGGTGATCTCACACGGACATCCGGCGCAGCCGGGTGGTGAGGTGGTGCTGCAGGGGCTGACCCACCGCCGCCATGTCGTGGGTGACCGTCAGCCCGTCCTCGCCCAGGGCGTAGTGGCGCCGCGTGCCGGTGACCTCCTTGGCCAGCGGAGTCAGCGCCACGTCCTTCGTCTCGATCTCGATCTCCGTGCCCGAGACCCGCCCGACGTACGTCTCGACGATGCCGGTCGGGTGGGCGAGCACGACCTCCAGGGTCGCGTCGGGCGTCACCCGCCACCACCCCGCCTCGCGCCCCGCCGGGCGCACCGGCGCCCCGTCCCCGTCGATCAGCCACGCCCGTGCCTCGTAGCGCAGGAAGGGCCGGCCGTCGTGGCTGAAACTGATCTCCTGCTCGTACCGGAAGTCCTTCTCCAGGGTCGGGTACTGGCCCTCCCCGCGGCCGTGCCAGCGCCCGATCAGCGGCAGCACGGGCGTCAGCAGCGGGTGCGGCTCGGGCCCCTCGCCGAGGACGTGGCTGTCGGGGTACGGATTGTCCTGCGCCGACTCGAACATGTTCACCTTGCCTGTTTACGAAGATCCCGGGCTCCGCAGCCTACTGCCGGGGCCCCGGCCGCACCCGCCCGTCCCGGGGAGCGGGACGGGCGGGTCGTACGGGCGGGGCGGCGCCCACTACCGGGTCAGCACGACCCCGGCGACCGAGGACGGCACCGGTGCCAGACCGGCCGGCCGGGTGGTGAAGGTGCCCCGGCCCTGGGTCCGGCCGCGCAGCCGGGACGCGTAGCCGAACAGCTCGGCCAGCGGCACGGTCGCCGTGACCACGGCGGCCCCGGCCCCGGCGGTGGACGCGGAGACCCGGCCCCGTCGGGCCGCGAGGTCGCCGAGGACACCGCCCACGGCGTCCTCGGGGACGCTCACCGTCACCTCCGCGACCGGCTCCAGCAGCTCCGTGTCGCAGGCGCGCAGCGCCTCGCGCAGGCCGAACCGGCCCGCCGCGCGGAACGCCAACTCCGAGGAGTCCTTGGAGTGGGTCGCCCCGTCGGTGAGCGTGACCCGAAGGCCCGTCACCGGGTAGCCGCCGAGCGGTCCCGCGGTGAGGGCGTCCCGGCAGCCGGCCTCCACGGCACGCGCGTACTCCTGCGGCACCCGCCCGCCGACGACCGTCGACCGGAACTCGAACACGGCCTCCTCCAGTGGTTCGACGTCGAGGACGACGTGCGCGAACTGCCCGGCGCCACCGTCCTGTTTGACGTGCCGGTGGACCAGGCCGGTCACCCCGCGAACGACGGTCTCCCGGTAGGAGACCTGCGGACGGCCGACCTCGATCTCCACCCGGTGGGCGCGGCGGACCTTCTCCACCGCCACCTCCAGGTGGAGTTCACCCATCCCGGACAGCACCGTCTGACCGGTTTCCGGGTCGGACCGCACCACCAGCGAGGGGTCCTCCTCGACCAGCCGTGCCAGCGCCGAGGCCAGCCGACCGGTGTCGGTGCCGCGCCGGGCCTCGACCGCCACCGACACCACCGGGTCGGCCACCGACGGCGGTTCCAGGACCAGCGGCGCCCCCGGCGCGCACAGGGTCGTGCCCGCCCGGGCCGACTTCAGCCCGATCACCGCGACGATGTCACCCGCACACGCCTCCTCCCTTTCCTCGTGCCGGTCGGCCTGGACCCGCAGGATCCGGCCGACCCGCTCGGTACGGCCCGTCGCCGGATCCAGCACGGACTCGCCCTTGCGCAGGGTGCCCGCGTAGACCCGTACGTAGGTGAGCCGGCCCGCGGCCGTGGCCGTCACCTTGAAGGCGAGGGCCGCGAAAGGCTCCGCCGGGTCGGGTGCGCGCTCCTGCTCCGCGCCGCCCTCCACCGTCCCGCGTACCGGCGGCATGTCCGCCGGCGAGGGCAGGTAGGCAACCACGGCGTCCAGCAGCGGCTCGATCCCGCGGTTGCGGTAGGCCGACCCGCACAACACCACCACGGCGTCCCCGCTCAGCGTCAGCTCCCGCAGGGCGCGGACCAGGGTCCGCTCGGTCAGCGCCGACGTCGCGCAGAACTCCTCCAGGGCCTGCGCGTGCAGCTCGGCCACCGACTCCTCCAGCATCCGGCGCCGCCGCAGGGCCTCCTCCCGCAGCGATTCGGGGACGGGACCGACCTCGTACGCGTCGGAGCCGGAGCTCCAGAGCAGTGCGCGCATGGCCGGCAGGTCGACGACCCCGGTGAAGGAGTCCTCCTGCCCCACCGGCAGCTGGACCACCAGTGGAACGGCGCCGAGCCGCTCCCGGATGGAGGCGACGGCCGTGTCGAGGTCGGCGCCGGCCCGGTCCAGCTTGTTCACGAACGCGATCCGCGGCACTCCGTACCGGTCGGCCTGGCGCCACACCGACTCGCTCTGCGGCTCCACTCCGGCGACGGCGTCGAACACCGCGACGGCCCCGTCCAGCACGCGCAGGGAACGCTCGACCTCGTCGGCGAAGTCGACGTGCCCCGGGGTGTCGATGAGGTTGACGCGGTGCCCGCCCCAGGTACAGCTGACGGCCGCGGCGAAGATGGTGATGCCGCGGTCGCGTTCCTGGGCGTCGAAGTCCGTGACGGTCGTGCCGTCGTGGACCTCGCCGCGTTTGTGGACGGCGCCGGTCGCATAGAGGATGCGTTCGGTGATGGTGGTCTTGCCGGCGTCGACGTGGGCGAGGATGCCCAGATTGCGGACGGCGGTGAGACGGGTGCTGCGCATGGCCCGAGGCCTTTCGGATGACGAGGAAGAGGGCAGCGCGATTCCCGGACGCGGACCCACCACGGCCGCATGAAGGCCGTACGGGTGGGGCGAACTCGGACGAGTGGAAGGAGCCGAGCGGAACTCAGCTGGGCGTCACGGGCATACGGTGACGGCCGCGCGGCCGGCACCGCACGCTCCGAGACACCGGGATCACGTCGTACCGGGACCGGGGAGCGAAAGCGGTGGTGCGAGGAACGCACATGGCCCGGCTCCCCTTTCTCTTCACTCGGCATGAGGCGGCGCGATGCCCTGTCGGCAGCGCCTGAGGGGAGTGTAGTGAGCGAACGCGCCGCGGGGCACGCCAATTTACGGGCCGCCGCGGACCGCGCGCCGGGGTCGCCTCAGCTCGTCGTGCAGGAGCCGGCCGACGAGCGCGCCCCCGAACACGACGACCCCGATGGCGACGAGCCAGGACTCGATGACCAGGACGGTTCCGAAGGGCCCGTAAGTGACGGCGCCCGACGCGATCAGCGGTGAGAAGACGAGCCGGGAGAAGGCCCTGAGCCCCAGCAGTCCCAGCATGGTGGCCGCCGCCCCGGGGAGCAGGGCGAGCCACCCGACGCGCCCGCCGAGGAGCAGCCGCTGCGACCACCAGAAGAACAAGGTGCCGATCACGACCGTCACGGGACCCCGGACCGGGGACTCGCGCCACGGCGGCGCGAAGGCGGACAGGTAGAGGACGCCGATCAGCACACCGAGCCACAGGACGTGCCGCCACCGTGCCCACCAGTGTGCGGGGGGCAGGTCCCAGATCGTCTCGTACCCGCTCTGCAGCACGGTCGCGAAGGTGAGCCCGAAGACGGTGAGCAGCGCCAGGCCGAAGGCCGTCGTGGTCCGCCACGCCTCGCCGGGCAGTGTGAAGAGCCGCTCGATCTCCACCCGGGCGGCCGCCGACACGCCCAGCCCGTCGCCGAGCCACTGCGCGAAACCCTGCCCGCCGACGGCGCCCGCCGCGGACACGACGATCAGCAGGGGCACCAGCGTCAGGAACCCGAGCGCGGCGAACCCGAGGGAGCGCTGCCACAGGCCGAGTTCCCGGACCCGCGCCCAAAGGTGCCCGGCCCGCGCACGGCGCAGGAAGCTGCCCACCCGCTCAACGGGCGAGCGGCGCCTCGGTTTCCCGGCCCCGCTCATCTCGGCAGGGTGCGGTGGGCACCCGGGGCGGGTATGGAGCCGGAGGCGGAGGGCTCCGGGATCGAAGTGACGGGCATGGCCGCTCCAGTCGCTGCTGCTCCCACGGTAGATCTCCCCGGCCGGTGACGACAGGAGCGGGCCGCGCCGGGCGGGCGCCGCCGCGAAGGTGTGAGCCTGCCTGACGCGGGCAGACCCGGGGTACGGGGCGCGAGCGACGGAGCCGCGCCCCGGCCATGTGCCGCCCGGCTCAGGACCCGCCGTCGGCGCCCGCGGCCGCGTCCTCCCCGGCCGCGGCTTCCATCGCGGCGACGCGCCGGTTGACCACGACGGTCGCGGCGGCGGCGCTGAGGGCGAACGCGACCAGGATGAACGCGGGACGGTCGAGCTTGTGCCCGCTGACGTGGTCGAGCGAGATGCGTCCGGGCCCGGTGACGCCGAGGCAGGCGGCGACGGAGCCGAGGAAGGCCGGGTACTCGAAGCCGCCGCCCTGCGCGAAGAACCCGGCGGGCGCGTGGACGGAGACGGCCCCTGCCATGGCGCCCGCGGCGGCGGCCCCGGCCGCCGGGGTGGCGAGCCCCAGCGCGAGCAGGGCGCCGCCGCCGGCCTCACCGAGCCCGGCCGCGATGGCGCTCTCCCTGCCGGGAGTGAAGCCCATGTGCTCCATCGCCTTGGCGGTGCCGTCGATGCCGCCCCCGCCGAACCAGCCGAAGAGCTTCTGCGTACCGTGCGCGATCAGTACGCCGCCGGCCGCGAGGCGCAGTCCGAGCAGCCCGAGGTCCTTACGGAGCGTGAAGTGCATGGTGCGGCCTTTCGACGGGCCCGACGGGCCCGACGGGCTCGACGGGCGGTGGACGGGCGGTGGGCGGGCGAGCGTGGAACGACGTGAGCGCGGAACGGCGGGATCTGTTCCCGCACCGTGCCCCCTGCCACACCGCACCCCCGCCGAATGGCGCAGGGCTCCTGCGCGGCTGCCCCCGGACACCGGTCCGGAGGCAGTCCCCATGGGGAGGGGTACGGAGGGAAGGGGAGCGTGCTCCCGCTAGTCCTTCAGGGCGTCCTTGATCTTCTCCTTGGCCTGCCGGGTGTCTCCCTTGACCTGCTCGGCGCGTCCCTTGGCGGTGAGGCGCTCGTTGCCGACGGCCCGGCCCATGGCTTCCTTGGCCTTGCCGGTCGCCTGTTCCTTCTTGGCCTTCATCTTCTCTTCGCCCGACACGATGTCACTCCCATCGTCGGAATCGGTTCTTCGCAGCGTCTAACCCGTTCCTGACGGCCCAAACGGTCAGTCGGGCGGCTCCGGCACCGCCGGATGCTCGCCGGGGGACGGCTCCGACGGCGGCGCGGGAGGATCGGGCGGGCGGTCGCCGGGGTCCGGGGGACGAGGATCGCGCGGGACCGGATCGGGGCTTTCGGGTACGGGTGCGGGGCCTTCCGGTTCAGGCTCTGTCGTCCACTCCATCGCGGCTCTCCTCTCGTCCGGCGACGCTGCTCGCACCGCCCGCTATTCCTGCTCCTCGATTCCGATGGCGTCCTCCAACTGCTGGTGGACCGAGCTCGGAGCGCCTTCCCGCTGCTCCAGGAGGGCGGAGGCGATCGCGTCCAGCTTGCGCTGGATCGCATGCTCGGCCCGGCGTTCGGAGTTCTTCAGCAGGGCGAGCAACAGCAGGGACACCGCGGCCATGGCGTCACCGGCGAGGTGCTGCCACTCCATCGGCAGATGGAGCAGGTGCACCGCGACGAACGCCGCCACCAGGAGCACGCACAGGAACGAGAAGAACGCGGAGCTCGTGAAGTTCGAGGCGAGTTCCGCCAGCTTCTCGAAGCGGCCGAGCCGCCCGGGTCCGCCCTTCTTCGCCGGATGCGTGAACGTCATGCCCGGCGCCTGCCCCCGTGCGGCCCGCCGAACCGCATCCCGAGCGGGGGACACGTACCGCAGCCGACGGCCACGGAGCGCACAGGAAAACGCCCCCGGCCCGGCGGGGGCGATCCTGCGGCGTCAGGTCCGCAGCAGCCGGCCGAAGAAGGACCGGTACTTCTGCAGGGCCAGGCGCAGGTCCTCGGTGGCCACCCGCTCTCCCTGCTGCCACTGGTCCTCCAGCTCCTTCTTGTGCTCGGAGAAGACCCCGGCGAGCGTCCGCATCACCTCGGCGACCAGACCGTCGGCGTCGCGCACCGCACCCTGCGGGTCGTCCACGAAGCGGGCCTGGATCTCGTCCCAGGTCTTCCGGTAGCCCTCGGCCTCCCGTTCGGGGAGCAGCGCTTCGGCTTCCTCCCGTGCCGCCGGGGCCGAGCCCGCCCGGGGACCGCTCTCCTGCGCGTCGGTGCGGTCCGCCTCCTGCCGCATCTCCTCGCGGTCCTCCTCGCGGTCCTCCTCGCGGGTGTCGTCGGCGGTGGCCTCACCCGGGTACATCGGCTGGGATCCGCCGTCCCCGGACCGTGCGAGCTGCTCAGTGGTCAAGCCCCGTTCCTCCGTGCGTTGTTCTTCGTCGTCATACATGTTCGATCACCTCGTCGTTCCGACCAGTTCGTCGAAGAGGGCGCGGTAGTGAACCATGGCCCCGCGCAGCTCCTCCGTGGTGGCCTGGCCGTTGCCGCTGCGGACGTTGACCTCGTGCGCCGCGCGGTAGTGCTCCAGGGTGCGTCCGTGCTCGACGGACAGTTCGCGCAGCTGCTGCTCGTATCCCGCGGTGGGGTAACCGCGGTCCCGCATCAGGCGGGTGATCAGGTCGTCCGCCTGAGAGACCGCGCCCTGCGGCCGGTCGACGAAACGCTGCTGCACGCCGGTCCAGGCGTCGGCGTAGCGATGCCGCTCCTCGGCGGGGAGTTCCCTGATGTCGAGGTTGTCGTGCCGGACCTCGCGCTCCCGCAGCTCGGAATCGGCTGCGTGCCTGCTGCCCTTGCTTTCCACGGTCCGCTCGTACTCCGGGCCGAACCGGTCCTGCAACCGGCGCCGCCGTCGCAACATCCACACGGCGATGCCGACGAGGACCAGCACGACGGCGACCGGGATCAGAACGGCGAGAAGTGTGCTGGTGGACATCGAATCCTCCACAAGGCTCAAAGCCATCTCCATCGTTCGGGTGTTCGGTTCAACGGCGCCTGCCCCGAACACCCCGGCCCAAACGGGGGAGGCCGCGGCCCGCGCGGGCGCGGTCGAGTGCCGAGCGGCGGCGCGGGTAGGCGCCGGGCATGAGCTACGTGAGCCGCGGCAAGCAGTACACGCGTGACAGCCGGTACATCACCACCCGGATCACCGCCGCCGGCAGCGACGGCTACCGGGTGGAGCCCGGCCGCTACCGCCTCGTCGTCAGTCGTGCCTGCCCCTGGGCGAGCAGGGCGGTGATCGTACGGCGGCTCCTCGGGCTGGAGGAGGCCCTGCCCATGGCGGTCGCCGGGCCCGTTCACGACGAACGCAGCTGGACCTTCGACCTCGACCCCGGCGGGCGCGACCCGGTGCTCGGCATCGAACGGCTCCGGGACGCCTACCTCGCGCGCGATCCCGGCTACGACCGGGGGATCACGGTGCCGGCCGTCGTGGACGTGCCGAGCGGAAAGGTGGTGACCAACGACTTCCCCCGGATCACGCTCGACATGTCGCTGGAGTGGACGGCGTACCAGCGCCCCCGGGCACCGGAGCTGTACCCGCCCGCACTACGGGCGCACATCGACGAGGTGAACGACGTCGTCTACCGGGACGTCAACAACGCGGTCTACGAAGCCGGGTTCGCCGGCACCCAGGATGCGTACGAGGAGGCCCACGCGCGGCTCTTCGACCGACTCGACCGGCTGTCGGCCCTGCTCGAACGGTCCCGCTACCTCGTCGGCGACACCATCACGGAGGCGGACGTACGACTGTTCACCACGCTCGTACGCTTCGACGCCGTCTACCACGGCCACTTCAAGTGCAACCGGCAGAAGCTGAGCGAGATGCCGGTGCTCTGGGCGTACGCGCGGGACCTGTTCCAGACACCCGGCTTCGGCGACACCGTCGACTTCGACGACATCAAGCGGCACTACCACCTGGTCCACGACGACATCAACCCCACCGGCATCGTGCCGGCCGGCCCCGACCCGGCGGTCTGGCTCATTCCGCACCGCCGCGCCGACCTGGGCGGACGCCCCTTCGGTGACGGCACCGCGCCCGGTCCCGTCGCTCCCGCAGAAGCGGTGCCGGCCGGGCACAACCCGATGGTCTGAACCCGGCCGCCCGCTCGTTCACCCGCCGACGATCCGGCGCACGTTCTCGACGCTGCCGCAGCCGGACTCCAACTGCCGCCCGCGTTCCCGCAGGAAGGCGCCGCCCAGCTCGGCCCGCCGCTCGTCGGGGACGCACCATGCCCTGCGGTGCGCGGAACCGTTCAGCCCCGCAGGATCCGGTCCTTCTGGACGGCGAACTCGGTGTCCGTGAGCACGCCCTGCTCGTGGAGCTTGCCCAGGCGCTCCAGAGCGTCGAGCGTCTCGTCGGTCAGCCCTCCGGCCGCGGGCGCGGGCGCTGCGGCGGGCGGCGGGGCCTGCATCTCCGGCTGTTCGACGACCTGCTGCGCGGCGGCGCGCTCGGCCTGGTGCCGGGCGACACGGCCGGACACGGCCGTCGCGGTGCCGGCGACCACGGCGGTGCGCGCGGCGACACCGACGATCCCCGGTCGTCCTCCTCGCGCGAGGCGACGTCCTAGCATGGTCCTCACCCTTCCCTCATGCTGCGTTCTGGAGCGCCTGCTCGACCACGGCCGCCGGGATGCGCTCGTGTGCCACGAGCTCACCGCCGGCCCGGCGAATGGCATTCGTGATGCCGGCGGCCCAGGTGTCCTCCCAGACCAGCAACGCGGCCGACGAGTCCGGCACCAGGTCCTCGGCGATCAGTTCGAGGTCCTCATGGCTGAACAGGCCGCCGACCTCGCCTTCGATGTCGTCGAACACCGAGGCCTCGTCGGGTTCCAACGCGTCGAGCTCGACGTAGGTGACCGTTCCCTCCGCGTCCTTCTTGACGAAGGTGAGGTCGAGGATCCGAACCGTGCCGCTCGCCACGAGCGCCTTCAGCTCGGGGACGATCTCGCCGCTGAACCGGTTGCCCGGGAAGGCGATGACCACGTACTCGACAGGTCCCACTTCCATGTCCGTTGTCCTTCCTCGCGTGTTCGAGCGTACCGCTCGGTGTGCCCCCGGCGGCGGGCCCTCAGTTCGCCAGGACCTTCGCCTTGGCCTGCTCGTACTCGGCGGGGGTGATGTCGCCGCGGTTCTTGAGGTCGGCGAGCTTGGACAGTTCCTCGGCATGGCTGGTCGGGGTCCCGGCGCTCTCGCGCACGTAGGAGCGGAAGGCCTCTTCGTTCTGCTGGACCCGCTGCATCTCGCGCATGCCCATTCCGCGCCCGCGGGCGATCAGGTAGACGAAGACGCCGAGGAAGGGCAGGAAGACGACGAACACGCTCCAACCGGCCTTGCCCCAGCCGCTCAGGTCGTCGTCGCGGAAGATGTCGCCGAATATCCGGAAGAGCAGCATGAACCACAGGATCCAGATGAAGATCACCAAGGTGGTCCAGAACACGCCCAGCACCGGATAGTCATAGGCCAGGTAGAGCGTCGCACCGTTCATGCGCTTCTCCCGTCGATCGTGTGGCCCGTACCGGGACCGATCCAAGAATGTGGTGCGGGACGGGGCCGCCGCCTCACCCCGCGGGGGTGAAGCCCGAGGCTCCGGCGGGCGGGCCCGGCGCCCCCGGCCCCGGGGGCGCCCCGGCCCACGCATCACCCCCGCCAGGTGATCCGACTGGTGATCACCACCGATCCCGGTTTCAGTGGAGGGCGTGGGGCGATCACAGGCCGTACCTCCGGTTCCAGGGATCCCGGCGACGACCGGTGACCCCATGCTCACGGTCAGGTTCACCGTCCCGGCCGTGCCGAAGCACCTCGTCCACCGGAGCGGGCTGCTGGGGCGCCTGACGTCCGGAGTGGAGGGGCCCCTCACCCTCGTCAACGGCCCGGCCGGATCCGGCAAGACCGTGCTCGCCGCCCACTGGGTAGCCGAGGCGATGGCGCCCGGTCCCATCGCATGGCTGACCGTCGAGCCCGGCGACGCTCCCGGTGCCTTCTGGGCGTACGTCCTGGAGGCCCTGAACCGGAGCGGGGCCGTGCTGCCCGCCGGGGTGGGCCGGCCGACCCGCGCCGAAGGGGTCACCCGGTCGTTCCTGGCGCGCCTGGCGGAGGCGCTGGCCGGGGCCGAGCGGCCCGCCGTCCTCGTCCTCGACCAGTTCGACACGGCCGAGGCACCCGACATCACCGAGGGCCTGGACTTCGTACTGCGGCACGCCGCCGAAGGCCTGCGGCTCGTCCTCACCAGCCGGACGGACCCCCTGCTGCCCCTGCACCGCTACCGCGCGGCGGGCGAGATCGCGGAGATCCGGTACGAGGACCTCAGGTTCACCGACGAGGACGCCGAGGCCCTGCTGCGCGAGCACCGGCTGGAGGTGTCGGACGCCGGGATCCGGCTGCTGCTGGAGCGCACCGAAGGCTGGGCGGCGGGAGTACGCCTGTGCGCCCTGGCGATGCAGAGCAGCGCCGATCCCGAGGCGTTCCTGCGCCAGTTCGCCGCGGACCGCACCACCATCGCCGACTACCTCCTGCGCGAGGTGCTCGACGCGCAGCCGGGGCCCGCACAGGACCTGCTGCTGCGCGCCTGCGTCACGGACCGGATCCACCCCGACCTGGCGGACACGCTGACCGGCCGGGACGACGCCGCCCGGACCCTCGCCGGGCTGGCCCGCGACAACGCGTTCCTGGAACAGGTCGAGACCTCGGCCTGGTACCGGCTGCACCCGCTGTTCGCCGAAGTCCTCCGCGCGCACCTGCGGGAACGCCGCCCGGGCCTCGAACCACGGCTGCGCGGGCGGGCGGCGCGCTGGTTCGCCCGCACCGGGCGCCTCCCGGAGGCCGTGGCCCAGGCGGCCGCCTGCGGGGACTGGCAATTCGCGTCGGGGCAGCTCGTCGACAACCTGGCGATCGGACGGCTCTTCACCGGCCTGGAGGCCGACCAGCTGGGCCGCGCCTTCGCCGGGATGCCGGCCGGTACGCCGGGCGCGGCGCCCGCACTGGTCGCGGCGGCCTGCCGCCTCCCCGACCAGGACCTCTCCGGGTGCGAGGCGGGGCTGCGGCGCGCGGACGCGTACCTCAGCGCCGAATCCGGGCCGGAGGCCAGGCTCACCCGCGCATTCGTCGGTGTGCTCGCGGGACGGCTGGCCGACGACCTGGCGGCCACCGAACGGGCGGCGGCCGACGCCGAGCACCTGCTCGGCGAGCTGCCCGAGCCACTGCTCGCCGAGCGCCCCGAGATCCGCGCCCTGATGCTGGCGGGCCTGGGCGCGGCCGAACTCGGGGCGGGACGCCTCGAGCGCGCCGAGACCGCCCTCAACGCGGCCGTCGAGGCCTGCGGGGCGCCGGGGACGGAGTACCCGCTGTGCGACGCGCTCGGTTCGCTGGCCCTGACCGAGCTGATGGGCGGCCGGCTGCGGCAGGCGGCCGAGCACGCGCACGCGGCGCTCGCCGTCGCCGAGCAGTCCGCGCTCCCGCCCGAGCGGCGGACCGGCGTCGCCCACCTCGTCCTCGCGGGTGTCGCGACCGAGCACGACGACCTGGCGGCCGCCCGCGACCACCTCGACCTGGCGACCGCCGCGGCCGGCCCCCGGCCGGAGCGCGTGGCCGCGGTCGAAGCCGCGGTCATCGCGGCCCGGCTCGCGGCGTCCGAGGGCGACGGGCGGGCCGCCATCGGCGCCCTCCACGCGGCGGCGACGGCCGGGACCCCGACGCGGCCGCCGATGTGGGCTCTGGCCGAGCTGGCCGCGGCAGAGTCGGCCGTACATCTGGCCCACGGCGACGCCGCCGCCGCACTCGCGGCCCTGGACGGCGTGGACGCCGCGGCCGCCGACCGGCCCGAGCACGCGGTGGCCCGGGCCCGGGCGCTGCTCGCGGCCGGACGCGGTGACCACGCCTCGGAGGTCCTCGCGGCCCTCCCGGCGGACGACGGCCTCACCGCGCCGGTACGGGCGCGGGCCTGCCTGCTCCGAGCGGAGGCCGCAGCGGCGGACGGGGCGGCCCTGGAGGCGCGCCGGCGGCTGGCCGAGGCACTGGGGCTCGCCCGGCCCGAGGAACTGCGGCGGGTCTTCGCCGAGAGCGGTCCCTGGGTGCGCCGCGTGCTGCGCCAGGACCCGGAGCAGGCGCGGCTCCACGGCTGGCTGCTCTCCCGGAGCCCGGCGCACGCGGGCGCGTCCCCGGCCGGCGGGCAGCCGCTGCTGCTGGAGCCGCTGAGCCCGCGGGAGACCGAGGTGCTGCGGCAGGCCGCCCGGATGCTGTCGACGGTGGAGATCGCGGCCGAGCTGTACGTGTCGGCGAACACCGTCAAGACGCACCTGAAGAGCGTCTACCGCAAACTCTCCGTCACCCGCCGCAGCGAGGCCGTCCACCGCGCCCAGGACCTCGGCCTGCTCTGAGGTCCTTCTCGCCCGTACCGGGCGATGCCGTTCCCCCGGCGCGGGCAGAGGATGGCAGGTGAGGCCGTTGTGAGCCGGGTGTCAGCCGTTCGAGAGAAGTGGGTGTGCCCCATGCGCTACGAATTCCGCATCTCGGGCGTGGTGCCGGAAACACTCGCCGCGAACTTCCCCGAGCTCGACAGGATCCCCGTTCGGGAACAGACGCTGTTCCTCGGCACCGTAGCGGACGAGGCCCACCTGTACGGGCTCCTCACCCGCTTCCAGTCACTGGGGCTGCGGGTGCTCGAAATGCGCCAGCTGCCCGTCTGAACCGAAGACCACCCGCTCCGGGTGATCACCCGGAGCGGCCCGTCGGGCGATCGTTGAGCAGGAGAAGAACGGTCCGGCGCACTACCGCCAACTGTGAGGTGAGTTCCATGGGTCAGCCGACTCCGACCGGGGGGAACTGGAACACCGGCCCCGCGCCGGGCAGCACGCCGCTGTACAGCGGAGATCCGGGCGATGGGGCCGGGAGGGGAGGCACGGTATTCGCCGCGGTCCTCCTCCTGGTGACCGGATGCCTCGCGATCCTGCAGGGCATCGGCGCCATCGCCAATGACGACGTGTACGCGCGCATCGGCAATTACGTCTTCGAATTCGACCTGACGGCCTGGGGATGGATCCACCTCATCATCGGCATCCTCCTCGTCCTCACCGGACTGGGCCTGTTCGCCGGGTCGAACGTGGCCAGGGGCGCGGGCGTAGGCCTCGCGGGCCTGAGCGTGATCGCCAACTTCATGTGGCTCCCGTACCAGCCCTGGTGGTCGATCATCATCATCGCGGTCGACGTGTTCATCATCTGGGCCCTGTGCACGAGCTGGACGCACGAGACCGAGTGAGGATCCGTCCCCGAACGGGACGCGGGGGGGGGGGGGGGGCCCCCGGGGGGGGCCCCCCCCCCCCGCCCCGGCGCTTGTCATGCCAGCGGAGTTTAATCATACTGAGTCGCGACACGCATATTTTACAAGTTATCATTA
>NZ_JBIWFI010000063.1:0-23336 GCF_044762985.1 Streptomyces sp. NPDC096339 | reverse complement strand
CCCGCGCCTCAAACGCCGGCGAGGCTGGATTTCGGCTGGATTGCCCAGCCCGGCAATCCAGCCCGGCCGGGGCAAAGTCAGCCCCGCCGGCGTTTGAGGCGCGGGGGCTCGGGGGCGGAGCCCCCGCAGCGGCGCCGCACCTGCGGATTCGGCTGAGCTCCGCTCGCAGGCGCCGCCAGGGGCCCCCAGCGGTAGCCGGGGGAGTGCGAGGCGCCGGGGCCCGGCCTATTCCGTCCGCAGGCCGTCGGGACGCATCAGGCGGAGGAGGGGCGGGAGGCTGAGGAGGGTCACCAACGCCACCAGGGCCGCGCCCGTGCCGGTCATCGCGGCCACCGACGCCCAGTCGATCCGGACCGACCGGCCGGTCATCCGCATCAGGACCGCCCCCAGCCCCACCCCCGCCACCGAGGCCAGAGCCAGGCCCAGCCCGATCGGCAGGGCCGTCTGCCACAGCACCGACAGGCTCAGCGTGGAGCGCTTCGTACCGAAGGCGACCAGGGCCGACAGCAGCTTCCTGCGTTCGCGCAGCTGCTCCAGCTGCGAGACCAGCAGGCTGGTGCCGATCAGGATCAGCACGGCGGTCGCGCCGAAGAACAGCCCGGTGCGGATCGCGGCGTAGGCGTCGTCCTGTTCGGTGTACCGGAACGTCATGACCGTGGAGAGCGGCGCCGCCTTGAAAGCGGCCGTCCGAGCCCTTTCCATGGCGTCCGGCACGGACGGGTCGAGCTGCACGTATACGTGGGGGGTGAGGCTCTCGGCCATGGTCTTCGGCGCGACCGAGAGGGTCACCAGCAGCCCGGCGTGCCGCACGCCCGTCGGGTCCGGGCGCCCGGCGACCGCGCGTGCGCCGGCCGGGAAGGTCCACTGGGTGGGTTCGGCTTCGCCCGCCGGGGCGGTCGAGTTGTCCCCGCGGCTCACGCCGGGGCCGACCCAGAGGGTGTCGCCGGGCTTCGCCATGGGCTGGGGCACCCCGCCCTTCAGGGCGGGGGAGTCCGTGATCACGAAGGCGTCGCCGTCCTGGCAGGTGTCGATGGACGCGAACTCGCGCAGGGTCTCGCAGCTCCCGGCGGTCACGGGGATCCGGTCCTGGCCCGAGGGAATCCGGTGCGCGGCCTTGAAGGAGGCGGGTGCGACGGTCTTGGCGACGCCCTCGGCCCGGGAGAGCCGCTCGGCGACGGCGTCGACCGCGGCCCGGTCGCCCGCGGGCATGATCACCGAGAACGCCGAGCGGGACGGGTCCTGCCCGGTCTGCCTCGTGTAGTCGCCCTCGACGCCCGCGAAGAGCATCTGGAGGGCGATGGCCCCGGCGACCGCGACCGCGATGCCGTTGACCAGGCGCGCCGCGCCGCCGCTGCCGGCCTGGAGGCGGCGCACGGCCAGCTGCCAGGACACCGGACCGCCGGAGAGCCGGCCGACGACACGTTCCAGCAGCCAGGGCAGCAGGACGGTGATCCCGGTCAGCAGCAGCACCACACCCCCGCTGACCTGCCACTGGTTGAAGTCCCCGGGCCGGTTGCCGCGTCCGGCCATCGGGGCCAGCAGGCCGATCCCGCCGAGCGGCAGCAGCAGCCGCCACCAGATCCGGCGCCTGCGCGGCGCGGTGGCGCGGACCACGCCCAGCGGCTCGATGACCACACCGCGCAGGGCGAACAGGGCCACGGCCACGGCCGAGGCGGGCACCGCCAGGGCGACCAGTGCGGCCAGTCCCACGCCGGGGTCGAGGTCGGCGGGGAAGACGCTGTGCTGCTGGAGGGTCACGCCGCCGACCAGCCGACGGCCGATCAGGAAGAAGCCCGCGCCCAGCCCGAGTCCGATCACGGAACCGGCCAGCGCCTCGCCGGCCGCGATCCGGCGGACCATCCGGCCGTCGGCACCGACCAGTCGTAGCGCGGCGAGCCGCCGGTCGCGGGCCTCCCCGCCGAAGCGGACGGCGGTGGCGATGAACACGGCGACGGGAGTCAGCAGGGCCACGAAGGTCAGGACGACCAGGAGCATCAGCACCGGGTCGAGCCGGTCGCGCTCCACGTGCGTACTGAAGCCGGAGACGCGCTCGGCCCGGTGGCCCGGGGGGCCGTCGACCGTCAGGTCGCCCTTGCCCGCGTAGTAGTAGAGCTCGCTCGGACCGGTCAGTCCGGCGTCGCCGATGACCTGCGTGATCTTCCAGGCGTCGAACCGCTCGCGCAGGAGCGCCCCGTCCGCCGAGGCCAGCAGGCGCTTCAGCGCGGGGGAGACGGCCATCTCCCCGGGGGCGGGCACCGATTCGAGGCCGGGGGGCACGGGCGCGTCGGCGGCCTCGGCCCGGAGGAACCTGCCGTCGACGTCCTTGCCCTTGTACATCTGGTTCGCGCCGGCGAGGAGCAGCGTGCCCCGGCCGGGTCCCGTACCGGTGGGCGTGGATGTGAAGGCGCGTGCGTCCCCGCGGTCGCCGCGGGCGGCCAGCGCGCCCGGGATCGCGGTGCTGATCAGCAGCAGTGCGACGCCGAGACCGACGCCCACACCCGTGAGCAGCGTGCGGGTCCAGCCCTCGCGGCCGCCGCCGAAGGCGAAGCGGACGCCCATGCCCAGATCGCGGAGCCATGTCCGGAGCGCGCTCATGCGACCCACTCCAGGTCGCGGGACTTCCCGTCGCGTACGACGATCTCGCGGTCGGAGTAGGCGGCCACGCGGGTCTCGTGCGTGACGAGCACCACCGCGGCGCCGCTGGACCGGGCGGCGTCCGTGAGCAGCCGCATCACCAGTTCGCCGCTGAGGGAGTCGAGGGCGCCGGTGGGCTCGTCGGCGAAGACCACCCGGGGTCCGGTGACGAGGGCGCGGGCGACGGCGACGCGCTGGCCCTGGCCGCCGGACACCTCGCCGGGGCGCTTGCCGCGCACATCGTCGACCTGGAGCTGCTCCAGCCACTGCAGGGCGGTGCGTTCGGCCTCCTTGCGCTTCACGCCGGCGAGGCGCAGCGGGAGGGCGACGTTCTCCACGCAGGTCAGCTCGGGGACGAGCCGGCCGAACTGGAAGACGAAGCCGAACTCGCTGCGGCGCAGGGCGCTGCGCTCCGCGTCGTTCATGGCGGAGAGCCGGCGTCCGGCGTAGGTGATGGTGCCGGAGTCGGGGGTGATGATCCCGGCGAGGCAGTGCAGCAGGGTGGACTTGCCGGAGCCGGAGGGGCCGATGAGGGCGACGACCTCGCCGGCGTGGACGGAGAACCCGGCGCCGTCGAGGGCCTTGGTGGTGCCGTACGCCATGTGGAGGCCCGTGGCGCTGAGCAGGGTGCCGGACGGGGTCACTTGCGTACCTCCCGGGAGAGCTGGTCGAGGCGGGCCGCGGCGAGTTCGAGCCACCGCAGGTCCGCTTCCAGATGGAACAGGGCGTGGTCGCAGACCAGTTGGTCCGCGAGGTCGCCGTCGCGCTTGCGCCGGGTGAGGACACGCATCAGGCGCAGGTGCTCGGAGCGCTGGGTGTCCAGGAGTTCCTGGGCGCTACGGCCGGTGAGCAGGGCGAGGACGACCTTGGTGTAGAGCACCGAGTGCAGGTACGGCTCGGGTTTCTCGGGTTGCGAGAGCCAGGCCTCGACGTCGGTGATGCCGGCGTCGGTGATGGTGTACCGCTTGCGGTCGGGCCCGGCGCCGCTCTCGATCCCCTCGACCTCGACGAGGCCGTTCTTCAGGAGGCGGGACATGGTCGAGTAGACCTGCCCGTAGGCGAGGGGGCGGTCGTGGCCGAACTTTTCGTCGAAGGCCCGCTTGAGGTCGTAGCCGTGGCGCGGGCCGGCCTCCAGGAGGCCGAGGAGCGTGTGACCGATGGACATGCCGGTGACTCTACACCGTGTGTATACGCTCGATGTATACGTGGGGGGTATACCCCTCGGCGTGCGCCATCCGAAGGGAATCGGCCCACCCGGAACGCAACTCCGGCCCCGAAGCCTGGCGTTGCCGGCATCTTGCGGGTTCATGCAAGCACCCACCGGCACTGCCGCCACGCTTCCACCGCAGCAGACAGGCACCGAGGAACAGACGGCGCCGGAGCCGCCCCCGGAAGACCGCCCCGAACGCACATGGTGGATCTGGGCCATGGCGGGGGCGTTGTTCTTCGGCTACTCGGTCCTTTCCCTGTCCGTCCACGATCGTCTGGCCTCGCGCAGCTTCGACCTGGCGATCTTCGTCCAGGTCGTGCGCTCCTACGCGGGCTGGCACCTGCCGGTCTCGGAGGTCAAGGGCCCGGACTTCCCGGTCCTGGGCGACCACTTCTCGCCCATCCTGGCCGTGCTGGCACCGCTGTACTGGCTGTGGCCCTCGGTCAAGATGCTGCTCGTCGCGCAGGCTGCGCTGGTCGCCGGCAGCGTGGTGCCCCTGGCCTTGTGGGCCCGTCGCGCGCTGGGCGCCCCCGCCGCCGCGGTCATCGGCGTCTGCTACGGCCTCTCGTGGGGCCTCGCCAGCGGACTCGAATCCGACTTCCACGAGTGGGCCTTCGGCGTCCCGCTGCTCACGCTCTCCCTCACGGCCCTCAGTGCCGGCCGGCTGCGCGCGGCCGCTGCCTGGGCGCTGCCCCTCCTCCTGGTGAAGGAGGACCTCGGTCTCACCGTGGCCGCGATCGGCGCCGTCATCGCCTGGCGGGCGGGCCGGGGCAACCGCAGGGCGGGGCTGCTGATCGCCGCGGCCGGCGTGGCGGCGCTCGGCCTGTCCCTGCTGGTGCTGAGTTCCTTCCATCCGGGCGGGTTCGACGGCTACTTCGCCTCCCACAACCCCAACACCGGCGCGGCCGCCGGCGCGGTGCAGTCGGACGGAGGCTTCCTGGGCTCCGTCGAACGGATGACGCTCGGCCTCATCACGCCGCGCGAGAAGGTCACGACCATCTTCTACATCCTGGCCCCGACCCTCTTCCTGGCCCTGCGTTCGCCGCTCGCCCTGATCCTGGTGCCGTCCGTGCTGTGGCGCCTCTCCTCGGACTACTCGGCGCACTGGGGCACCGGCTACCACTACTCGCTGCTCGTCATGCCGATCGTCTTCGTGGCCTTCGTCGACGCCCTGCACCGGCGGGGTGCGAGCGGCCGCGGCCTGTACCGCTCTCTGGCGGGCTGCGCGGCGGTCACCTTGCTGCTGCTGCCGCACTTCGCCTTCTGGCAGCTGGTCAAGCCGGACACCTGGGCCAACCATCCCCGCACGGCGGAGGCCCACATGGTGATGGACATGATCCCGGACGGTGCCACGGTCCAGGCCGGTCACTATCTGGTGCCCCACCTGGCCGACCGCACCAGCGTCAGCCTGCACGGCTGGGGGGACAGCCGCCCCAACCCGGAATGGATCATGGTCGACACCGAGGTGACCCCGGCGATGCAATGGCCGTACAACCACATGCAGCAGGACCGTGCCGTCGAAGCGGCCCGCGCACGGGGGTACAGCACGGTGTACGACAAGCACGGCTTCATCCTGCTGACCCGCACGGACTAGCCGCCGGACGCCGGCGAACACACGGGTGCCACGTGACCGCCACGGCCACGTGGCACCCGTTCCGCGCTCAGTGCCTCGGGTACTGCACCTTGAGCGAGTTGATGACGACGGGCTCCTTGGGCGCGCCGTCGGGCTTGCCGTTCGCCGTCCCCTTCGCGGCGAACTTCTCCACCACTTCCAGCCCGTCGATGACCTTGCCGAACGGCGTCCACTCGGGCGCCATCTTGAGGACCGGGTCGGCGTAAGTGATGAAGAACTGCGCGCCGTTCCGTCCCGGCTGGGCCTTGGAGACGGCCACCGTGCCCGCCGGATAGGTGGCCCCCTGCCGGTTCTCGTTCGGATACGAGTAACCGGGGTCGGAGGTCCCCAGTCCGGCGGGGTCGCCGCATTCCAGTACGAAAATACCCGCCGTCGTGAGGCGGTGGCATTTACTGCCGTCGAAGTATTTCTTCCCGGCAAGATAAGCGAACGAATTGGTGGTGCACGGCGCCTGGCTGTTGAGTGCCTGAATGGTGATCGGGCCCTCGCTGGTGGAGATGACGAGCATGAACGGGCGCCGCGCGGCCATGGCGTCGAAGGACGGCACCCCGACCGACTTGGCGCCGTTGCCGGTGGGTGTGTAGGTGCAGGCCTCGGGCCGTTTGGCGTCCGTGTGCGTACTGCTGGTGAGGGACACCGCCGCCCAGGCGAGTCCGGAGCACGCGGCGAGCACCGCGGTCACCGTGGCCGCTTTCCGGGCCGCCCGCCGTCTCCCGAATGTCTTCCCACTGGTCAGATTCATACGCGCCTCGAATTGGGTGAGCGGCCGTATATGACGCGGTGAGCGTATCCAGTCGTGCCGAGGCGGACCGGTGGCACACGCCGTGGAATTCCGGCGGAAACGCCTCAGGAATCAGGTGCGTTACGGGGGCGGCCGCGGCGGGGGATGGGCCCCGGGGAGGAGGGCAGCCGGCCGGCCTCGGACAGCGCGCGGCGCAGCAGGAACTCGATCTGCGCGTTCGCGCTGCGCAGTTCCTCGCCCGCCCACCGCGCCAGCGCGTCGTACACCTGCGGGTCCAGCCGCAGCAGCACCTGCTTGCGCGCCGCCTGCTTCTTCGAGCCCGCGGCCGCGGGGGCTCCGGCGGCTCCGGAGGCCCCGGCGGCGGGCTCCCCGGCCGGGGGTGTCGGCCGGTCCGGGCCGCCGTCCCGGCGGGAGGGCTCGGGCCGGGTCACTGGTAGAGGGTGCCCGTGTTGACGACCGGCTGCGCGGCGCGGTCACCGCACAGGACCACCATCAGGTTCGAGACCATGGCGGCCTTGCGCTCCGGGTCCAGGTCCACGATCTCCTCCTCCGCCAGGCGGGTGAGGGCCAGTTCGACCATGCCCACCGCACCTTCCACGATCTGCTTGCGGGCCGCCACGACCGCGCCGGCCTGCTGGCGCTGGAGCATCGCGGAGGCGATCTCCGGAGCGTACGCGAGATGCGTGAAGCGGGACTCGATGATGCTCACCCCGGCCGCGTCCACCCGGGCGTGCAGCTCGGCCGCGAGCTTCTCGGTGATCTCCTCGGCGTTCTCCCGCAGGGACAGCCCGCCCTCGTCGTGGGAGTCGTAGGGGTACTCGATCGCGATGTGCCGCACCGCCGCCTCGGTCTGGGTCTCGACGAACTCCGTGAAGTCCTCGACCTCGAAGACGGCCCGGGCGGTGTCCTCGACCCGCCACACCACGACCGCCGCCAGCTCGATCGGGTTGCCGTAGGCGTCGTTGACCTTCAGGACGGCCGTCTCGTGGTTGCGCACCCGGGTGGAGATCTTCTCCCGGGAGGTCAGCGGGTTGACCCAGCGCAGTCCGTCCGTGCGGATCGTCCCCCGGTAGCGGCCGAACAGCTGGACCACCCGGGCCTCGCCGGGGGCGACGGTGTTGAGCCCGCTCATCGCGACGACGGAGGCGAGGGTCAGCAGGATGCCGCCCGCTATCAGCAGGGCCTTGGCCGCGGCGGCCGTCAGGACCGCGCCGGTCGCTATCAGACCCGCCCCGGCCAGGATGCCGGCCAGACCGAGCAGCAGCGCCAGGCCGCCGCCCACGCTGCGCGCGCTGAATTCCCGTACGCCGTCCGACGCCACGGCCGGTGAGCTCGCTGCGTTCGTCATGATCTGCCCCGTTTCTCTTGGTCGCGGCCGATCGGGCCGCTTAGCAAAGTGATATCACTTTTTCGCGGTACGGCAACCCTTCGGGCCCCATGTGCGTCGGTTCCTGTGGCGTGGGTGCTGATTCTCACGTCCGATTTGACCGGTATTGGTGACGGTTGGCCAACCTTTGTCACAGCCTGCGGTGTTAGCTTTCTGAGCTGACGTGTCGGGGGAAATCGAGCGGAGCGGGAGCGATGAGCCGAGCAGAAGCGCGTAGGGCGCAACAGCAGCCCAGTGCGCGGCGTGCGCCGAGCGGGCGCGGGAAGCCCGCCAAGGGAGGCGGGAGCGGCGGCAAACGAACCGGCATACGCCGCTTCTTCACCTGGAAGAAGGTCCTCGGGGCCTTCTTCGGTCTGATGCTGCTCATGATGGCCACGGCGATCGTCCTCTACTTCTTGGTGGAGGAACCCGACCCGAACAAGAGCGCCACGCTCCAGAGCAACACCTACCGGTACGCGGACGGCACGATCATGGCCCGCACCGGGACGATGAACCGCGAGATCGTCTCGATCGACAAGATCCCGGAAGACGTCCGCACCGCCTTCATCGCCATCGAGAACAAGTCCTTCTACAAGGACAGCGGCATCTCCGTGAAGGGCGTGGCCCAGGGCCTGTTCAACACGGTGCGCGGCAAGGGCACGGCCGGTGGCTCGACGATCACCCAGCAGTACGTCAAGAACTACTACCTGACGCAGGACCAGTCGGCGGTCCGCAAGCTCCGGGAGCTGGTGATCTCCCTCAAGGTCGACCAGCGCATGGAGAAGGACGACATCCTCGTCGGCTACCTGAACACCAACTTCTACGGCCGCAACGCGTACGGGATCCAGGCCGCGGCCCAGGCCTTCTACGGTGTCGACGTCGACAAGCTCACGCTGGAGCAGGGCGCGTACCTCGCCGCCGTCATCCAGGCCCCCAGCCAGTACGACCTGGCGACCGCCGGCCCCAACGGCACGAGGCTCGTCAACATCCGTTTCAACGCGGTCCTCGACAACATGGTCGAGATGGGCAAGCTCGACCCGGCCAAGCGCAAGACCATGACGCTCCCGCCGCCCATCAAGCCCAAGCCCCGCCCGGGCATGGACGGCCAGAAGGGCTACCTGATCCAGGCGGCCAACGACGAGATGAACGAGCAGAACATCACCGACGCGGAGATCAACGCCGGTGGCTGGAACATCGTGCTCAACATCGATCCGAAGAAGCAGAAGGCGCTGGAGGACGCCGTCAACGAGGAGCTGGAGTCCAAGCTCGACCGCAAGGACACCAAGAACCGCCCCGTGGACCAGAGCGTCCAGGCCGGCGCCACCTCGGTGGACCCCAAGACCGGTGCCATCGTCGCGATGTACGGCGGCCAGGGCCTGGCGGAGAAGGACCAGAGCAACGCCCTGCGCACCGACTACCAGCCCGGCTCGACCTTCAAGCCGATCGTGCTCGCCTCCGCCCTGCAGAACACCTCCAACACGCAGGACGGCAAGCCGATCACCCCGAACACCCTGTACGACGGCACCAGCAAGCGGTCGGTGAAGGGCAGCAAGGTTCCCTTCGCTCCGGAGAATCAGGACCAGAGGAACTTCGGCAACCCGTTGATCACGGTCCAGGAGGCGACCGACTTCTCCGTGAACTCCGTCTACGCACAGATGATCGTGGACGTCGGCCCGGAGAAGGTGAAGAAGACGGCCCTGTCGATGGGCATGAAGGACCGTGACGGCTGGCCGGCGGACCAGCCGGCCATGTCGCTCGGCACCATGGGTGCCAGCACTGTGGAGATGGCGGGCGTCTACGCCACCTTCGACAACCATGGCAAGAAGGTCACCCCGACCATCATCGGGAAGGCCGAGCACAAGGACCGCGAGTTCGCCCCCCGCCAGGCCATCGGCGCCCAGGCCATCACCCGCAAGACCGCCGACACGGTCACCAAGGTCCTCACCGGCGTCGTCAACGACGACGGCGGCTCCGGCAACAAGGTCCGCAGCAGCGCCTACGAGGCCGCCGGCAAGACCGGCACCGCCGAGAAGAACACCGCCGCCTGGTTCACCGGGTTCACGCCCGAACTGGTCACCGTCGTCGCGATGTTCGGCGAGGAGCCCGGCACCCACACACAGGTCACCCTGACCGGTACCGCCGGCGGTGGCCGTGCGGGTGGATCCAGCTTCCCCGCCGCGATCTGGAAGACGTACACCCTCGCCGCCCTCAAGGGCGTGGACACGGACGAGTTCGACCTGAAGGAAGCGGAGATGGGCGCCACGCAGGCCCCGACCCGCAGCGCCTCCCCGACCCAGTCGACGACCCCCTCGTCCACCCCCTCGGGCAGCAGCAGCGCGCCGGGGAACCAGTCGCCGTCGCCGACGCCGACCAAGAGCGGCACGAAGTCGCCGACCCCGAGCCAGTCGCCGAGCACGAGCCCGGTCCCGACCAAGTCGAACGGCCCCAAGCCGCCGGACCCGCCGGTGGTTCCGCAGCAGCAGCCCCAGTAGGCCCCTAACGGCAGAACCGCCGCCCGCGCAGGACGCGGGCGGCGGTTCTTTCGTTCTCGGAGCCTTCCAGAGGCTCTGCGGAGGCCTTCTCAGCGGCGCTCGTGCGGCCCCGGCAGCGGCAGCTCGAACCAGACGACCTTGCCGCTGCTCAGCCGCGTCGCACCCCAGCGCCGGGCCATCCGGTTGACCAGGAACAGGCCGCGTCCGCCCTCGTCCGTGTCCCGCGCCCGGCGCTGGCGGGGCAGCTGAGGGGAGTCGTCGCCGACCTCGCAGCGCAGTACGTCCGTCCGCAGCAGCCGCAGCGTCACGGGCCGCTCCGCGTACCGCACGGCATTGGTGACGACCTCGCTGACCAGCAGTTCGAGGGAATCGCTCAGCTCCTCCAGGCCCCAGCGGGTCAGCGCGCGGCGCGCGAACCGGCGGGCCCGGCCCGGCGCCGTCTCCTCCGGGTCCAGGAACCAGTACGCGACGTCACTGGGCGCGATCCCGTCGAACCGCGCCGCGAGCAGCGCGATGTCGTCGTCCCGGTCCCCCGGACCGAGCATGTCCAGCACGTCGTCGCACAGGGCCTCCAGCGGCGGCGGGTGGTCCAGGCCGGTCAGCTGCGCGGTGGTGGCCAGGCGCTCGCGGAGCAGCTCGATGCCGGTCCACACGTCCCGCAGCCGGGACTCCACCAGGCCGTCGGTGTAGAGCAGCAGCGTCGCCCCGGCGGGGGCGTCCAGCTCCACGGCCTCGAAGTCCACGCCGCCGACGCCGATGGGGGCGCCCGGCGGTACGCGGAGCACCTCGGCGCGACCGCCGAGGTGCAGGAGCACCGGCGGCGGGTGGCCGGCGTTGGCGATGGTGATCCGGTGCGAGACCGGGTCGTAGACGGCGTACAGGCAGGTGGCCATGCGGTCCGAGCCGAGGCGCTGCGCCTGCTCGTCGAGGTGGTGCAGCACCTCGGCCGGGGGCAGGTCCAGCTGCGCCAGGGTCTGGGCCGTCGTACGGAGCTGGCCCATGATCGCGGCCGAGGTCATGGAGTGGCCCATGACGTCGCCGACGACCAGTGCGACCCGGCTGCCGGGCAGCGGTATGGCGTCGTACCAGTCCCCGCCGACCCGGGCCGTCTCGGCGGCCGGCAGGTAGCGCGAGGCGAGCCGCACCCCGGTGGGCTGGGGCAGGCTGTCGGGCAGCATGGTGCGCTGGAGCTCGTCCGCGATGTACGCCTCGCGGCCGTACAGCACGGCCTTGTCGATGCCGAGCGCGGTGTGCGTGGCCAGCTGGGCGGCGACCAGCAGGTCGTTCTGCTCGAAGGCGGGCCGTTCCGGGCTGCGCAGGAACACGGCCGCGCCGATCACCCGGCGGCGGCCGCGCAGGGGCGCGAGAACGGCCCGGTTGCCGCGCGGCACCGGGTGCTCCGAGCCGAGCAGCTCCGCCAGGGCCTCCTTGGCGCCTGCGGCGGACCCGAACACGGGCCGTACACCGCGCAGCACCTCGGCGAGCGGGCCGCCGGAGCGGATCTCGCACAGCTCGGCCGCGGGCAGGTCACCCTGCGGGCCGAGCAGCGGGAGCTGACTGAAGTCGAGTTCGCCGGCGGCCCCCGCGGCCCCGGCGCCCTCGACCGTGCCCAGGTCGTCGATCGGCCGGAGCCGGTCGGTGCGGCGCAGCCTTAAAACGACCGGGCCGACGGGGCGCTCGTCGCCGACGGGAAGCGGGTCGCGCAGGTAGACGAGGATCGCGTCGGAGAAGGTCGGGACGGTGGCCCGGCACAGTCCGAGCACGATCTCGTCGAGGTCGATGCCGCGGGCGATCCGCCGCGTGGCGGCCCCGACGAACCGCAGCCGGTCCCCTTCCCGCCGTGCGGCCGAAACCTCCCCGCCGGTTGTCCCGCCCTTGCCGTCCCCGGCCGTGTCGCCGCCCTCTCCGCGCGGGCGCGGTGCGTCGGCGTCGGCGAGCCGGCGGGTCGTGTCGTCGCCGTCCCCGGCGCCGCCCTCCCCGCGGGCGCGCGGAACCGCGCCGTGCCCGGTGTCCTCGCCGCGCACGCGGTGGGCCCGGGCGGCATTGCGTGCGGCCGCCCCGTCCCGTGCCGCACCCTTGCCGCCCCGGGCGGGACCGTCGCCTTCGCCGGCCGGGCCCTCGCCCTCCTCGCGCGCGCGGGGCTGCTCGGCGCCCGCCGCGTTGCGCGCGGCCGCGCCGTCCCGCGCACGGGCCCGGCCGGGGTCGGCCGTCGGCGGTACGTCGGCGGAGGCGGCCGCCTTGCCCCGCGGGCGGGGGAGTCCGGCGCTCGCGGCGGGGCCCGCCGCGGAGCGGGCCGCGGCCTCCACCGCCGGGCCGGCGCCCGTGCCCGGGGCATGCGTGCGTACGGCCTCGGCGGCGATCGGCGCCTTGCCGTGGCCGGGCTCGTCCGTACCTCCGCCGGAGGCGACGGGCTGCGGGCCCTCCTGGGAGGTGGGGTACTCCGTCACGCGTGGAATTCCGTCCGTTTGCGCTCGATGTGCGCTGCACTCAACTCGGTCAGTCGCGGTATACCCGCTCAGCGGCCGCGGCACCATCGCCCCGCGCTTCCGGGTCCCCCTCGTTACTTCTCGCCCTGCCTCGACCTCCGGTCAAGTACCGCGCGTAACACGACACTTACGGATCCGCGGCCCACCCGCACCGCCAGCGCTGCGACCTCGCGGAGAACGATCCTACGTTTGAACCCCGGGGGCGCATCAAGGGTCTCATGAGGTCATATGCGCCGGGGTGCGGTCCCAATCCTCGGGCAGGACCGGAACCGTCCATGCCGGATCCGGCCGCCAGTCCTCCCAGCCGTCGCAGAACGGCGGCCCCCACGCCTTGATCAGGTCGACCGCGTCGTGCCCCGCCGCCAGCACCAGCTCGGCCTGCTCCGAGTCCATCAGCCCGGACTGCTGCGCCTGCGCGAACTCGTCCTCGTCCCGCCACTTCCACGTGCGGTCGGGGTAGACGGAGATGTCGAGGAAGTGGTCCTCGGAGTCGACCCCGCCGGACCACCGGGTCCGCGGCGACTCCAGGTTCACGTACCAGCTCTTGAACCGCCAGCCGTGCTCCCAGAACAGCCACACCGACCACGGCTCCCCGGGCCGGGCCAGCTTGAGCACGCCCGCGCCGAACCAGCGCGACCGCACGGTGGTCCGCGGCGCGGTGTAGCGGGTGGCGAGCGGCTCCTCGTGCACGGGCGTGCCGTCGGCCAGCACCGGCTTGACGCACTCGGTGCCCGGGGCCATCCAGACGGCCAGCAGGTCCTCGGTGTCCCGCACGACGGTCACCGGGCGGCAGATGTGCACCCGGCCCTTCGGCCCGGGCGCGTGGTCGCGGTAGCGCCAGAGGATCTGCTCCCCGGGCGCCCAGCGCACGTCGTGCGCCGCGCCATCGCTCTCGGGCCGGAAGGTACCTGTCATGCGCAGATCTTAGGGCGGGGGCGCCGGCGCCCGCTGCGGTGCAGGTCACGGAGGGGGTCGGGGACGGTAAACGACCGAATCCGGCCCCTCCCCGAGCCCTCGGCACCCCGTCTCAGGGGTGCGTCATCCGCAGCACGTCCAGGGCCTCGTCCAACTGCTCCAGGGTGAGGTCGCCGCGGTCCACGAAGCCGGACTCCAGGACGACCTCCCTGATCGTCTTGCGTTCCGCGAGGGACCTCTTGGCGACCTTGGCGGCCTCCTCGTAGCCGATGTAGCGGTTCAGCGGGGTCACCACGGAGGGCGAGGACTCGGCGTACTCCCTGGCCCGGGCGGTGTTGGCGGTGATCCCCTCGACCGTGCGGTCCGCCAGCAGGCGGCTCGCGCCCGCGAGCAGCCGGATCGATTCGAGCAGGTTCCTCGCCATCACCGGCAGCATCACGTTGAGCTCGAAGTTCCCGGCGGCGCCCGCCACGGCGACGGTCGCGTCGTTCCCCATCACCTGCGCGGCGACCATCAGCACGGCTTCCGGGACCACCGGGTTCACCTTGCCGGGCATGATCGAGGAGCCCGGCTGGAGATCCGGGAGGTTGATTTCGGCCAATCCCGTGCGCGGCCCGGAGGCCATCCAGCGCAGGTCGTTGCAGATCTTGGTGAGCGAGACGGCGATCGTGCGGAGCATGCCCGAGGTCTCCACCAGCGCGTCCCGCGCCCCCTGGGCCTCGAAATGGTCGCGGGCCTCGGTCAGCGGCAGCCCGGTCGCGGCGGCCACCTCGGCGATCACCGCCGCGGAGAACCCGGGCGGGGTGTTGATCCCGGTGCCCACCGCCGTGCCGCCCAGCGGCAGCTCCGCGAGCCGCGGCAGGGCCGCGTGCAGCCGCTCGATGCCGTAGCGGACCTGGGCCGCGTACCCGCCGAACTCCTGGCCCAGGGTGACGGGGGTGGCGTCCATCAGGTGCGTCCGCCCGGCCTTGACCACGTGCTCGAACTCGGCGGCCTTGCGTTCCAGGACGATCTCCAGGTGCCGCAGGGCCGGGACCAGGTCGTGGGTGACGGCGGCGGTGGCGGCGATGTGGATGGAGGACGGGAAGACGTCGTTGGAGCTCTGCGAGGCGTTGACGTGGTCGTTGGGGTGGACCTGCACGCCGTCCATGCGCTCGGTGGCCAGGGTGGCGATCACCTCGTTGGCGTTCATGTTGGACGAGGTCCCGGAGCCGGTCTGGAAGACGTCCACGGGGAAGTGGTCGTCCCAGCGGCCGTCCGCGACCTCGGCGGCGGCGGACCGGATCGCCGCGGCGATGTCCTCGTCCACGACGCCGAGCCGCGCGTTCACCATGGCGGCCGCGGCCTTGATGCGGGCGAGCGCCTCGATGTGGGCGCTCTCCAGGCGCTGCCCGGAGATCGGGAAGTTCTCCACCGCGCGCTGGGTCTGCGCACGCCATTTGGCGCGCGCGGGGACCCGTACGTCGCCCATGGAGTCGTGCTCGATCCGGAACGCTTCGGCCTGCTGGTCGTCGGTCATCTTCGTGGCCTCCTCAGAAAGTTGAGCAATTGTCTTGTTCGAAGTGTTCCCAACTCCCCTACCGGCCAGTAAATACCGGGGGTAACACTGACAGCCGGGGAGGCGTCCATGGCACGTGCACGTACGAAACCCATGCTCAGATCTACCTTCGCCGCGGTCGCGGCGATCGCGGCCGCCCTCGGGGGCGTCACCGCCATCACCCCGATGGCCCAGGCCGCGACCACGGCGGGGACCACGGCGGGGGCCGTCACGGCGCTGTCGCCCGAGCTGGAGGCCATCCGCGCGGCGGAAGCCACCAAGATCTACGGCGACCCGGCCATCCGCCCGCTCGCGGAACGCAAGACCGGCTTGATCTCGCTCGGTGACAGCGAGATTTCGGGCGAGGGCGTCGGCAACTACGACCCCGCGACCAACACCTCGTCCAACCAATGCCACCGCTCGCCCGACTCGGCGATCCACCGCACCGCAATCCCCGCCGACCTGACCTTCAACGTCGCCTGCTCCGGCGGGTACACCGGCAACATCCGCATCGGCGGGAGCAAGCAGTACGCCGACGAGCTGGTGCAGAGCGACAGCCTCGCCATCAAGGCCCGCAACACGAAGATCAAGATGGTGCTGCTGGTCGCCGGCGCCAACGACGACCTCCAGTTCGGCCCGGTCATGACCGACTGCGTCACCCGCTGGGTGCTCAGCCAGGGCACCTGCGAGCCCAAGTACGGCCCCGGCTGGCAGGCGCGCGTCGACGGGCTGAAGCCCAAGGTCGAGGCCACGGTCGGGGACCTCAAGAAGGTCATGCGCGACGCCGGGTACGCCGACTCCGACTACAAGCTCGTCGTCATGGGCTACCCCAGCCCCATCGGCCCCGACTTCTACGACAACCCGAACTTCCCCGGCAAGCTCCCCGGAGGCTGCGCGGGCTACGACTCCGACGCCACCTGGGGCCGCAACTACGCCGTGCCCGCCTTCGAGAAGGGCATGCGCGAAGCCGCCCGCAACTCGGGCGCGATCTTCCTCGACAACTCCCGCCTCTTCCACGGCCACGAGGTCTGCATGGAGGACACCTGGGCCCGCGGCCTCTACCTCGACCTCGGCGACCACTTCCCGTGGGACGAGAACACCACCCGCCAGTCCTTCCACCCCAACTACCGGGGCCACGGCGCGTTCGCGTCCTGTCTGACCCAGCTCTACAACTCCGGCCTGCGCGAGGCCTCCTGCGCCGACCCCGCAAGCACCGGCACCCCAGTCCTCCAGGCCGGCGCCTGGGACTCCCTCTACGCACCCCTGAAGAACGAGGCCACCGGCAACTGCCTCGACGCGAAGGGCGGCTCCAGCGCCAATGAGACGGCGGTCCTCGGCTGGGACTGCCACGGCGGACGCAACCAGGGCTGGTGGTACGACACGGCACGCAAGTCGGTCCACATCGAGCTCACCCACGACCGCTGCCTCGACGCCCCCGGCGCCAAGTACGGGGCCGGCACCGGCCTGATCCTCTGGAACTGCCACGGCGGAGCGAACCAGCAGTTCGTCCGCGACGGCGCCACCATCCGCCCCGCGGCCGCCCAGGGCATGTGCCTGACGGTCGCCGCCGCCCACGACCCGCTGCGCCTGCAGCCGTGCAACGGCTCGGCGAACCAGCGCTTCACGTAACCCGGCAGCACCCCCGCCAGACCCCACGCGACCCCCCACACCCGGCCGGCGCACCCCGGCCGGGTGTCTCCAACTCCTGTGGCACGCTCGCCCGGTGATGGCCGCACGGTCCCGTCGGCGGCCACCGCTCAGCGGGAGTCCAGGAGCTTTCGGACCTCCCGCGGCCGGTTGGTGATGATCGTGTCCACGCCGAGCCGCACGCACAGCTCCACGTCCTCGGGCTCGTCCACGGTCCACACGCGCACCCGCAGCCCCTTGGCCTTCAGCCGGCCCACCAGCCCCGGATCCCGCCGCACCAGGTCGATGCCCGGCCCCGCGTGGGTCGCGAACGGAGGCCGTACCGGCCGCAGCGTCCGCTCGATCAGGTAGACGGTCGGCAGCCCGGGCGCGAGCCGGTGCATCCGCGTCAGCGCGTTCCGGGAGAAGCTCATCACCTCGACGCGGCCCGACGCCCCGTCCGCGAGCCCGTACTCCCGGAGCATCCGCGCCAGCTCCACCTCCAGCCGGCCGCCGGCCCGCGACGGGTGCTTGGTCTCCACGGCGAGCCCGACGGGCCGCTCCGCCGCCAGCGCCTCCCGCAGCAGGTCCTCGAAGAGCAGCACCCGCGCCCCGGCGTGCTCCTCGCCCTTCCACCGCCCGAAGTCGAGCGCGGCGAGCTCGGCGTACGTCATCGTGGAGACCACCCCCCGCCCGTCGGAGGTCCGCTCCACCCGCCGGTCGTGCACGCACACCAGCTTCCGATCGGCGGTGAGCCGCACGTCGCACTCGAGCGCGTCGGCCCCGTCGGCGATGGCCTGCCGGTAGGCGGCCATGGTGTGCTCGGGGTGCTCGTGGGAGGCCCCACGGTGGGCGACCACGCGGATGGCGCGGGCGGTGGGAAGCGTGGACTGCCGGTTCATGTGTCCGACGTTAACCCGATGCGGTGGGGGGTTCCGTACCGCATGCTGCAGCGATGGTTGAACAGTTCGCGAAATTGCACCCCTGCGACCCCTGCGAGTCCTGCCGCTTCGAGGCCTGGCAGCGCATCGTCGGCGGCAGGCTCCGGTGGGAGGAGTCGCAGGAGTGCACCGCTTACGGATTCATCGCGTGCGGCGGAGGCTGGGGCCCTCCGCCACCCTGGGTCCGCGAGCGGATCCTCGCCGAGGAGGGCGCGGTACGCCTCGCCGTCGGCGGTCCGGACGGTCTGCCGCTCAAGGCCGTCCGGGAGTTGTACGGCCTCACGCTCCCGGAGCTGATCGCGGCCCGGGAACACGGCATCGAGGCCACCCCGGTCGAGGCGCGGATGCTCACTTCGGCAGAGGGGACAGCGGGGCCGGGTTGACCTTGAAGTTGCCCTTGGTGACCTCGGTGAAGGGGGCCGGGGCCATGCAGGTGCCCACGGTTGCCTCCGCCACCGTGCCGTCCGGCTTCACGTCGAGGTTGGCGACGGCCCAGGAGAAGCCGAGGCGGTCCGGTTCGCCGCGCTGCCCGTCCTGGACGCTGATGCCGATCCGCTTGCCCTCCCAGCCGGCGACGTTCGAGGTCTTGACCACGGCGGTCAGGGTGGCGGTCCTGCCACCCGTGACCAGGCAGTCCACCTCCGCCTCGCCGGTGCCGATGAAGCCGGACTCCTTGAAGTGGTGGTAGATGGTCACCCGGCCCCGGGCGTCCGTCGGCAGGCCCTTCTCGGGGCCCGGCGCCGGGTACGGCTTGCTCCACGGGGTGGACTCGGCGTCGACCGTGAAGCGGATGTCGTCCTTCGCGGAGTAGGGGAAGAAGATCGTGCCGCCCCCGTGGACGGAGGCGAGCCTCGACGCGGCCGGTGCGGCCGGTGCGGCCGGTGCGGCCGGCGCCGCCGGGGCGGGGCCCGCCGCGACCAGCGACGCCACGAGGGCGGCGGCGGTCCCGGCGAGGACGATGGCGCGGGTGCGGGTGCGGCTCTTCACGGTGAACTCCCGTTGTGCGTGGGCTGTTTGGGTACGAGAAACAGCCTCGCCGGGAGCCCGCCCGCCTGCCATCTGCCGATGGGCGGAGATGCGCGAGGGCTCCTCCCCCGAACGGGGGAGGAGCCCGGAGACTCGCGCCCGGCCGGGCTCGGCCGACGATCACCCCATGGAGGCGTCCGCCGCCACGTGGAAGATCCGTGAGAAGCCCGCGCGCACGGCACCCCGACGGGTGAGTACGGACCGGTCCACCCCGGAGAAGACGAGGGCGAGCGCGATGTCGGACCCGAGGGCGCGGCCCGTCGCGCTCACATCGATGTGCTTCCACTTGGCGATGCCGGATTCCTTGACCCTGACGGTGACCCCTCGGTCCTCGTTGTCCGCCTCGCGCCTGAGGACGTACTCCCGCTTGTCGACCGCCCACAGCCGGTACTTGTCGCCGCCGAACCTCATGTGCAGGCCGCGGCCCCGGTGCGTGGCCGCCCACCGGTTCCGCTCGAGGTACACCACGGCGTCCCCGACGCGCAGCGACGGCCCGTTGAGCGTCGGACGCTCGGTGATCATCACCTGGATGCCGCGGGACTCGAAGACGGCCGTGGGGACGTGGCCGCCGGTGACCTCGGTGGCGCGGACGTCGTCGTGCACAGGGGGCAGCGCGGCAACCGTGATCTCGCCCCACTCCGGGGACGTCCCCTCCCAGATGATCCGGCGAACCGGACGCTTCTCCCCGCCCTGCCGCGTCTTCAACCGGAACGGGGTGCTCTGGGTGTGCATGTCCCTGCCCTCCTGGCCGAACGGGTTCAGCGCGCTGCCGAGCCCGGCCCGCGCATCGCGCCGGGGGCGACGCACTCGGCGCGCCCCCGGCGGATCTTGCGCTACAGGCCCGGGCCGCGCACCGGGATGTGCGTGAACGTCGGCTCCGGCGCCGGGTTCTGGAAGAAGTCGTTGCCCTTGTCGTCCACGACGATGAAGGCCGGGAAGTCCTCCACCTCGATCTTCCAGACCGCCTCCATGCCGAGCTCCTCGTACTCCAGGACCTCGACCTTCTTGATGCAGTCCTGGGCCAGGCGCGCGGCCGGGCCGCCGATCGAGCCGAGGTAGAAGCCGCCGTGCGAGCCGCACGCGTCCGTGACCTGCTGCGAGCGGTTGCCCTTGGCCAGCATGACCTTCGAGCCGCCCGCCGCCTGGAACTGCTCGACGTAGCTGTCCATGCGGCCGGCCGTGGTCGGGCCGAAGGAGCCGGAGGCGTAGCCCTCGGGGGTCTTCGCGGGGCCCGCGTAGTAGACCGGGTGGTCCTTCAGGTACTGCGGCATGCCCTCGCCCGCGTCCAGCCGCTCCTTGATCTTGGCGTGCGCGATGTCGCGCGCCACGACCAGCGGGCCGGTCAGGGACAGGCGGGTCTTGACCGGGTGCTGGGTGAGGGTCGCGAGGATCGACTCCATCGGCTGGTTCAGGTCGATGGAGACCACGTCCGAGGACTCGTCCAGGTGGGAGTCCGTGGTGTCCGGCAGGAAGCGGGCCGGGTCCGTCTCCAGCTGCTCCAGGAAGACGCCCTCGGCGGTGATCTTCGCGACCGCCTGGCGGTCCGCGGAGCAGGAGACCGCGATGGCGACCGGGAGGGAGGCGCCGTGGCGGGGGAGGCGGACGACGCGGACGTCGTGGCAGAAGTACTTGCCGCCGAACTGCGCGCCGATGCCGATCTTCTGGGTGAGCTCGAAGACCTGCTGTTCGAGGTCGAGGTCGCGGAAGCCGTGGCCCAGCGGGGAGCCCTCGGTGGGCAGCTCGTCCAGGTAGTGCGCGGAGGCGTACTTCGCGGTCTTCAGCGCGTGCTCGGCCGAGGTGCCGCCGACCACGATCGCCAGGTGGTAGGGCGGGCAGGCCGCCGTGCCGAGCGAACGGATCTTCTCCTCCAGGAACTTCATCATGGAGGCCTCGTTGAGGACCGCCTTCGTCTCCTGGTAGAGGAAGGACTTGTTGGCCGAGCCGCCGCCCTTGGCCATGAAGAGGAACTTGTACGCGCCGCCGTCGGTCGCGTAGAGCTCGATCTGCGCGGGCAGGTTCGAGCCGGTGTTCTTCTCCTCCCACATGGTGATCGGGGCCATCTGCGAGTAGCGCAGGTTCAGGCGGGTGTACGCGTCGTAGATGCCGCGCGAGAGCGCCGCCTCGTCGCCGCCCTCGGTGAGGACGTTCTGGCCGCGCTTGCCCATCACGATCGCCGTGCCCGTGTCCTGGCACATCGGCAGGACGCCGGCCGCCGCGATGTTCGCGTTCTTGAGCAGGTCGAGGGCGACGAACTTGTCGTTCGAGGAGGCCTCGGGGTCGTCGATGATGCGGCGCAGCTGCGCGAGGTGCGCGGGGCGCAGGAAGTGCTGGATGTCGTGGATCGCCTCTTCGGCGAGCTTGCGCAGCGCCTCCGGCTCGACCTTGAGGAACGTACGGCCGTCCGCCTCGAAGGTGGACACGCCCTCGGCGGTCACCAGCCGGTAGGGGGTGGTGTCCTCGCCCAGGGGCAGCAGGTCGGTGTACGCGAACTCCGGCATTTGGGTAGCCATTCCTCACTCGGCAGACAGCGCTGGCGACCATTTGGCAGCGCGGTCATCAAGCGTAGGACCTCTCGACGCGGCCGTGGTTGTGAGGTAAGGCTCACTCGGGGCCCGTTCCACGCCACTCAGGAGTATCGCGATCTATCGTGTCTCGCTATGCTGGCCGACGTGGACCTGGAAAAGCACCCCGCCGCCCCCGCCTCCGCCGCGCCCGGCCTGCGCGCCTCCGACGCGGACCGGGACCGGATCGCGCAGAGGCTCGCCGACGCCCTCGCCGAGGGCCGGCTGAACCCCGAGGAGCACTCGGAGCGCCTGGACTCGCTGTACGAGCTCAAGACGGTCGACGAGCTGGAGGTCCTCGTACGGGACCTGCCCGCGCCCGGCACCGGGCACCCTGCGGCCGCGTACGGGGCCGGAGCCGTCGGAGCGGCCGTTCCCGCGGGCTACGCGGAGAACGTCGTCGCCGTGTGCAGCAGCGCCTCCCGCAAGGGCCGCTGGCGGCCGGGCGCGCACACCCGCGCGGTTTCGGTCATGGGCGACATCGAGATCGACCTCACCGAGGCCGTCTTCGAGCAGCAGGTCACCGAGATCAACGTGACCTGTGTACTGGGCAACGTGGAGATCCGGGTCCCGGAGAACGTCACCCTGCGCGGCTACGGCAGCGGGGTCCTCGGCAACTTCGAGGTGCGCGGCGAGAGCCGCGGGGAGCCCGACCCGCAGGCCCCCGTGGTGATCGTCCGCGGCTTCGCCCTGCTCGGCAACATCGAGGCCCGCCCCAAGCGCGGCGCCCGCCTCGTCGACCTGGCGCACAAGCTGCGCAAGCGGCCCGGCGGCTGAGCCCGGTTCCGTTTCCCGGGCTCCTCGGTTTCCCAACACGCCCTGGAAACAACGGGATTCGGCCGCGCGGACTCTCGTAGGATCCGGCGCATGACCGTATCCAAGTGGGATCTGCTCGACCAGGCACACGAAGCACTTCGCGCCACCGTCGCCGCGGTGCCGGCCCACGGCTGGGACCTGCCGACGCCATGCGATCAGTGGAACGTCACCCAGGTCCTCCAGCACGCCGCCGGTGACCAGCTCGCCTACGCCTCCCGTCTCACCGGCGGCCCCGGCCCGGCCGAGGACCCGTTCGCGCCGTCCGGCGCCCTGAGCGGCGCCCCGGCGCAGCTGCTGGAGCCCGCACTCGCCGCGGCCGCCGAGGCCTTCGCCGGGGTCGTACCCGGTACCGCCGAGGTCGCGGTGCCGCTGCCCCCGTTCACGGTGTCCGCCGAGACGGCCGTCGGCGCGGCCGCCCTGGACGCCGCCGTGCACGCCTGGGACATCGCCGTGGCCACCGGGCAGCCGTCCCCGCTCCCCGCGGACCTGGCCCGCGCCCTGCGGCCCGCCGCGGAAGCCCTCGCCGAGCCCCTGAGGGGCTTCGCCTACGGCCCGGCGCTGCCCGGTGGGCCCTCGCCCGAAGCCGACCCGGCCGGGTCGCTGCTGGCCTACCTGGGGCGTGATCCGGGCTGGGCGCCGAGCGGGGTGTGAGCGCCCCGGCGGCAGGGGCACGTTTCGGACGAAGGCCGCGCGGCCGGTAGTGCGCGGTGCATAGGGGCGCGTACAGCGGGTAGGGACAGGTGCATCGTCTCTCGCTCGCGTCTCGCTCGCGTATACGTCGTCAGGAGTAGACCGTGCCGCATCCGCCGCATCAGTCCCTGCAGGCAGCCGCCGTCCAGACTCTTCAGGGGCGTGCGGCGCCGGCCGTGCCGAAGCCGCGGACCCCGTCGCGGGAAGAGGACGGTCCCTGGCACGCGGAGGCGGTGTGCCGCCGGGACGAGGCGGGGCTCTTCTTCGCGCCGTCGAAGGAGCCGACCGCGGCCCGGCTCTCCCGCGAGGAGGCCGCCAAGCGCGTCTGTGCGCGCTGCCCGGTGATGGTCGCCTGCCGGGAGCACGCACTGCTCCAGCCCGAGCCGTACGGAGTCTGGGGCGGCCTCACCGCCGCCGAGCGCCGGGTGATCCTGGCCCGGATGCGCCGCAGGTCCGCCGAACTCCGCCAGGCCCCGGGCCCCGGCCCGATCGCCGCCGCGGGCTGAAACGTACGCCCATTCCAGCCCCGCCGGCGTTTGAGGCGCGGGGGTCCGGGGGCGGAGCCCCCGGGAACGGCGCCGCAGGTTCAGGGCGGAGGACACGACGGAGGGGCGGGGGACCGGATGGGCGGGGTGCCCCCCCCCCCCCGGCCCCCCCGGCC
>NZ_JBIWFI010000062.1:0-23733 GCF_044762985.1 Streptomyces sp. NPDC096339 | reverse complement strand
GGTCCCCCAACACCGCCGGTGTGGTGTACCCTTTCTCCCGCGCCCACCCCCCCCCCCCCCCCCCGCCCGGGCGCGGGGGGGGGCCCCGGGGCCCGGGGGGGGGGGGGCCCCCCCCCCCCCCACCACCCCTTTCCCTCTTTCCGCGCCGACTGGAGAACCTCCCATGCGCACCCGCACCTCTCTGTACGGTCTGCTCATCGGCCTGCTGCTGGGCGTGGGGCTGCTCCCGGCCGCCACCGCGACCGCGGCCGACAACGGCACCTGGGGGGTCTTCCCCACGCCCGCGGCCGGTGCGGCGATGACCGACCGCGCCTACTTCTTCCACCAGGGCCAGGCCGGGACCACCGTCGACGACAGCGTCACGATCCTGAACTCCTCCGACAAGGAGCTGACGTTCCAGATCTTCGCCACCGACGCCGTCAACACCCCCTCGGGCGGCGCCTTCGCGCTGCTGCCCGTGGAGACGAAGCCGAAGGACGTCGGCGCGTGGATCGCGCTGCCTCCCGAGACGGCCTCCACCGTCACCGTGCCGGCCAAGGGCCGCAAGGACCTGCCGTTCACCGTGAAGGTCCCGGCGGACGCGACGCCCGGCGACCACGTGGGCGGGATCGTCGCCCTCAACACCGCCGTGGAGGGCATACAGCAGGAGGGCAAGGTCCAGGTCGGCGTGAAGCGTTCGGTGGGCGCCCGGCTGTACTTCCGGGTGCCGGGGCCGCTGACTCCCGGGCTCAGCGTGGAGGACGTGAAGGTCGACCGGTCGGCGCCGCTGCTGCCCTGGGTCAAGGACGCCCGCGCCACCATCACGTACACGCTGGTCAACCGGGGCAACGTGGTCGTCGACCCCAAGGTGACGGTGTCCGCCGAGGGCCTGTTCGGGCGGAAGGTGCTGGACCGGCCGGCCCGGGAGCTGAAGCTGGCGCTGCTCCCCGGCCAGCGGATCGAGCTCACCGAACCGTGGCCCGACGCCCCCCAGTCGGACTGGGTGACCGTCAGGATCACCGCCGGGGCGACGGCCCACCCCGAGCTGGTCTCCGCCTCCGAGACGGACTTCGTGGCCGTCCCCTGGCCCGCCGTCGGGTCGCTCCTCGTACTCGCCGGCGCCCTGACGACCTTCCTGGTCCTGCGCCGGCGCCGCCGCCCGGCACACGAGGAACAGCGGGATTCCGAACGGGACCTGACCCACTCGTACTGACCCCCCGGTCCCGGTACGAACGGACTCGCCCCCCGCGGTGAGGGTTGCGGGGGGCGAGCGGTCCTGCGGGCGGCGCGCCGCCCGGTCGGTCAGTGGTTGCGGGGGAAGCCCAGGTCCACGCCGATGTGGCCCTCGGACGGGTCCGGCCAGCGGGTCGTGACGACCTTGCCGCGGGTGTAGAAGTGGATGCCGTCGTTGCCGTAGATGTGGTGGTCGCCGAAGAGCGAGTCCTTCCAGCCACCGAAGGAGTGGTAGCCCACCGGCACCGGGATCGGCACGTTGACGCCGACCATGCCCGCCTCGATCTCCAGCTGGAAGCGGCGGGCGGCGCCGCCGTCACGGGTGAAGATCGCGGTGCCGTTGCCGAACGGCGAGGCGTTGATGAGCGCCACGCCCTCCTCGTAGGTCTCCGCGCGCAGCACGCACAGCACCGGGCCGAAGATCTCGTCGCGGTAGGCGTCGGAGTCGGTCTTCACGTTGTCGAGCAGCGACAGGCCGATCCAGTGGCCGTTCTCGAAGCCGTCCACCGTGTAGCCGGTGCCGTCCAGGACCACGTCGGCGCCCTGGTCGGCCGCGCCCTTGACGTACGAGGCGACCTTGTCGCGGTGGGCGGCCGTGATCAGCGGGCCCATCTCGGAGGTCGGGTCGTTGCCGGGACCGATCTTGATCTTCTCGGCGCGCTCGCGGATCTTGTCGACCAGCTCGTCGGCGATGGAGCCGACGGCCACGACCGCGGAGATCGCCATGCAGCGCTCGCCCGCGGAGCCGTACGCCGCGGAGACCGCCGCGTCGGCGGCCGCGTCCAGGTCGGCGTCCGGCAGCACCAGCATGTGGTTCTTGGCGCCGCCCAGGGCCTGGACGCGCTTGCCGTTGGCGGAGGCCGTGGTGTGGATGTGGCGGGCGATCGGGGTCGAGCCCACGAAGGAGACGGCCGCGATGTCGGGGTGGGACAGCAGCGCGTCGACGGCGACCTTGTCACCGTGGACGACGTTCAGCACGCCCGCCGGCAGACCGGCCTCGGTGGCCAGCTCGGCCAGCTTGTTCGCGGCCGACGGGTCCTTCTCGCTCGGCTTGAGGATGAAGGTGTTTCCGCAGGCCACGGCCAGCGGGAACATCCACATCGGGACCATCGCCGGGAAGTTGAAGGGGGTGATGCCCGCGACGACGCCCAGCGGCTGGCGGATGGCGGAGACGTCCACGCGGTTGGACACCGACGTCGACAGCTCGCCCTTGAGCTGCGTGGTGATCCCGCAGGCCAGCTCGACGATCTCCAGGCCGCGGGCGACCTCGCCGAGCGCGTCCGAGTGGACCTTGCCGTGCTCGGCGGTGATCAGCTCGGCGATGGCGTCGCGGTTGGCGTCCAGCAGGGCGCGGTAGGCGAAGAGCACCTTGGTGCGGGCGGCCAGCGAGGACTGGCCCCAGCTCAAGTACGCCTCCTTGGCGATCCGCACCGCCGCGTCGACCTCTTCGGCCGAGGCGAGCGCGACCTGCGTGGTGACCTCGCCGGTGGCCGGGTCGGTGACCGGGCCGTAGTTGCCCGAAGCGCCCTCGACGGTCTTGCCACCGATCCAGTGGTTGACGGTCTTCATGTGCCTTGCTCCTTCACAGATGGCGACGTCGCTGAGCGGCTTGCCGGTCGTACTCTTCACGGGCCTGGGCCGCCGCTTTGCGCTTCGCGGTCTCGGCCACAGGAACATCCCACCACGCCTGTGCGGGGGGCGGGCCCGACACAGTGTCGGGCGTTCGGGTCTGTACGTAGACACATGTGGGACATGTTGCCGAGCGCGCCTCGGCCAGGGCTTCCCGCAGGTCACGCACGGTACGGGCGCGTATCACGGCCATCCCGAGGGAGGCCGCGTTCGCCGCGAGGTCCACCGGAAGGGGGTCGCCGGTGTACGAGCCGTCGGGCGCCCGGAAGCGGTACCCGGTGGCGAACCCCTCGCCGCCCACGGCCCCCGAAAGCCCCCCGATCGAGGCGTACCCGTGGTTGTCGAGGACGACCACCTTGATCGGGATCCCCTCCTGCACGGCCGTGACGATCTCGGTCGGGTTCATCAGGTACGTCCCGTCGCCGACCAGCGCCCACACCGGGCGCCCGGGCGCGGCCAGCGCCACCCCGATCGCGGCCGGGATCTCGTAGCCCATGCAGGAGTAGCCGTACTCCAGGTGGTACTGGTCGCCCGAGCGGGCCCGCCACAGCTTGTGCAGGTCCCCGGGGAGCGAGCCGGCGGCATTGACGAGGATGTCGCTCGCGTCCACCAGCGAGTCGAGCAGCCCAAGGACCTGGGCCTGCGTGGGCGGCAGATCCTCGCCTCCCTCCCCGACGCTCCAGGCGGCGTCGACCCGCCGCTCCCACTCCCGCTTCCCCTCCCCGTACGAGGCCGTGTACGCGGGATCCACCCGGTACCCGGCCACCGCCTGGCGGAGTTCGCCGAGTGCTTCGCGGGCATCGGCGACCAGCGGGAGGGCGGCGAGTTTGTGGGCGTCGTACGGATCGAGGTTCAGGCCGACGAACCGCACGGCCGGGTTCCGGAACAGGGTCGCGGAGGCGGTGGTGAAGTCCGTCAGCCTGGTCCCGGCGGCGATCACCAGGTCGGCCTCCCGGGCCAGCGCGGCGGCGGTGGCCGTGCCCGTGTGCCCGATCCCGCCGACCTCGGCCGGGTGGTCGTGGGGGAGCACGCCCTTGCCCGCCTGGGTCGTGGCCACGGGGATCCCGGTGGCCTCGGCGAACTCCGCCAGCGCGGCCCCGGCCGCGCTGTGCCGGATCCCGCCGCCCGCGACGATCAGGGGCCGCGCGGCACCCCGTACGGCGGCGGCGGCCTCGGCGAGCTCGGCGCGGTCGGGCCGGGGCCTGCGTACGCCCCACACCCGCTCGGCGAAGAACTCCTCGGGCCAGTCGTACGCCTCGGCCTGCACGTCCTGCGGCAGCGCGAGGGTGACGGCGCCGGTTCGCACGGGGTCGGTGAGCACCCGCATGGCCTGGAGGGCGGCCGGGACCAGCGCCTCGGGGCGGGTGATCCGGTCGAAGTGGCGGGAGACCGGCCGCAGGGTGTCGTTGACGGAGACATCCCCCGCCTCCTGCACCTCCATCTGCTGCAGCACGGGATCGGCGGGCCGGGTCGCGAAGGTGTCCCCGGGCAGCAGGAGCACCGGGATCCGGTTGATCGTCGCTCCGGCCGCGCCGGTGACGAGGTTGGTGGCGCCGGGCCCGATGGAAGTGGTCACGGCGTGCGCGGACAGCCGTCCGCACTGCCGGGCGTATCCGACGGCCGCGTGCACCATGGCCTGCTCGTTGCGCCCCTGGAAGAAGGGCATGTCCTCCGCGCCCGTCTCCAGCAGCGCCTGCCCGATCCCGGCGACGTTCCCGTGCCCGAAGATCCCCCAGGTGGCGGCGATCAGCCGGTGCCGGCGCCCGTCGCGCTCGGTGTACTGCCTGCTCAGGAACCGTACGAGCGCCTGTGCGACGGTGAGCCTCATCGCGCTTCGTCCTCCGCTCGGCCTCGGTGAAAGGGCAGCCTGGGGTCGATCTCCTGCCCGTCCCAGCTGCCGCGGATCCAGGCGTGCTCGGGGTGGTCCCGGATCAGCCACTCCCGGGGCTCGCCGGGCGGCCCGGCCATCACGTTCAGGTAGTACATGTCGTGCCCGGGCGCGGCGATGGACGGCCCGTGCCAGCCGTCGGGGATCAGCACCGCGTCACCGCTCCCGACTTCCGCCAGGATGTCGGTCTTCCCCGCGGGAGACGGTGTGACGCGCTGGTACCCGACCCCGGGCGTCTCCCCGTGGGGCGCGATCTCGAAGTAGTAGATCTCCTCCAGGCGGGACTCCTCGCCGGGGGCGTGCGTGTCGTGCTTGTGGGGCGGGTACGAGGACCAGTTCCCGCCGGGGGTGAGCACCTCGACGGCGATGAGCCGGTCCGCGGGGAACACGCCGGCGGCCCCGAAGTTGTGGACCTGCCGAGAACACTGCCCGGCCCCGCGCAGCTCCACGGGGACCCCGGCCGCGGATCCGTACCGGGCGGGATGCCTCCGCTCGCACCGCGCCCCGGCGAGCGCGAACCGCCCTCCTCCTGCCGCCTCGATCTGGACGCTGCTGTCCCGGGGTACGTACGCGAAGTCACTGACCCCCTCGAACACCCCGCCCCGCCCGTGCAGTTGGAACGCGGTCAGTGGGGTGTCGGGCCCTGCGGGGCTTCCCCCACCCCGCCCCTTCCCGAAACCGTGGGCTCCGCCCCCGGACCCCCGGTCCTCAAACGCCGGACGGGCTGAAAGATCCAGCCCTTCCGGCGGAACATCCAGCCCCGCCGGCGCTTGAGGCGCGGGGTCCGGGGCGGAGCCCCGACCTTCGAGCCCCGCCGGCGTTTGAGGCGCGGGGTCCGGGGCGGCGGAGCCCCGGGGAACGGAGGAAGGGCGGGTAGGGGACGGCTCCGCGCAGCGGACCTCGCACCCACCCGACAACGGCAGCACGATCCACTCGCACTCCCCCGAATCGAACCGGTACACCTCCCCCGGCTCCAACACGAGCACGAGCAGCCTCGTCCACTCCATCCCCCACTCAGCAACCACCGGCACGCCCCAGCACCTCCTCCACCTCGTACGAGAACGGCATCGCGGAGGAACACGCCAGCCGCGAGGCGACGATCGCCCCCGCCGCGTTCGCGTACCGCACCACCGCCTCCAGCGGCCACCCCGCCAGCAGCCCGTGGCACAGCGCCCCGCCGAACGCGTCCCCCGCGCCCAGCCCGTTCACCACCGCCACCCGCACCGGCGGGACCTCCGCCACCGTCCCGTCGCGGTGGACCGCCAGCACGCCCTCCGCTCCGCGTTTCACGACGGCCAGTTCCACCCCGGCCTCCAGCAGGGCCGCCGCAGCCGCGTACGGATCGGACCGTCCCGTGGCGATCTCGCACTCCTCGGGGTTCCCGACGGCCACCGTCGCCCCCGCCAGCGCACGCTCGTAGTACGGCTCGGGCTTCTCCCGCCACAGCATCGGCCGCCAGTCCAGGTCGAACACCGTCGTCCCCGACCCCCCACGGGATTCCAGCGCGGCCAGCGTCGCCGCCCGCGAGGGCTCTTCGCTCAGTCCCGTCCCCGTCATCCAGAACACCTTCGCGGCCCGCACCGCCGCCAGGTCCACCTCCGCCGGCTCGATCTCCAGATCGGGTGCCTTCGGCAGCCGGTAGAAGTAGAGCGGAAAGGAATCCGGCGGGAACATCTCGCAGAAGGTGATCGGCGTCGGCAGCCCCGCGACCTCCGTCACCCACCGGCCGTCCACCCCGAACCCCTTGAGCTCCGACCGGAGATACCCGCCGAAGGGATCGGCCCCGGTGCGGCTGATCAGTGCGGTCCGCCGCCCCAGCCTGGCCGCCGCGACGGCGACGTTGGCCGGGGAGCCGCCCAGGAACTTGCCGAAGGTCTCGGCCTCGGCCAGTGATACCCCGGTCGCCAACGGGTAGAGATCCACCCCGATCCGGCCCATCGTGATCAGGTCGAACTCCAACGGATCGCCACTTCCGGTCACTGCCAGTCCTCCCTCTCGTCCTCCATCTAAGGTGCCCGTCATGACGTCCTCCCCGCCCGCGTTGACCCGTATCCGTGTCGGTTCGGCTCCGGACTCCTGGGGTGTCTGGTTTCCCGACGACCCCCGGCAGACCCCTTGGGAGCGCTTCCTCGACGAGGTCGCGGACGCCGGGTACGAGTGGATCGAGCTCGGCCCGTACGGATATCTGCCCACCGATCCCGACCTGCTCGCCGAGGAGACCGCCAAGCGCGGGCTGCGGGTCTCGGCCGGCACCGTCTTCACCGGACTCCATCACGGTCCCGCCGTGTGGGAGGACACCTGGGAGCACGTGTCGCGGATCGCGGAGCTGACCCGGGCCATGGGCGCGGCGCACCTCGTCGTGATCCCCTCCTTCTGGCGGGACGACAAGACCGGCGAGGTGCTGGAGGACCGCACCCTCACCCCCTCCCAGTGGCGTGAACTGGCCTCGCAGACCGAGCGCCTGGGCAAGGAGGTCCAGGACCGGTACGGGCTGCGGATCGTGGTCCATCCGCACGCGGACACCCACATCGACACCCCGGGGAACGTGGCGCGTTTCCTCGACGCCACCGACCCCGCGCTGGTCTCACTCTGCCTGGACACGGGGCACTACGCGTACTGCGGCGGCGACAGCGTCCGGGCCATCGAGACCTTCGCCGAGCGCATCGGCTACCTCCACCTCAAGCAGGTGGACCCGCGGATCCTCGCCGAAGTCGTCGCGCAGGAGCTGCCCTTCGGGCCGGCCGTGGGCCGCGGGGTGATGTGCGAGCCGCCTTCGGGCGTGCCGGCGCTGGAGCCGGTGCTCGCCGCCGCCCAGCGGCTCGGCGTGGACCTCTTCGCGATCGTCGAGCAGGACATGTACCCCTGCCCGCCCGACCGGCCGTTGCCGATCGCCCGCCGCACCCGCGACTACCTGCGCTCCTGCGGCGCCCGCTGACTCCCCGGAGGAGACGACCATGAGCAGCACGCTCGGCATCGCCGTCATCGGTACGGGCAAGATGGGGGCCGACCACGTCCGCCGGATCGGGCGGAGCGTCGGCGGGGCCCGTGTGGTGGCCGTGGCCGATCCCGACGGGGACCGGGTCAAGGAGGTCGCGGGCGCCCTGGACGGGGCGAGCGCGCACACCGACCCGGCGGCCGCGATAGCCGCACCCGGTGTCCGGGCGGTACTGATCGCCTCCCCGGGACCCGCCCACGAGGAGGCGGTCCTGCACGCCCTGGACCGGGGGCTGCCGGTGCTGTGCGAGAAGCCGCTGACCCCGGATCCGGCGGGGGCGCTGCGGATCATGGCGGCGGAGCAGCGGCTGGGGCGGCGCCTGGTGCAGGTGGGTTTCATGCGGCGGTTCGACGCCGAGTACGAGCGGCTGAAGGAGCTGCTGGACGCGGGCGGGATCGGGCGGCCGCTGTTCCTGCACTGCCGGCACCGCAACGCCGCCTCGCCGTCGTTCTTCACCAGCTCCATGCTGATCAGCGATTCCGTGGTGCATGAGGTGGACGCGGCCCGCTGGCTGCTGGGGCAGGAGATCACGGCGGTCACCGTGGTCTCCCCGCGGCCCACGGCGGCGGCCCCGGAGGGGCTGCGCGATCCCCGGCTGGTGCTGCTGGAGACCTCCGGCGGGGCCGTCGTCGACGTGGAGATCTTCGTGAACTGCGGTTTCGGCTACCAGGTGCAGTGTGAGGCGGTGGGCGAGTCGGGCAGTGCCCGGATCGGTGACGGCCACGCGATGGTGGTGCAGTCGGCGGGCCGCTGGGGCGGGGAGATCGACCAGGACTTCACGGTGCGCTTCGCCGATGCCTACGACCGCCAGCTGCGCCGCTGGGTGGCCGCGGCGGCGCGCGGCGGGGTGGCGGGACCCGACGCCTGGGACGGCTACGCGGCGGCGGCCGTCTCGGAGGCGGGCATCACGGCCGCCCGAACCGGCGTACGCACCCCCGTGGAGCTGGCGGAACGCCCACCCCTGTACCACTGACCCCGCCGCACCCCTCCGACCCCTTCGACCCCCTTTTCCACCCCTGTGCCGCATCTGTCACAGGCGTCTCCGTCGTGTCACCCATATCCGCATTACGCGGGTTTTCCGTCACAGGGGTTCGACAGCCCCTCCCCCGCCCTCGCCTCGCGTCGTTCCCCGGGCACAACGCGAGTGATCGGCAGTGTCCACGCGCCGGCTCCCCGACGGCCTCCCGGCCGGCCCCGCGGCGTGGACAAGGAGGTGTCTTTGGCATGAGCGACCGACAGTTGTGGTCGTACAAGGAGATCGCCGCCCACATCCGGGTCCAGCCGGACACGGTGCGCTCCTACCGCAAGCACGGACTTCTCCCCCCGCCCGACCATGTGGAAGGCGGCAAGCCCTACTGGTACGCCGACACGGTCCGCGCCTGGGTGGCCCGGCGCCCCGGCAACCGGGGTCGCGGCGGGGACTGACCCGTACGCGGCTGCGGGACGGGGACCGACCACCCCCGTCCCGCAGCCGATCCGCAGCCGATCCGCACCCGGGATCAGGCCGTCCCGACGGGGACCTTCTCCCGCTCCGGCCGCGCCTCCGGCTCCACGGGCGCCCCGACGGACTCCCCTTCGCTCAGTCCGAACCTCTCGTGCAACCTGCGCAGCGGGCCCGGAGCCCACCAGGTGGCCTTGCCGGTCAGCTTCATGACCGCCGGCACCAGGAGGCTGCGCACGACCATGGCGTCCATCAGGACCGCCAGCGCGATTCCGAGCCCCAGCATCTTGGTGTTGGTCACCCGCGAGGTGCCGATGGCCACCATCACCACGGCCAGGATCAGGGCCGCCGCGGTGATCAGCCCGCCGGTGCGTGCCAGCCCGGTCCGCACGGCGCCCTCGTGGTCCCCGGTCCGGTCGTACTCCTCCTTGATCCGGGATATGAGGAACACCCCGTAGTCCATGGACAGTCCGAAGGCGATGCAGAACATGAGGACCGGCAGCGTGGTCTCGATGTCCCCGGTGGAGGTGAAGGAGAGCAGTCCGGAGAGGTTGCCCTCCTGGAAGACCCACACCACCGCTCCGAACATCGCGGTCAGACTGAGGGCGTTGAGCAGCACCGCCTGGAGCGGTATCAGCAGGCTTCCGGTGAGCAGGAAGACGAGCAGCAGGGTGGCCAGCGCCACCAGGGCCAGGGCGGTGGGCAGGGCGTCCGCAATGGCCTGCTTGGTGTCGACGAGCCTCGCCGCCTGGCCCGCCACGGAGGTCCGGAAGCCGGCATCGACCTTCCGCACCTCGCCGACCAGGTCCTGGGCCTGCGGGCTGGCTCCCTCACCCTCGGCGATGACGGAGAAGTGCGCGTACCGCGCCTCGGGGCCGGTGGCCATCGGCCCGTCGATGCGGACCACGCCGGGCAGAAGTGCCACCCGGTCCTTGTAGGCGGCGAGCTCGGCGGGGCCGGAGGCTCCCTCGGCGAGCACGGTGAGACCGCCGCCGGGGCTGCCCGGGAAGGCGTCCCGGATCTGCTGCTGGACCACGTGCGATTCCGCGGTCTTGGGCAGCTGCCTGTCGTCCACGCTGCCGAACTTCACTCCGAGGAAGGGAAGCCCGAGGAGCAGCAGTCCCGCCGTGGTGGCCGCCGCGAACAGCGGGGCCCTGCGCATCACCAGAAGGGCCGCCCGCCCCCAGCCCCGGCCCGTCTCCGCCGCGGCGTCGGGCGCGGCACCGGCTGCGCGCCTGCGCCGCCACAGTCGGCGCAGGTCGAAGGAGTTGACCCGCTCGCCGAGCAGGATCAGGGCCGCCGGCAGCAGGAGCAGTGCGGCCGCTGCCGCGAGGAGAACCACCGCGACACCGGCGTAGGCGAAGGAGCGCAGGAAGGACATCGGGAAGAAGGCCATGGCCGAGAGGGCCACCGCGACGGTCAGCGCGGAGAAGAGCACGGTGCGCCCGGCGGTGCGCAGGGTGGTCCCGACCGCGCCGGCCGGGTCCTGTCCGGCCGCGAGCTCCTCACGGAACCTGCGGACGATGAACAGGGCGTAGTCGATGGCGAGTCCGAGGCCGAGCGCGGTGGTCAGGTTCTGGGCGAAGACCGAGACCTCGGTGAACTCGGTGAGCCCGCGCAGCACCGCGTTGGTGCCGAGAATGGCCATGATGCCGACGCCGAGCGGCAGCAGGGCCGCGACGGCGCTGCCGAAGACGAGCACGAGCAGGACGAGGGTGACCGGCAGGGCGATCAGCTCGGCACGCAGGAGGTCTTCCTGGATGGTCGTGGTCACCTCGCGCTGGACCGCGACGGGTCCGCCCAGGGAGACCCGCACCGGCCCGTGTTCGCCCCGGTAGTGGGGGGAGATCCGGTCCAGCACCTCGGTGGCGGTCTTCTGGTCGCCCGGCACCCTGGCGGCGATCAGGGCCTGGCGGCCGTCCTCGGAGCGCAGTGCGGGCAGCCGGGTGCGCCAGTACGATCCGACGCCGACGACCCCCTCTTCCGAGGCGAGCCGGGCCGTCAGCCGCTCCGCCTCGGCGGCGACCGCGGGGTCGTCCACCCCGGCGGCCCCGGCACCCGGCCCCGCGTCCACGAGCAGCAGCAGATTGGGTTGCGAGGCCGGGAACTCGCGTTCCAGGGCCGCGGCGGCGTAGGTGGACTGGGCGGCCGGGTCCTCCCATCCGCCACTGCTCATCCGCTCGGCGACGCCGCCGCCCGCGACCACGGCCAGGACGGTGACCAGCAGGGCGAGGAGCAGCGAGAGCCGCGGTCGGGCCGTGACGAACCGGATCCACCTGCCGCTCTCCCCGGGCAACGGTGGATTCTTGACTTCGGGCATGACTCGGTGTCCCCTTCACCGTGATTGCCAGGCCTAATAGACTGGCAAACACGAGCAGTCGCTCGCGTTTCCTCAGAATGCGAGCGGCCGCTCGCGTTTGTCAATCACCCACGGGAAGCAGGGGATTGGACATGCCGAGGACCTCCAGGGACAAAACGACCGAAATCCAGACAGCCGGCGAGACCGCCGAGGCCGACGGGACCACCGCGCCGCGCCGCCGCCAGGCACGGGGCGAGCGCCGGATCGCCCAGCTCCTGGCCGCCGCCGCCGGGGTGTTCTGCCGTACCGGCTACGCGGCGGCCAGCACCAACGCCATCGCCCGGGAGGCCGGCGTGTCGCCGGGCACGCTCTACCAGTTCTTCCCGAACAAGGAGGCCATCGCGATCGAGCTCGGCGGCCGGCTCCTCCTCCACGCCCGGGAGACCCACGGCCAGGCCTTCCTGCCCCAGAACCTCGGCCTTCCGCTGCCCGAGGCGCTGGACGCCGTCCTGGACCCGCTGATCGCCTTCAACTGCGAGAACCCGGCCTTCTGGGCCCTCATGCACGGCTCCGGGGTCCCGGGGGGCATCGACAAGGAGCACGAAGAACTCCACACCAACATGACCGCTCAGGTCCGCAGCGCCCTGCACTCCCTCGCACCCGAGGTCCCGCCGGCCGAGCTCGACCACATCGCGAACATGGTCCTCGGCATCTTCAAGGCGTCCCTGGACCTGATCCTGGCCCACGAGGGCGCCCAGCGCGACGCGTACGTCGCCGAGCTGAAGACCGTCCTGCTGCGCTACCTGGAGCCGATCGTCACCACGACTCGCTCCCGCTGACCCGCTCCCCGCGCGGCGCCTCCGCGCTGCGCTCCCCCGCCGACCGGTTCCGGTCCCGCAGCCTCAACCCCACCAGCGGGAACACCAGCACCGACAACATCCCCGCCCCCACCAGCGCGGCCGCCTCGCCCGGAGTCACCTTCCCGTCCTCCACCCCGAGGGTGGTGATCGCGACCACCAGCGGCAGCGCCGTGGACCCGAACAGCACCAGCGCCGAACGGTCGCTCCCGCGCAGGTCCCCGGGGGCCAGCAGCCGGATCGGCAGCCCGCGCACCACCAGGAACAGCAGCAGGAACAGCGGCAGCAGCAGGAGCTCCCGGCCGCCCGCGAGCAGCGCCTTCAGGTCGAACTCGATCCCGGTGACCACGAAGAACACCGGCACCAGGAAGCCGAAGCCCATGGCCTCCACCTTCGACAGCACGGTCGCACTGCTCTCCGGCGCGGCCCCGTGCAGCACGAGCCGGGTGACGAGGCCGGCCGCGAAGGCCCCGAGCAGGATGTCGAGGCCGAGCACCTGGGCCAGCGCCAGCATCGACACCAGGAGCAGGACGACCAGCCGCACCGCGAACTGCGCACTGCTGTGCAGGGTCTTGGCGATGACCGTGCTGAACCAGGGCGGCTTGGGGCGCAGCGCCCAGAACACGGCCGCCGCCGTCAGCACCGCGAAGGCCGCGAGCAGCACCGCCGACCGCGCCGGGGAACGGCCGCTGAGCAGCACGGCCATGGCGATGATCGGCCCGAACTCGCCGATGGTGCCCATCGCCATCATCACGGAGCCGAACCGGCTCTGGAGGTCCCCGGCGTCCCTCAGCACGGGCAGGATCGTGCCCAGCGCGGTGCTGGTGAGCGCGGTGCCGACGTAGACGCCCTTGTCGAAGCCGCCGCCGTGGGCGAGCAGGATCCCGACGCCCAGGCCCAGCACGAGGGAGATGAGCCAGGCCCACGCCGACCGCTTGAGGGTGTCCCCCTTGACCCGGTCGAATTCGAGCTCGTAGCCGGCCAGGAAGATCAGCATGGCGAGGCCGAGGTTGCTCAGTACGTCGATCACCCCGCCGGTGTGCGCCCACCCGAGGACGTCGGGGCCGATCAGGATCCCCAGCAGGATCTCGAAGATCACCAGCGGTACGGCCAGCCATCGCGAGACTCCGTAGGCCAGCAGGGGGGCGAGCACGGCGACGGCCATGATGAGGACGAGACTTCCGGGCTGATCCATAACGGCCATTTACGTACAGTTCCCGCATACCGGCCAGTTTTGAAGGCGCGGGGCTCGCTTTATACCCCCCAGGGGTATAGTCTCGAAGTGTCGGGAGGACGGTGGAGGGATCCATCGCCTCCGGCGACCGGACACGTACGCCCCGAAGAGGAGAACGACATGACCGCCGAGACGGACACCCGGACCACCACCGTCTACCGCGTGACCGGCATGAGCTGCGGGCACTGCGAGGGCTCGGTGACCAACGAGCTCAGCGCCCTGCCCGGCGTCAGCTCGGTCAAGGCCGTCGCCGCGACCGGCGAGGTCACCGTGGTCTCCGACGCCCCGCTCGCCGAGGAGGACGTCCGCGCCGCGATCGACGAGGCCGGCTACGAGCTCGTCGGCCAGGCCTGAGGCGACCGCAGGACCCCGCAGATTTCCGCCGGGCCGTACCGTCCAGCTCATACTGGTTCCGTACGGCCCGGCCCTCCCCCTGGAGCCGGAACATGAGCAGCACAGTGCACGACGGGCCCATAGCGGCGGTGGAACTCTCGATCGGCGGGATGACCTGCGCCTCCTGCGCGGCCCGGATCGAGAAGAAGCTCAACCGGATGGACGGCGTCGAGGCCACGGTGAACTTCGCCACCGAGAAGGCGAAGGTCTCCTACCGCGGTGACGTCCAGGTCGCCGACCTGATCGCCACCGTCGTGAAGACCGGCTACACCGCCGAGGAGCCCCCGCCGCCGGAGCCGCTCCCCGAGCAGGAGGAGGCCGAGGCCCCCCGCGACCCCGAGCTCGCCGCCCTGCGCCACCGGCTGCTCGTCTCCGCCGCGCTCGCGCTGCCCGTCGTCCTGCTCTCCATGATCCCGGCCCTCCAGTTCGACAACTGGCAGTGGCTCTGCCTGACGCTCGCCGCCCCCGTCGTGGTCTGGGGCGCGTACCCCTTCCACAAGGCCGCCTGGACCAACGCCCGGCACGGCGCCGCCACCATGGACACCCTGGTCTCGGTCGGCACCCTGGCGGCCTTCGCCTGGTCGCTGTGGGCCCTGTTCTTCGGCCACGCGGGCATGCCCGGCATGCGCCACGGCTTCGACCTGACGATCTCCCGTACGGACGGCTCCTCGGCCATCTACCTGGAGGTCGCGGCGGGGGTCGTCTCCTTCATCCTGCTCGGCCGCTACCTGGAGGCCCGCTCCAAGCGGAAGGCCGGCGCGGCCCTCAAGGCGCTGCTGGAGCTCGGCGCCAAGGACGTGGCCGTGCTGCGCGGCGGCTCCGAGGTGCGGATCCCCGTGGCGGAGCTGGTGGTCGGCGACCGGTTCGTCGTCCGCCCCGGCGAGAAGATCGCCACCGACGGCACGGTCGTCGAGGGCAGCTCGGCCGTGGACGCCTCCATGCTGACCGGCGAGTCGGTTCCGGTCGAGGTCGCCGTCGGGGACTCCGTCACCGGCGCCACCGTCAACGCCTCCGGGCGGCTGGTCGTCGAGGCCACCCGGATCGGCGCCGACACCCAGCTCGCCCGGATGGCCAAGCTCGTCGAGGACGCGCAGAACGGCAAGGCCGAGGTGCAGCGCCTCGCGGACCGGATCTCCGGGATCTTCGTGCCGATCGTGCTGGTCCTGGCCCTGGGCACCTGGGCCGCCTGGATGCTGATCACGGGCGAGGCCACCGCCGCCTTCTCCGCCGCCGTGGCCGTCCTGATCATCGCCTGCCCCTGCGCACTCGGCCTGGCCACCCCGACCGCGCTGATGGTCGGCACCGGCCGGGGCGCGCAACTCGGCATCCTGATCAAGGGCCCCGAGGTGCTGGAGTCCACCCGCCGCGTGGACACCGTCGTACTGGACAAGACCGGGACCGTCACCACCGGCCGGATGAAGCTGGCCGAGGTGCACACCGCCCTGGGCGTGGACGAGAAGGAGCTGCTGCGGCTCGCGGGCTCCCTGGAGCACGCCTCCGAGCACCCGATCGCCCGGGCCGTCGCCACCGGCGCGGCCGAGCGGGCGGGCTCCCTGCCGGTCCCCGAGGGCTTCGAGAACGTGGCGGGCCTCGGCGTGCAGGGCGTGGTGGACGGGCACGCGGTCCTGGTGGGCCGCGAGCGGCTGCTGGCCGACTGGTCCATCTCCCTGCCGGAGGACCTCGCCGGGGCCAAGGCGGCCGCCGAGGCGGCGGGCGGCACCGCCGTGCTGGTCGCCTGGGACGGCGAGGCGCGCGGGGTCCTGACCGTGGCCGACGCCGTCAAGGAGACCAGCGCCGAGGCGGTCTCGCGACTGCGGGCGCTGGGCCTGACCCCGGTCCTGCTGACCGGCGACAACAAGGCCGTCGCCGAGACGGTGGCCCGCGAGGTGGGCATCGACGAGGTGATCGCCGAGGTGCTCCCGCAGGACAAGGTGGACGTCGTACGCCGGCTCCAGGCCGAGGGCCGTACGGTCGCCATGGTCGGCGACGGGGTCAACGACGCGGCCGCCCTGGCCCAGGCGGATCTGGGGCTGGCCATGGGCACCGGCACCGACGCGGCCATCGAGGCCGGCGACCTGACCCTCGTACGGGGAGACCTGCGGGTGGCGGCGGACGCGATCCGGCTGTCGCGCCGGACCCTGGGCACCATCAAGGGGAACCTGTTCTGGGCCTTCGGGTACAACGTGGCGGCGCTGCCGCTGGCGGCCGCGGGACTGCTCAACCCGATGATCGCGGGGGCCGCGATGGCCTTCTCCTCGGTCTTCGTGGTGACCAACAGCCTACGGCTGCGTTCCTTCCGGTAGTGGACAGCCTCCCCACCGCCCACACCGTTCCTTCACAGGAGACGCAGATCACAGTGACGGCAACGTAACCATCCGGGGTCGTCGTGGGTCTAATGGGGCGATGCCAGGAACGTCTTGGGGGACGTCCAGGGGTATCGGCCGGCCGGGATTCGTGCCGCGGGAAGCCTTGAGCGGCCGTCCCGTGCTGAACGGGTCCCGGCACCACTGACGCCCCGGCTCGGGTCCCGTGGGGGGAATCCGTACCGGGGAAAAGGAAAGCGCCCCGACCGTCGACCCGTGGGGGGATCGACGGCGGGGCGCTTTTCGTGCGTCCAGGGGCCCTTGGGGGCCTGGAAGACCTCGGGTCAGCGGGCCTCTACCGGCACGAAGTCGCGCAGGACCTCGCCGGTGTAGATCTGGCGCGGGCGGCCGATGCGGGAACCCGGCTCCTTGATCATTTCCTGCCACTGGGCGATCCAGCCGGGCAGTCGGCCGAGCGCGAAGAGCACGGTGAACATCTCGGTCGGGAAGCCCATGGCCCGGTAGATCAGACCGGTGTAGAAGTCCACGTTCGGGTAGAGGTTGCGCGAGACGAAGTACTCGTCGGCCAGCGCGTGCTCTTCCAGCTTCAGCGCGATGTCGAGCAGCTCGTCGCTCTTGCCGAGCGAGGAGAGGACGTCGTGCGCCGCCGCCTTGATGATCTTCGCCCGGGGGTCGAAGCTCTTGTAGACGCGGTGTCCGAAGCCCATGAGGCGGACGCCGTCTTCCTTGTTCTTCACCTTGCGGATGAAGGCGTCGACGTCGCCGCCCTCGTTCTTGATGCCTTCCAGCATCTCGAGCACCGACTGGTTGGCGCCGCCGTGCAGCGGGCCCCACAGGGCGGAGATGCCGGCCGAGATCGAGGCGAACATGTTCGCCTGCGAGGAGCCGACCAGGCGCACGGTGGAGGTCGAGCAGTTCTGCTCGTGGTCCGCGTGCAGGATCAGCAGCTTGTCGAGCGCGGAGACCACGACCGGGTCCAGGTCGTACTCCTGGGCCGGCACGGAGAAGGTCATGCGCAGGAAGTTCTCGACGTAGCCGAGGTCGTTGCGCGGGTAGACCACCGGGTGGCCGACCGACTTCTTGTACGCGTACGCGGCGATCGTCGGGAGCTTGGCCAGCAGCCGGATCGTCGAGAGGTTGCGCTGCTTCTCGTCGAAGGGGTTGTGGCTGTCCTGGTAGAAGGTCGACAGCGCGCTGACGACGGAGGACAGCATCGCCATCGGGTGCGCGTCGCGCGGGAAGCCGTCGTAGAAGCGCTTGACGTCCTCGTGCAGCAGCGTGTGCTGGGTGATCTCGTTGCGGAACGACGCGAGCTGATCGACGGTCGGCAGCTCACCGTTGATCAGCAGGTAGGCGACCTCGATGAAGGTCGAGCGCTCGGCCAGCTGCTCGATCGGGTAGCCGCGGTAGCGCAGGATGCCCTGCTCGCCGTCGAGGTAGGTAATCGCGGACTTGTAGGCCGCGGTGTTGCCGTAGCCGCTGTCCAAGGTGACGAGCCCGGTCTGGGCCCGCAGCTTCGAGATGTCGAAGCCCTGGTCACCGACGGTGCTCTCGACCACCGGGTAGGTGTATTCACCGTCCGCGTACCGGAGTACTACAGAGTTGTCGCTCACGTCATCCCTCACCGACGTAGTGCCTCTTCTTCGAGGTGCCCTGACTGCCTCTACCTTCCCCCATTTGGCGCAGGAGAGTGCACTCGGGGTCGGCCTTTGGTACTTCCGACGGCACTCAGTGCCGTCAAGCTGCTCATCCTGCCCCCTCCGCACCAGTGGCGGAACCCCAAATGATCGATCATCTAGGTGATGTTTCCCACCGGTATCCGGCCGGACAGCCTCGACGCCACGGACGTGTACCTCCTGCCTGCGGAAACGGTACGCACCGCCTGGGCGAGGGCCTTGCGGGACCCGACGAGGACGACCAGTTTCTTCGCCCTGGTGACCGCCGTGTAGAGCAGATTTCGCTGGAGCATCATCCAGGCCCCGGTGGTGACCGGGATCACCACCGCCGGATATTCACTCCCCTGCGAACGGTGGATGGTGACGGCGTAGGCGTGGGCGAGCTCGTCGAGTTCCGCGAACTCGTAACCGATCTCCTCGTCCTCCTCCGTCCGCACCGTCAGGCGCTGTTCGTCGAGGTCCAGGCCGATGACCACGCCCACCGTGCCGTTGAAGACGCCATTGGCCCCCTTCTCGTAGTTGTTCCGGATCTGGGTGACCTTGTCGCCCACGCGGAAGACGCGGCCGCCGAACCTCTTCTCGGGCAGGTTCGGCCGGGCCGGCGTCATGGCCTGCTGGAGCAGGCCGTTGAGGTTTCCGGCGCCGGCCGGGCCCCGGTGCATGGGGGCGAGGACCTGGACGTCCCGCCGGGGGTCGAGCCCGAATCTGGCCGGAATCCTTCGGGCGGCCACGTCCACGGCGAGCACGCCCGCCGCCTCGGTGTCCTCCTCGGGGAAGAGGAAGAAGTCCGGCAGCCCGTCGGTGAGCGGCGGCACACCGGTGTTGATCCGGTGGGCGTTGGTGACCACCCCCGACTGCTGGGCCTGGCGGAAGATCCGGGTCAGCCGGACCGCGGGCACCGGGCCGCCCTCGGCCAGCAGGTCCCGCAGCACCTCCCCGGCACCGACGGACGGCAACTGGTCCACATCCCCCACCAGCAGCAGGTGCGCACCCGGCGCCACGGCCTTGACCAGCTTGTTGGCCAGCAGGAGGTCGAGCATCGAGGCCTCGTCCACCACGACCAGGTCCGCGTCCAGCGGCCGGTCCCGGTCGTAGGCCGCGTCCCCGCCCGGTTTGAGCTCCAACAGCCGGTGCACCGTGGAGGCCTCCGCCCCGGTGAGCTCGGACAGCCGCTTGGCCGCGCGGCCGGTGGGCGCGGCCAGCACCACCTTGGCCTTCTTGGCCCGGGCCAGCTCCACGATCGAGCGCACGGTGAAGGACTTCCCGCAGCCCGGCCCGCCCGTGAGCACCGCGACCCGCCGGGTCAGCGCCAGCTTGACCGCCTCCCGCTGCTCGGGCGCGAGGTCGGCCCCGGTCCGCCCGGCGAGCCAGCCCAGCGCCTTGTCCCAGTCCACGTCCTGGAAGGCGGGCATCCGGTCGTCCTCGGCGTTCAGGAGCCGGCGCACCTGCCCGACCAGCGACAGCTCGGCCCGGTGGAAGGGCACCAGGTACACGGCGGTCAGCGGATCCGGCCCGCCCTGCGGATCCGGTACCGGTTCCCGTACGACCCCTTCCGGATCGGCCGCGAGCTCCGCCAGGCAGTCGATCACCAACCCCGTGTCCACCTGCAGCAGCTTGACCCCGTCGGCGATGAGCCTGTCCTCGGGCAGGAAGCAGTGCCCCTGGTCGGTGGACTGGGACAGGGCGTACTGGAGCCCCGCCTTGACCCGCTCGGGGCTGTCGTGCGGGATGCCGACCGCCTGGGCGATGCGGTCGGCGGTGAGGAAACCGATGCCCCACACGTCGGCGGCGAGCCGGTAGGGCTGGTTCTTCACCACCGAGATCGAGGCGTCGGCGTACTTCTTGTAGATGCGCACCGCGATGGAGGTGGAGACGCCGACGCCCTGGAGGAAGACCATGACCTCCTTGATGGCCTTCTGCTCCTCCCAGGCGGCGCCGATCAGCTTCGTGCGCTTGGGGCCGAGCCCGGGCACCTCGATCAGCCGCTTCGGCTCCTCCTCGATGACGTCGAGGGTGTCGGTGCCGAAGTGCTCCACGATCCGGTCGGCGATCTTCGGCCCGATGCCCTTGATCAGCCCCGAGCCCAGATAGCGGCGGATGCCCTGGATCGTCGCCGGGAGCACGGTCTTGTAGTTCTCCACGGTGAACTGCTTGCCGTACTGCGGATGGGAGCCCCAGCGCCCCTCCATGCGCAGCGACTCGCCGGGCTGCGCGCCCAGCAGCGAGCCGACCACCGTCAGCAGGTCCCCGGAGCCCCGGCCGGTGTCCACCCGGGCGACCGTGTACCCGTTCTCCTCATTGGCGTAGGTGATGCGCTCGAGCACCCCCTCGACCACCGCCAGTTGCACGACCCCGTCCATTGCCATGCCCCGAAGCTACCGCCCGGCGCCGACAGCGCGTCAGGCCTGTGGACAACAGCACTGAGGGGGTCCTGCCTTCCGGCCGGACCCCCTCACGGTTACCCCTCCCGCGTCGGGCTTCCCGATCCCCCCAGATCCCTCCCCGGAAGCACCGACGCAACGTACGACCCGCGACACCCACCGGCGGTTGCATCAGGATGCACAGCTTTGCAAACCCATTACTCAAGATGCCGCCGAATCAACACGCAAGTAGCGTTCCGGACATGAGCGAACCTTCATTCCAGGACGACGTGCTGGGCGAACTCGGTGACGACAGGCTGAACGAGATCGCCTCGCTCCTCGGCACCGACACCGCGGGAGCGCGCGACGCCGTCGCCACCACGGCGGACGCGATGGCCGGAGGCCTCCAGGCGAAGGCCGACGACGACGAGGTCCGCCAGGCCTTCGCGGAGGTGGCCGAGCCCCAGCTGCAGGGCGTGTCCACGCTCGGCGGCGGCCTGGGCGGCCTGCTCGGCGGTGGGATGATGGCCGGGGTACTGGCCAAGGCGAGCAAGCCCGTGGCCAACGCGGTCTCGAAGAAGACGGGCATCCCCGCGCCCACCGTCTCCCGGGTCATCGAGATGCTGATCCCGGTCCTGCTGGCGGTCTTCGCCAAGCGCGCCGCCGCCGGCAAGACGGGCGCGGGCGCCCCTGCCGCGGGCCCCTCGCAAGGCGGCCTCGGCGACCTCCTGGGCCAGATCCTGGGCGGCGGCAAGAAGTAGGAACCCACCCGTTCGGCGGCCCGCGACCATAAAATCGGTCCCATGGCTGACAACGTGCGGCTGCGAAGCCCCGAACCGGGAGACCTGGGCTGGATCGTGCAGCGCCACGGCGCGCTGTACGCGGCCGAGTACGGCTGGAACAGCGAGTTCGAGGGCCTGGTCGCCCGGATCGTCGCGGACTTCGCCCAGGACCACGACCCCTACCTGGAGCGGGTGTGGATCGCCGAACTGGACGGCCGGCCCGTCGGCTCCGTGATGTGCGTACGGGAGGAGAGCACCCCCGGCACCGCCCGGCTGCGGCTCCTCCTCGTCGACCCGGAGGGGCGCGGCCACGGCATCGGCACGTCCCTGGTCTCCGCGGTGATCGACTTCGCCCGCTCGGTCGGCTACCGCGAACTCGTCCTGTGGACCAACGACGTGCTTGACGACGCCCGCGAGCTCTACCTGCGGGCGGGCTTCACGCTGATCGCGGAGCGCCCGCACCGCTCGTACGGAGTGAGCCTGACGGGCCAGGACTGGCGGCTCCCGCTCCAGGAGAGCCGCCCCCACTGAGCCGCGCGGGCGCCCGCGAGGTCAGGGCGACCCCGCCCACCAGCAGCACCGCCGCCACCCACCGCAGCCCGGAAACGGACTCCCCCAGCACCAGGGCCGCCGACGACATCCCGAACACCGGCACCAGCAGCGAGAACGGCGCCACCGCCGAAGCCGGGTAGCGGCGCAGCAGATACCCCCAGGCCCCGAACCCGAACACGGTCGACACCCACGCCACGTACCCGATGACGCCCACCCCGGACCAGTCCAGCCCGCGCAGCGCGGCCATGTCCCGCTCGGGCCCCTCGAACAGCAGCGACAGCACGAACAGCGGCAGCACCGGCACCGTGCAGACCCACACCATGAAGTTCAGCGCGTCGGGCGGCGAGGCCTTGCGCGTCAGCACATTGGAAACGCCCCAGCACACGGCGGCCGCCACCACCAGCCCGAAGCCGAGCACCGGCCCGCCCGCGCCCCCGTCCACGGCGGCCACCGCGATCCCGGACAACGCGACCCCCATCCCCGACACCCGCACCCACCCGGGCCGCTCCCGCAGGAAGACCGCGGCGAAGACAGCGGTGAAAACGGCCTGGATCTGCAGCACCAGCGAGGACAACCCGGCCGGCATCCCGGCCGCCATCCCGGTGAAGAGCAGGCCGAACTTGGCGACCCCCAGGGCCACTCCGACCCCGATGATCCACTTCCAGGCGACCTTGGGCCGCCCGACGAAGAACACGGCGGGCAGGGCGGCGACGAGGAAGCGCAGGGCCGACAACAACAGCGGCGGGAAGTGACCGAGCCCGATCTCGATGACGACGAAGTTGAAGCCCCACAGGGCGGCGACGAGCACGGCGAGTGCGGTGTGTACGGGACGCATGCAACGAGCATCCCCGCCCCCACGATGAAGCACCAGCACGAGTATCTACCCCTACGGATGAAGCAATGCTTACGATTGAGGCATGCTCGATCTCGCCCGAATGCGCGCCCTGCACGCCGTCTCCGTCCACGGCTCGGTCGCGGGCGCGGCGGCCGCCCTCGGCTACACCCCCTCCGCCGTCTCCCAACAGATCGCGAAGCTGGAACGGGAGACCCGCACCACCCTCCTGGAACGGCGCGGCCGAGGGGTCGCGCTGACCGAGGAGGCCCGGCATCTGGCCGCCACCGCCCAGGAGTTGCTGGCCATCGTGGAGCGCGCCGAAACCACCCTGGAGGAGCGCCGCGGCCTGCCGAGCGGTCTGCTGACGGTGGCCGCCTTCGCCTCGGCGGCCCGCGGTCTGATGCCGGCCGTACTGGCCGACCTGGCGCGCCGCCATGCCGCCCTGGACGTCCGCCTCACCGAGGTCGACCCGCACCTCTCGGTGGACCTGGTGGCCCGCGGCGTCACCGACCTGGCGGTGGCCCACGACTGGGACATCGCCCCCCTCCCCGCCCCCGAAGGCATCGACCAGGCGGTCATCGGCGATGACCCCTGCGACCTGATCGTCCCGGCCGGCCACCCCTTCACCACCCGCCGGACCATCCGCCGCGGCGACCTCGGCGGCGAGCGGTGGATCTGCCAGCCGCCGGGCCGAGTCTGCCACGACTGGCTGGTGCGGACCCTGCGCACGGCCGGGTTCGAGCCGGACATCGCGCACGTAGCCGAGGAGAACCACACCATCGTCGCGCTGGTCGCGGCCGGGCTCGGCGTGGCCGTGGTCCCCCGCCTGGGCACCGGCCGGCTCCCGCCGGGCGCGGTGGCCGTCCCGCTGGAACCGGGGCCCGTACGCCGTCTCTACGCCCTCTGGCGCACCGGTGCGGCCCGCCGCCCCGCCATCACGGAAACCGTCCGCACCCTCCAGTCCCACTGGCCCCCGCCCTGACCCACCGGGCCGTCCCCCGCGCCCCGTCCCGCCGGGTGTCCCCGCACTCCCGCGCCGTCGGGGTCGGGCGTGCGGCGGGGCGCCCCCGCGCCGTCGGGGTCGGGTGTGCGGCGGGGCGCCCCCGCAGCCCCGCGCTCCCGCGCCGGCGGGGTCGGGTGCGCGGCGGGGCGCCCCCGCAGGGCGTCGAACGCAACCACGTCGTACATGTCCGCTGCCTCCGCACGTTCGACGCCCGAGGAGGTGCCCCGGCGCGCGCGCCCGGCCCCGACGGCCC
>NZ_JBIWFI010000061.1:0-25453 GCF_044762985.1 Streptomyces sp. NPDC096339 | reverse complement strand
CCCCGGCCCACACACCGCGGGGGGGGTTTTTTTTCCCTCCGGCGCGGGCTTTTGGGGGGCGGGGTCCGGGGCGGAGCCCCGGGGAACGGTGGAAGGGCGGGTAGGGGACCGGCTCCGCGCAGCGGCACCCCGGCGCCCCGGCGCCCCGAGGTCGCGCCTACGGGCCGTCGGGGTCGGGCGCGCGCCGGGGCACCTCCTCGGGCGTCGAACGTGCGGAGGCGGCGGACATGCGCGGCGTGGTTGTGTTCGACGCCCTGCGGGGGCGCCCCACCGCACACCCGACCCCGGCGGCGCGGGGGCACGGGTCGCGGGGGCGCCCCGCCGCGCACCCGGCCCCGGCGGTGCGGGGGGTGCCACACGGCTGCCAAGGCGGCAGGATCTCATCGGTTCGGGTCATCGGTGGCCCTGTGGGGCGGCCACGGGCGGCGGCCAGGATGGAGCCATGACGAACCCCGAGATCGCCCCGAACAGTGCCCTGCTGGTCATCGACGTGCAGAAGGGCTTCGACGACGCCGCCTTCTGGGGGCCCAGGAACAATCCGGCCGCCGAGGCGAACATCGCCGCCCTGATGGACGCCTGGCAGGCGACGGGACGCCCCGTGGTGATAGTCCGGCACGCCTCCGTACGCCCCGGATCCGTACTGGCCCCGGACCACGCCGGCTACGCGCTCAAGGACTTCGTCGAGGAACGGCGGTACGAGTCCCTCCTCGTCACCAAGACCGTGAACTCCGCCTTCTACGGGACCCCGGACCTCGGCGACTGGCTGGGGGGCCACGGCATCGGACAGCTGGTCGTGGCCGGCATCCAGACCAACATGTGCGTCGAGACCACCGCCCGCATGGCCGGGAACCTCGGCTACGAGGTCCTGGTCCCGCTGGACGCCACCCACACCTTCGACCTCGCGGGCCCCGACGGCGTGTCCCTGACCGCCGACCAGCTGGCGACGGCCACGGCGGTCAACCTCCAGGGCGGCGGCTTCGCCCGTGTCGTGACGACGGCCGACCTCCTCGCCTGACTCCGTACACGGCAGAGGCCCGGCACCCCCTGAAGGGGGTACCGGGCCTCGGGGCCGTCAGGCTCAGAGAACGTCGGCGGCGATGTTCGCCGCGACCTGCTCCAGCAGCGGACCCGCGTTCGGGATGGACTTCGCCGGGTCCGGCTCCAGCGCGGTCAGCGGGTACGCCTTGCGGATGCCGGCGCCCTCCAGGGCCTCCTGGCTCAGCAGCAGACGCCCGCAGACCGCCACCACCGGCTTGCCCGCGGCACGCGCCGCCGCCGCGACACCGGCCGGGGCCTTGCCGTGCAGGGTCTGCTCGTCCAGCGAACCCTCACCGGTGATGACCAGCGTGGCCCGCTCCAGCGCCGGGGCGAAGCCCAGCACCTCCAGCATCAGCTCGATGCCCGGACGGAAGCTCGCGCCCAGCAGCAGCGCGCCGTAGCCGATGCCGCCCGCGCCGCCCGCGCCCGGGGAGGCCGCGAGTTCGGTGGCCTTCGAGCCGATCGACTTCTCCAGGACCGACGCGTAGTGCGCCAGCGCCGAGTCCAGCGTCGCCACGTCCTGCGGCGTCGCGCCCTTCTGCGGGCCGTAGACCGCCGCGCAGCCCTTCGGGCCGGTCAGCGGGTTGTCCACGTCGCTGGCCAGCACGAAGTCGACCTCCGCGAAGCGCGGGTCGATCCCCGACAGGTCCGCCGAGGCCAGCTGCGCCAGCGCGCCGCCGCCCGGACCGACCGGTTCGCCGTTCGCGTCCAGGAACACCGCGCCCAGCGCCGCCAGCATGCCGGCGCCGCCGTCGGTGGTGGCGCTGCCGCCCACGCCGAAGACGATCGAGCGCGCGCCCGCGTCCAGCGCGGCCTTCAGCACCTCACCCGAGCCGTACGTGGTCGCCGTCAGCGGGGCGAAGGTGCCCGCCGGCAGCAGCTGGAGCCCGGAGGCCTCCGCCATCTCGACCACCGCAGTGCCCTCGCGCAGCGCGAAGGCGGCCGTGACCTGGTCGCCGAGGGGTCCGGTGACCCGGACCTCGCGGCGTTCGAAACCGGCCGCCACAGCGGCCGCGACCGTGCCGTCGCCGCCGTCCGCGACGGGGAGCGTCTCGATCTCCACGTCCGGTACGGCCTTGCGAAGGCCTGCCGTCACCCGCTCCGCGACCTGAACGGCCGTGAGCGAGCCCTTGAATTTGTCCGCGGCGATGAGCACGCGCGCGGCCTCAGTTACTGCTCCGTCCGTCACCTTGCTATTCCCTTGCTATCGAACAGTGCAGTCGCGCCCCCATGAGCTTATCCGGAGGATCCTCCTATGCCCATGAGTGGCCCGGGACACACACGGCGTGCCATGCCCCTAAATACGGATATACGCCTGCATAGTGTGGCCGCATGAGCGTGGAATCACTGGAACAGGCACGTCCGGATGGACCGGACGGGGGACCGGACGGCCCACCGGACGGCACCCCCGACCGGCAGGTCGTCACCATCGGGGTGATCGCCGTGCTGGCCGTCGTCGCCTGGGCTGCCCTCGCCAAGGGCTCCTTCGACAAGGCGTCGAGCACCGCGCTCGCCTGGGTTCTGGACAACTTCGCCTGGCTGTTCGTGATCGCCGCGGACGTCTTCCTGGTGATGTGCGTGGTCCTCGCCATCAGCCGTTTCGGGCGGATCCGCCTCGGCAGGGACGACTCCGAGCCCGAGTTCACCAACCTCGCGTGGATCGCGATGATGTTCAGCGCCGGCATGGGCATCGGCCTCATGTTCTACGGGGTGGGGGAGCCCCTCACCCACTACCTGGCCCCGCCTCCGGCCTCCGGCGCGGCCCCGGCCACCGGCGCCGCCGCCCTCTCGGCCATGGAGTACTCCTTCTTCCACTGGACGCTCACCCCGTGGGCGATCTACGGCATCGTCGGCCTGGCCCTCGCCTACGCGACCTTCCGCAAGGGCCGCGGCAACCGGCTCAGCTCGGCCTTCGTCCCGCTGATGGGCGAGGAACGGGCGAACGGGCGGACCGGCAAGGCCATCGACCTGCTCGCGGTCTTCGCCACCGTCTTCGGCACCGCGACCAGCCTCGGGCTCGGCGCGCTCCAGGTCTCCAAGGGCCTGAACATCACCACCGGCATCAAGGACTCGACCTCCGTCGAACTGATCATCATCGTCTCCCTCTCGGCGGCGTTCGTGCTCTCCGCCTTCTCCGGCCTGCACAAGGGGGTGAAGTGGCTGAGCACCATCAACATCGTGCTCGCCGCCACCCTCATGCTCTTCGTCTTCGTGCTCGGCCCCACCGTCTACGTCCTCGACGTGATCCCCGCGAGCGTCGGCGGCTACCTGGACGAGCTGCTGCCCATGGCCACCCGCACCGGGGCCTTCACCGACTCCGCGTGGCTCGGCGCGTGGACGATCTTCTACTGGGCCTGGTGGCTCTCCTGGGCCCCCTTCGTCGGCACCTTCATCGCCCGCATCTCGCGCGGCCGCACCATCCGCGAGTTCCTCGTCGGCGTCCTGCTCGTCCCCAGCGGGGCCACCGTCATCTGGTTCTGCGTGATGGGCGGCACCGCCATCCACCTCGACTCCACGGGCGCCGTCGGCTTCGCCGCCGTGATGAAGGACGGTACGGAGGCCTCGCTCTTCGCGATGCTGGACGCGCTCCCGCTCGGCACCCTCACCTCGTGGGTCGCCATGCTCCTGGTCATGACCTACTTCGTCACCAGCGCCGACTCGGCCTCCCTGGTGATGGGTTCGCTGACCAGCCGCGGCTCGCTGCACCCGCCCACCTGGCTGGTCGTCACCTGGGGCGTGCTGATGGCGGCGGTCGCCGCCGTGCTCCTCGTCGCGGGAGGCCTGAAGTCCCTGCAGACCGCCACCATCCTGGTGGCACTGCCCTTCGTCGTCGTCATGATGCTGCTGTGCTGGGCCCTGCTGAAGGAACTCCGCCAGGACCCCGGCGCCGGCCCCGCCCGCCACCACGCCCTGCACGGCATGCGGGACGCCGTCCGGGCCATGGTCGGCGACGCCATCACCGAACAGAACGCCACCCGCCACCCGAGGCTGCGCCGCGCCGCCGAGTCCAGGACGCGGGACGACGGAGGGACGGGCGGACGGGAACTCGACGACAGGCCCTAGGGTTGCGGCGTGACCACCACGGATGACTACGCCACGTACATCGAGAGCCTGCCCCGGGTGCTGGCCGGAGCGGCCGCCCTCTACCGGGACGCCCAGGGACGGGTGCTCCTCGTCGAACCCAACTACCGCGAGGGCTGGGCCCTGCCCGGCGGCACCATCGAGTCCGACCGGGGCGAGTCCCCGCGCACGGCCGCACGTCGCGAGAGCGCCGAGGAGATCGGCATCGACGTACCGCTCGGCAGGCTGCTCGCCGTCGACTGGTCACTGGGCCCGGACCGCCCGCCGCTCGTCGCGTACCTCTTCGACGGCGGAGTGCTGGACGAGGCGCAACTGGCCTCGATCGAGCTCCAGGAGGAAGAGCTGATCTCCTGGAAGCTGGTCGAGCCCGCCGAACTCGCCACGTACCTCATCGGATCCCTCGGACCGCGCACCCAAGAGGCCTGCCGGGTCCTGGAGTCGGGCGAGGGCACGGTGGAGCTGGAGAACGGCCGCCGCCCGTCCGCGTCATAACACGGCGTTTACCACAACCAGGACAGAATCAGCTGATGATCACGATGTACGCCTGGCCCAGCACCGCCGACGGGCCCGACGCCCTGCCCATGGTCCACTTCACGACCGACCGGCAGGAGGGCGGGGAGGTCACCCCCGACGGAACGCCGGTCTGGATGTTCGACACCGCGATACGCGACGGCGGCTGGGCCCTGTTCAGCGATTTCGACGGATGGTCCGTGCCGGCCGCCGGGTGGGAGGCCCTCTACCGCCGTGAGGACGACCTCTTCGCGGTCAGCGGCCCCGGCGCCTGCGAGGGCTGGTACCAGGGCAACCTCGGCGCCGACGCCGACTGGGTGGCGGCGGCCGCCGCGCGGCAGAGCGTGGTGCTGCTCGCCGCCCCCGTCCAGCACCCCTCCCTGTACGGCTACGCCGTGGAGGCCGGCGCCGCGTTCGCCCTGCTCGTGCCGCTGATGGTGGTCTGACGGACCGTCCGTCCCAGAATGTGGGTCATGAGCCAGAGTGACCCCGGGGCGGACCCCGACCGGATGGACCTGCTGCACCGCCGGCTGGACCGGATCGAGGAACTGCTCGCACCCGACACCCCGCAGGCGGAGGAGAGACCGGCCTGGCGCCGGCCGACCGACGGAGAGGAGCGCTGGGCGGTCACCGCGGCGATCCTGGTCGCGGTCGCCCTGCAACTGCTCCTGCCGGCCCGGCTGACCATCGACCCGCGCTGGCTCCTGCCGGCCCTGGAACTCGCCCTGCTGGCGGCACTGGCCGCGCTCCATCCGCACAAGCGGTTCGACCGCGTCTCGCGCCTGCTGCGCGTGCTCGGTCTGGCCCTGGTGGCCGCGGTCAGCCTGGCCAACGCCTGGTCGGCCGTGAAGCTCGTACGCGAACTGCTCCACGGCACGGGCCCCGGCGGGGCGCTCGGGCTGCTGGCCACGGCCGGAGCCGTGTGGGTGACCAACGTGATCGCCTTCGCGCTCTGGTACTGGGAACTGGACCGCGGCGGCCCGGCCGCCCGGGCCCAGGGCGTCAAGGACTTCCCCGACTTCCTCTTCCCGCAGATGACGCAGCGGCGGATCGCCCCGCCCGACTGGGAACCGTACTTCGGCGACTACCTGTACGTGGCCTTCACCAACGCCACCGCCTTCAGCCCGACCGACACCATGCCGCTGACGATGTGGTCGAAGTTCCTGATGATGACCCAGACGTCGGTGTCGATGGTCACGGTGCTGCTGGTGGTGGCGCGGGCGGTGAACATCCTGCAGTGAGCGGGCGGGCACCCGCTACGCGCTCCTCCCGGACTCGAAGTCCAGCAGCCGCACCTTGCGGTCGACGCCGCCGCCGTAGCCGGTCATGCCGCCCGAGGCGCCGATCACCCGGTGGCACGGCACGATGATCCCGACCGGGTTCTTGCCGTTCGCCAGGCCCACCGCGCGCGAGGCACCGGGCTTGCCCAGCCTGGCCGCGAGCTCCCCGTACGACCACGTCTCGCCGTAGGGGATCCGTACGAGCTGGTCCCACACGCTGCGCTGGAACTCCGTGCCCTCCAGCCGCAGCGGGAGGTCGAAGGACGTGCGCTCCCCGGCGAAGTACGCGGTGAGCTGCCGCACCACTTCGGGGAAGGGCTCCTCGGTGGAGGCGACCCGCTCCCCGAAGGACTCCTCGGCCGGGCGGTGGCGCTGCCCGGTCATGTAGAGGCCGCTGAGGACGCCCTCCGTGGCGACCAGGGTGAGCGGTCCGTAGGGGCTGTCGACGACGGTGTGCTGCTTGGCGGTCATGACGGGTGCTCCTCAGACGGGCAGGTGGTTGATGGGGTGGGCGTCGGTGGCCCACAGGTACTGGACGGCGTACGCCCGCCAGGGCCGCCAGCCGGCCGCCCTGGCGGTCAGCGCGGCCGGGGTGGACGGCAGCCCGAGCCCCTGCGCGGCACGCCGCACGCCCAGATCGGACGGCAGGAACGCGTCGGGGTCGCCGAGGGCGCGCATCGCGACGACCTCGGTGGTCCACGGACCGAAGCCGGGCAGCGCGTTCAACTGCACGCGGGCCGCCTCCCAGTCGCTGTCGATGCCGAGCGGAAGCGACCCGTCGGCGAGTGCCGAGACCAGGGTGGTGAGGGTGGTGCGGCGGCTGCGCGGCAGGGCCAGGGACTCCGGGTCCAGCTCGGCGAGCGCCTGCGGGGAGGGGAACAGGTGGGTCAGTCCGCCCAGCGGGTCCTCGACCCGCTCCCCGTGCGCGGTGACCAGCCGGGCGGCGTGCGTGCGCGCGGCCGCCGTGGACACCTGCTGGCCGAGGACCGCCCGTACGGCGAACTCCGCCGCGTCGACGGTACGGGGCACACGCCTTCCGGGCGCCTTGTCCACGAGCGGGGCCAGCAGCGGGTCGGTGCGCAGCTGCTCGTCGACCGCCTCGGGATCGGCGTCCAGGTCGAGCATCCAGCGGCAGCGGCTGATGGCGATGGTCAGGTCGCGCAGGTCGGTGAGGGCCAGGCGGCAGCCGATGTGGTCGGGCGCCGGGGTGAGGGCGACGACCCCGGTCCCGTACGGCAGCCGCAGCGTGCGCCGGTACGCCCCGTCCCGCCACTCCTCGACACCGGGGACGGCGGTGGCCGCGAGGTGCCCGAAGAGGTTGTCGGGGTTCAGGGGGGCCCGGTAGGGGAGCCGCAGGCTGATGGTGCCGGGGATCCGGGGCCGGTTGCGGTTGGCCTTCTCGGAGCGCAGCCGCAGCTCGCTGGGGGAGAGGGCGAAGACCTCGCGGACGGTGTCGTTGAAGGTGCGGATCGAGGAGAAGCCGGCGGCGAAGGCGACGTCGCCCATCGGGAGCTCGGAGGTCTCGATGAGCAGCCGGGCGGTCTGGGCGCGCTGGGCCCGGGCGAGGGCGAGCGGGCCGGCGCCGAGTTCGGCGCGCAGCTGCCGCTCCACCTGGCGGGTGGAGTACCCCAGGCGGGTGGCCAGCCCGGGGACCCCTTCGCGGTCCACCACCCCGTCCTGGATCAGCCGCATCGCACGGGCGACGGTGTCGGCGCGGGCGTTCCACTCGGGCGAACCGGGGCTGGTGTCGGGCCGGCACCGCTTGCAGGCCCGGAACCCGGCCTGCTGGCAGGCTGCGGCGCTGGGCAGGAAGGTCATGTTCTCGACCTTGGGCGGCACGGCGGGGCAGCTGGGCCGGCAGTAGATCCGGGTGGTCAGGACGGCCGTGAAGAACCAGCCGTCGAATCGGGCGTCCTTCGACTGCACGGCCCTTACGCAGCGCTCGGTGTCGGTGTGCATGTCCTCAAGCATCCGGGCTCGATGCACCGCCGGCTGGCGGTTTTCCGACATCAAGGCTACCGAGGGTGCCGCCGGTCCGGCCGTTCGCGGGCGCGCCGCCGCGGGCGCTCCGCCGCACCCGGGGATCCGCCCCGGACCCCGCGCCTCGAACGACGGCGAGGCCGGATCCGCCCCTGCGGCGCCGCTGCGGGGGCTCCGCCCCCGAGCCCCCGCTCCTCAAACGCCGGAGGGGCTGGGTTGCCGCTGCGCGGCAACCCAGCCCCTCCGGGCGCACGGCCTGAGCCGAAACCAGCCCCTCCGGCGTTTGAGGAGCGGGGTCCGGGGCGGAGCCCCGGGTGCCGCGCAGCGGCACCTCCGGCCCCGCCCCGCGATCGAGGCGCGGGGGACCGGGGGCAGGGTCGCCGCGCCCCGCTGCCCGGGGATGCGCGAAGGCCCCGGGGGCCAATGGCACCCCGGGGCCTTCGTACTACACCTGCCGAGCTCAGCGCACGGACGCGGCCCGCGCCTCCCGCCGGTTGTGGCGGAACGTGTTCGCGCGACGGGTCGTCGCGAACAGCGGAATCGTGGCCGCCAGAGCGATCTGCAGCGCGCAGCCCGTCTGGAGCAGCAGCTGACCGCCCGGCGCGTCGAACGCCCAGGCGGCGAGGAGCCCCATGGCACCGACGATCCAGCTCAGCATCGCCACCGCGAGGACACCCCGCGGCTTGGGGTACTCGACCCGGCTCACCATCAGCCAGGCCACCCCGACGATCGCCAGCAGCGTCGGGACGAACGGCAGCTCCAGCAGCACGATCGAGACGACCGTCAGCGCGCCGAAGGGGCTCGGCATGCCCTGGAACATGCCGTCCTTCATCGTCACGCAGCTGAATCTCGCCAGTCGCAGGACCACCGCCAGCAGCACGACGATCGCCGCGAGCGCCGACATCTTCTGGTGCGCGTCGTCGGCGACCATGCCGTAGACCAGCACGAAGTACGCCGGCGCGAGGCCGAAGCTGATCAGGTCGGACAGGTTGTCCAGCTCGGCGCCCATCGGCGAGCTGCGCAGCTTGCGGGCGACGATGCCGTCGAAGAGGTCGAAGACCGCCGCGAGGAGCATCAGTATCACCGCGGTCGCCGCGCTGTGCCGGGCCATGCCCGACTCGCCGCTGCCGGTGAGGTGCGGGATGAGGATTCCGGTGGTGGTGAAGTACACCGCCATGAATCCGCAGGTCGCGTTGCCGAGGGTGAGGGTGTCCGCTATCGACAGCCGCAGCGAGAGCGGCATGTCGTCCTCGGTGGACTCCTCCTCGGCGGCGGACTCCGGAACCCAGCCTGCGGCCGGAGTCTCAGGGTCAGTCACGGTCAATTCGGGTCACCCCCGCGGTGGTGGTCTGACCGACCTCGACCGCGACCTCGACACCCTCGGGAAGGTAGATGTCGACGCGGGAGCCGAAGCGGATCAGACCGATGCGTTCGCCCTGCTCCACCTTGGTACCGGCCGGCAGGTACGGGACGATGCGTCGCGCGACGGCGCCGGCGATCTGCACCATCTCGATGTCACCGAGTTCGGTGTCGAAGTGCCAGACGACGCGCTCGTTGTTCTCGCTCTCCTTGTTGAACGCCGGAACGAATCCGCCGGGGATGTGCTCCACGGACGTCACCGTGCCCGCGAGGGGCGCGCGGTTGACGTGGACGTTCAGCGGGCTCATGAAGATCGCGACGCGGGTCCGTCCGTCCTTCCACGGCATGATGCTCTGCACCACACCGTCGGCGGGGGAGATGACCCGGCCCTGCGCGATCTCACGCTCGGGGTCGCGGAAGAACCACAGCATGCCCGCGGCGAGCGCGGTGGCGGGCACGGCCGCCGCGGCCCAGCGTCCGGACTTGCGGGCCCGGGAGAGGCTGAGTGCCGCGGTGGCGACGGTCGGCAGAAGCCACGGCGATGCTCCGCGCGCGAGGCGTACGCCAAGGAGGCTGTCGCGAGGTGCAGAGGTTTGGCTGTGGGGCATGGATGACCTTCGTAGCGGGTGATTGCCGCGCCGCAAACAGGGGGACGGGACGGCGGCTTTACTGGAATGCTATCGGTTGCGCGCAACAACTGGGCAAGCCAGAAGCCGAGTCGATGGCCGTCGGCCAGCCACTGGAAGTGGTCCTTATGCGGCGAATCGCAGGACGATTCGCCGCAAAAGGTACTTTCAGCCCTGGAGGCGGTACTCCTCGAGCAGGCGTCGCCCGATGATCATTTTCTGGATCTCGGCAGTACCTTCACCGATCAGCAGCATCGGAGCCTCCCGGTAGAGACGCTCGATCTCGTACTCCTTCGAGAACCCGTAGCCGCCATGGATACGGAAGGCGTCCTCCACCACCTCCTTGCAGTACTCGGAGGCGAGGTACTTCGCCATCCCCGCTTCGAGGTCGTTTCGTTCCCCGGAGTCCTTTTTGCGTGCTGCATTCACCATCATCGCATGGGCGGCTTCGACCTTGGTAGCCATCTCGGCCAGCTTGAACTGGATCGCCTGGTGTTCGGCGATGGCCTTGCCGAAAGTGTGACGTTGCTGGGCATAAGAGACACCCAGCTCGAACGCACGCTGAGCGACGCCGCAGCCACGCGCCGCCACGTTGACGCGGCCGACCTCGACCCCGTCCATCATTTGGTAAAACCCTCGGCCGGTCTGGCCGCCGAGGACCCGATTGGCCGGAATGCGCAGTCCGTCCATGATGAGTTCGGTCGTGTCGACGCCCTTGTAACCCATCTTGTCGATCTTGCCCGGGATGGTCAGGCCCGGACGGACCTCACCGAAGCCCGGCTCCTTCTCGACGAGGAAGGTCGTCATCGACTTGTGCGGGGCCGTGCCCTCGGGGTGTCCTTCGTCACTTCGCACGAGGACCGCCACCAGCGTGGAGCTGCCGCCGTTCGTCAGCCACATCTTCTGGCCGTTCAGGACGTACTCGTCGCCGTCCTTCACCGCCTTCGAGGTGATGGCCGACACATCGGAGCCGAGCGCCGGCTCGGACATCGAGAACGCGCCGCGCACCTCGCCCAGCGCCATGCGCGGGAGGAAGTGGTCCTTCTGCTCCTGCGTGCCGTGCTGCTTGAGCATGTACGCCACGATGAAGTGCGTGTTGATGATGCCCGAGACGGACATCCAGCCACGCGCTATCTCCTCCACGCACAGCGCGTAGGTGAGGAGCGACTCACCGAGGCCGCCGTACTCCTCGGGGATCATCAGGCCGAAGAGGCCGAGCTCCTTGAGCCCGTCGACGATGTCCTGCGGGTACTCGTCGCGGTGCTCCAGCTCGGTCGCGACCGGGATGATCTCCTTGTCGACGAACTCGCGGACGGTCTTGAGGATCTCCCGCTGGACGTCGGTCAGCCCGGCGGTCTGGGCGAGTCGGGCCATGGCTACTTCCCCTGTTCCTTCAGCTGGGGGCGGCCGGGCTGCTCGCCGCCGCGCTCCTTGATGTACGTCTCGGTCGGGACCATCACCTTGCGCCGGAAGACGCAGACGAGGGTGCCGTCCTGCTTGTAGCCCTTGGTCTCGACGTAGACGATGCCGCGGTCGTTCTTCGACTTCGACGGGGTCTTGTCGAGGACCGTGGTCTCGCCGTAGATCGTGTCGCCGTGGAAGGTCGGCGCCACGTGCCGCAGGGACTCGATCTCCAGGTTGGCGATGGCCTTCCCGGAGACGTCCGGCACGGACATGCCGAGCAGCAGCGAGTAGATGTAGTTGCCCACGACGACGTTCTTGCCGAAGTCGGTCGTGTTCTCCGCGTAATTGCTGTCCATGTGGAGCGGGTGGTGGTTCATGGTCAGCAGGCAGAAGAGGTGGTCGTCGTACTCGGTGACCGTCTTCCCGGGCCAGTGCCGGTAGACGTCGCCGATGGTGAACTCTTCGTAGGTGCGGCCGAACTGCATGGTGACCCTTCCGGGGTGCTTGCCCAGGCCGTGCGGGGCCTGGGGCTGGGGACGGGTGCGCCCGACACTGCGGGCCCGCCTCAGGCGGTGGGGATCTCGAACTTCGACGTGCGCTGCATGCCGGCGGCGCGGCCCTTGCCCGCGATGACCAGGGCCATCTTGCGGCTGGCCTCGTCGATCATCTCGTCGCCGAGCATCGCGGAGCCCTTCTTGCCGCCGGCCTCCGAGGTGCACCAGTCGTACGCGTCGAGGATCAGCTCGGCGTGGTCGTAGTCCTCCTGGGAGGGGGAGAAGACCTCGTTGGCCGCGTCGACCTGGCCCGGGTGCAGCACCCACTTGCCGTCGAAGCCCAGGGCGGCGGCACGGCCGGCCACCTCGCGGTAGGCGTCCACGTCGCGGATCTGGAGGAAGGGGCCGTCGATCGCCTGGAGGTTGTGCGTGCGGGCCGCCATCAGGATCCGCATCAGGATGTAGTGGTAGGCGTCCGCACCGTAGCCGGGCGGCTGCATGCCCACGACCAGGGACTTCATGTTGATCGAGGCCATGAAGTCGGCCGGGCCGAAGATGATGGTCTCCAGGCGCGGCGAGGCGGCGGCGATCTCGTCGACGTTCACCAGGCCCTTGGCGTTCTCGATCTGCGCCTCGATGCCGATCTTGCCGACCTCGAAGCCCATGGTCTTCTCGATCTGGGTCAGGAGCAGGTCCAGGGCCACGACCTGCTGGGCGTCCTGCACCTTCGGCAGCATGATGCAGTCGAGGTTCTGGCCCGCGCCCTCGACGACCGTGATGACGTCGCGGTACGTCCAGTGGGTGGTCCAGTCGTTGACGCGCACGACCCGGGTCTTGCCCGTCCAGTCGCCGTTGTTCAGCGCGTCCACGATGGTGTGGCGGGCGCCTTCCTTGGCGAGCGGCGCGCAGGCGTCCTCCAGGTCGAGGAAGACCTGGTCGGCCGGCAGGCCCTGGGCCTTCTCAAGGAACCGCGGGTTCGAGCCGGGCACCGCGAGGCAGGAGCGACGCGGGCGAAGGCGGTTCACCGGGTGGACTGGCGTGGTCATGCGGGGACCTCCGTGCTTGCAACGATTTCGAGAGGGTGGAGCTTGTTGGCCTTGCGGATCTCGTCGACGATACGGCCGATGATCTCCGTGATGCCGAAGTCCTTCGGCGTGAAGACCGCGGCGACTCCCGCCGCCTTGAGCGCCACGGCGTCGGCGTTCGGAATGATGCCTCCGACGATGACGGGGATGTCACCCGCCCCCGCCAGGCGGAGGCGGTCGAGGACATCGGGGACGAGCGCGCTGTGCGAGCCGGACAGGATGGACAGTCCCACGCAGTGCACGTCCTCGGCCAGTGCCGCCGAGGAGATCTCCTCGGGTGTCAGCCGGATGCCCTGGTAGACCACCTCGAAGCCCGCGTCGCGCGCCCGGACGGCGATCTGCTCGGCACCGTTGGAGTGCCCGTCCAGGCCCGGCTTGCCGACCAGCAGGCGCAGCCGGCCCGAGCCGAGCTCGTCGGCCGTACGGGCCACCTTCTCGCGGACCTCGTGCATCGGCGTACCGGGCTCGGCGGTGACGGCCACCGGTGCCGAGGAGACCCCGGTCGGGGCGCGGAACTCGCCGAACACCTCGCGCAGCGCCGTCGCCCACTCGCCGGTGGTGACACCGGCGCGGGCGCACTCCAGGGTGGCCTCCATCAGGTTCTCGGTGCCGGCCGCGGCCTCCTTGAGGCGCTCCAGCGCCTGACGGGTGGTGGGGAAGACGAACGGGTCGCCGTTCCCCTGCCGGTCCGAGGACTCCTCGCGCTCGGCGCGCCAGCGGCCGATGCGCTCGACCGTCAGCGCCTCCACCGCGGCGTCCACCGTCATGATGGCGCCGTCGAGGTCGGCGGTGAGCGGGTTCTCCTCGGTCTGCTCGAAGCAGTTGACGCCGACGATCTTGTCCTCGCCGGCCTCGATCCGGGCGCGGCGCTCGGCGTGCGAGGAGACGAGCTGGGACTTCAGGTACCCGGACTCGACGGCGGCCATCGCGCCGCCCATCTCCTGGATCCGGTCGATCTCGGCCAGGCAGTCGGCGACCAGGGAGTCGACTTTGGCCTCGATGACGTGGGACCCGGCGAAGATGTCCTCGTACTCCAGCAGGTCGCTCTCGTGTGCGAGGACCTGCTGGATGCGCAGCGACCACTGCTGGTCCCAGGGCCGGGGCAGGCCCAGCGCCTCGTTCCAGGCGGGCAGCTGGACGGCGCGGGCGCGGGCGTCCTTGGAGAGGGTGACCGCGAGCATCTCCAGCACGATGCGCTGGACGTTGTTCTCCGGCTGCGCCTCGGTCAGACCCAGGGAGTTGACCTGGACGCCGTAACGGAAGCGGCGCTGCTTCGCGTTCTCGATGCCGTAGCGCTCCCTGGTGACCTGGTCCCAGATGCGGCCGAAGGCGCGCATCTTGCACATCTCCTCGATGAAGCGGACGCCCGCGTTCACGAAGAAGGAGATGCGTGCGACGACCTCGCCGAAGCGCTCCTCGGGCACCTGGCCCGAGTCGCGCACCGAGTCGAGGACGGCGATGGCGGTGGACATCGCGTACGAGATCTCCTGGACCGGCGTGGCCCCGGCCTCCTGCAGGTGGTAGCTGCAGATGTTGATCGGGTTCCACTTCGGGATGTGGTTGACCGTGTACGCGATCATGTCCGTCGTCAGGCGGAGCGAGGGCCCGGGCGGGAAGACGTGCGTCCCGCGCGAGAGGTACTCCTTGACGATGTCGTTCTGCGTGGTGCCCTGGAGCTGCGAGATGTCCGCACCCTGCTCCTCGGCGGCCACCTGGTAGAGCGCCAGCAGCCACATGGCGGTGGCGTTGATCGTCATCGAGGTGTTCATCTGCTCCAGGGGTATGTCCTGGAACAGCCGCCGCATGTCGCCCAGATGGGAGACCGGGACCCCGACCCGGCCGACCTCGCCGCGGGCGAGGACGTGGTCGGGGTCGTAGCCGGTCTGCGTCGGGAGGTCGAACGCGACCGACAGGCCGGTCTGGCCCTTGGCGAGGTTGCGGCGGTACAGCTCGTTGGACGCCTCGGCCGTGGAGTGGCCGGCGTACGTCCGCATGAGCCACGGACGGTCCTTCTGGCGCTCTGTCATCTCAGGCGATCCTTATGGCCTTTGAGTGGACTCAGACGTTGCGGAAGCGGTTGATCGCGTCGAGGTGCTGTGCGCGCATCTCGTGGTCGCGGACGCCGAGGCCCTCCTCGGGGGCGAGCGCGAGGACGCCGACCTTGCCCTGGTGGAGGTTGCGGTGGACGTCGTAGGCGGCCTGGCCGGTCTCCTCCAGGGAGTAGACCTTCGACAGGGTGGGGTGGATCTTGCCCTTGGCGATCAGGCGGTTGGCCTCCCACGCCTCGCGGTAGTTGGCGAAGTGCGAGCCGACGATCCGCTTCAGCGACATCCACAGGTAGCGGTTGTCGTACTGGTGCATGTAGCCCGAGGTCGAGGCGCAGGTGGTGATGGTGCCGCCCTTGCGGGTGACGTAGACCGAGGCGCCGAAGGTCTCGCGGCCCGGGTGCTCGAAGACGATGTCGATGTCCTCGCCGCCGGTCAGCTCGCGGATCTTCGAGCCGAAGCGCTTCCACTCGCGCGGGTCCTGGGTGTTCTCGTCCTTCCAGAACTTGTAGCCCTCGGCGTTGCGGTCGATGACCGCGGTGGCGCCCATGGACCGGCAGATGTCGGCCTTCTCCGGGGAGGAGACGACGCAGATCGGGTTGGCGCCGCCGGCCAGCGCGAACTGGGTGGCGTAGGAGCCGAGGCCGCCGCTGGCGCCCCAGATCAGGACGTTGTCGCCCTGCTTCATGCCGGCGCCGTTGTTGGAGACGAGCTGGCGGTAGGCGGTGGAGTTGACCAGGCCGGGGGAGGCGGCCTCCTCCCAGCTGAGGTGGTCCGGCTTCGGCATCAGCTGGTTCGACTTGACCAGCGCGATCTCCGCCAGGCCGCCGAAGTTGGTCTCGAAGCCCCAGATGCGCTGCTCGGGGTCGAGCATCGTGTCGTTGTGGCCGTCGGAGGACTCCAGCTCGACCGAGAGGCAGTGCGCGACGACCTCGTCGCCCGGGTTCCAGGCGTTGACGCCGGGGCCGGTGCGCAGGACGACGCCCGCGAGGTCGGAGCCGATGATGTGGTAGGGGAGGTCGTGGCGCTTGGTGAGCTCCGACAGGCGCCCGTAGCGCTCCAGGAAGCTGAAGGTGGACACCGGCTCGAAGATCGAGGTCCACACCGAGTTGTAGTTGACCGAGGAGGCCATGACGGCCACCAGGGCCTCGCCCGGGCCGAGCTCCGGCACCGGGACCTGGTCCAGGTGGAGGGACTTGCGCGGGTCCTTCTCGCGTGTCGTCAGCCCCGAGAACATCTCGACCTCGTCCTTGTGCACGGTGATCGCGCGGTACGAGTCGGGCAGCGGCAGGGCTGCGAAGTCTGCGGCGGTGGCGGACTGCGACTGAATCGCGTCCAGGATGTCCTTCACGGTAGAGCCTCCGGCTAGCGCTGATGAGGGTGCGCTGAGGTGAGCGGGGGGTGCGTAAAGCGTGTGGTGTGCCGTCGGTCCGGCTGGTGCGGTGGTGCGGCGCCGCCTCTGGTGGGGCGTGCGGTGGCCTGGTGACGCAGGCATCCGGGGCGCGGTTCGTGCCGAGTGGGCGTGGACCGCGGGGACGTCCGGACGAGATTCAACGTATGGCACCCCGTGTCACTCAGCAAGGCACCGCGTGCCAAAACTTTCTCTCATTTGCCGATTGACCTGCACCGATGAGCGATGATCGATCAGAGTTACCCGTGAGTAGGGGCAAGTCGGACAAAGCAAAAGGCCGCCCCCGGAACCGGGGGCGGCCTGTGTGACGAGGGTCGCGCGAGTTGCTTCGCGGACTACTTGTTGCGCAGGGCCTCTTCGATGGTCCGCATGACCTCGTCGAGCGGGGCGTCGGTGCGGGCCACCGCCACCAGGACCTCGCCCTGGGTGCGCACCTCCGCCGGGGCGGGCGGCGCGGTGGCCAGGGTGCGGCCGGCGCCGATGCCCGTGCCGAAGGTCTTGCGCACGATCGAGAAGGCGTGGTCCAGCTGCGCTTCCACGTCGCCCTGCCCGCCCGCGCGCAGCCAACGCCGCAGCACGTGGTTGTGGGCGGTCACCACCGCCGACGCGGCCACCTCGGCCAGCAGCGGATCGTCGTTGCCGTCGTGGTGGTCGGTCTCGTCGAAGTGGGCCAGCAGATAGCGGGTGAACAGCCGCTCGTACCGGGCCACCGAGGCGATCTCCCGCTCCCGCAGCGCCGGCACCTCGCGGGTCAGCCGGTAGCGCTCCACCGACACCGCGGGCGAGGCGGCGTACATCTTCATGACCTCCTTGATCCCGCGGCACACCGTGTCGAGCGGGTGCTCGTGCGCCGGGGCCACGTCGAGGACGGCCTCGGCGCGGGTCAGGGTGTCGTCGTGATCGGGGAAGATCGCCTCTTCCTTGGAGCGGAAGTGGCGGAAGAAGGTCCGGCGGGCCACCCCGGCGGTCGCGGCGATCTCGTCGACCGTCGTGGCCTCGTACCCCTTGGTCGCGAACAGCTCCATGGCCGCCGCGGCGAGCTCGCGGCGCATTTTGAGCCGCTGAGCGGCCGCCTTGGTGCCGGCCGCGCTCTCCGGCGCGTCGGATGCCGTGGCGGCACGGGGTGAGGTCTTGGCGGGCTGGGACATAGAGCGAAAGTACTTCATTCGCGCGGGTGAGCGCGCCTGAGGGGGGTGGGACGGGGATGGATGCGGGGGAGAGCCCGCACTGGGCTCGGGAGGGTATGTCCGCCGTGAGGGTCCGGCGGACCCGAGCAGCCCTCCCCACGCATCCTGCTCTTGGCCCGGCCGGGGGTTACCGGCGGGCGTACTCACGGAATCCGCGGCCGGTCTTCCGGCCCAGGCAGCCCGCCGCCACCAGGTGCTCCAGCAGCGGGGACGGGGCCAGGCCGGGGTCGCGGAACTCCTTGTGGAGGACCTTCTCGATGGCCAGCGACACGTCGAGGCCGACCACGTCGAGGAGCTCGAAGGGCCCCATCGGGTAGCCGCCGCCCAGCTTCATCGCCGCGTCGATCTGGTCGAGGCTCGCGTAGTGCTGCTCGACCATCTTGATCGCGTTGTTGAGGTACGGGAACAGCAGCGCGTTCACGATGAAACCGGCCCGGTCCCCGCAGTCCACCGGGTGCTTGCGCACCTTCGTGCAGACCTCGCGGACCGTGGCGTGCACGTCGTCCGCGGTCAGGACCGTCCGGACCACCTCGACCAGCTTCATGGCCGGCGCCGGGTTGAAGAAGTGCATGCCGATCACGTCCTGCGGGCGCGAGGTCACGCGGGCGACCGCGATCACCGGCAGCGAGGAGGTGGTGGTGGCCAGCACCGCACCCGGCTTGCAGACCTTGTCCAGGGCCGCGAACAGCTCCTGCTTGACCGCCAGGTCCTCGGCGACGGCCTCCACGGCCAGGTCCACCTCGGCGAAGGCGTCCAGCGAACCGGCCGGGGTGATCAGGGCCAGGGTCTGCGCGGCGCCCTCCTCCGTCAGCCGCCCCTTGGCCACCGCACGGCCCAGGGACTTGCCGATGGCGGCCTTCGCCGCGTCCGCCTTCTCCTGGCTGCGGGCGGCCAGCACGACCTGGAAGCCGGCCTGCGCGAAGACCTGCGCGATCCCGCTCGCCATCGTGCCCGAGCCGGCCACGCCGACCGAGGTGACCGGACGGCCCTCGCCGAGACGGGCCCCGTCCTGCGGGGTCTGCGCGTCCGGGACCACCACGGAGCTGCCCGGGGCCTCGTACGTGTAGAAGCCGCGCCCGGCCTTCTGCCCGGTCAGGCCCGCCTCGGCGAGCTGCCCCAGGATCGGGGCCGGGGCGTGCAGCCGGTCGCCGGAGGAGGCGTACATGGCGTCCAGGACCGTACGGGCGGTGTCCACGCCGATCAGGTCGAGCAGCGCGAGCGGGCCCATGGGAAGGCCGCAGCCGAGCCGCATCGCCGCGTCGATGTCCTCGCGGGAGGCGTACTTCGCCTCGTACATGGCGGCGGCCTGGTTGAGGTAGCCGAAGAGCAGGCCGTCCGCGACGAAACCGGGCCGGTCGCCGACCGACACGGGCTCCTTGCCGAGCTCGCGGGCCAGCTCGGTGACCGCCTCGACGGCCGGCGGGGCGGTCAGCACGCAGGAGACGACCTCGACCAGCTTCATGGCCGGCGCCGGGTTGAAGAAGTGCATGCCCAGCACGCGCTCGGGCCGCTGCGACTCGGCGGCCATGCGGGTCACCGACAGGGCGTTGGTGCCGGTGGCCAGGATCGTGTCGGGCCGGACGACCGCGTCGAGCTCGCGGAACACCTGCTGCTTGAGCTCGTAGTTCTCCGGGACCACCTCGATGACGAGATCGGCGTCGGCGGCGGCGCCCAGCTCGGAGTAGGTGCGGAAGCGGGCGAGCACGTCCGACCGCTCCTGCTCGGTGAGCCGCTCCTTGGTGACGGAGCGCGCGGTGGACGCGGCGAGGGAGTCCACGGCCCGGCGGGCGGCGGTCTCGCTGATGTCGATGCCGATGACCTCGCGGCCGGCGCGGACGAGGACCTCGGCGATGCCGGTGCCCATCGTGCCGAGGCCGACGACGGCGATGGTCTGGAGGGCGGGCTGACTGGACGGACGGTCCATCGAGGGACTCCAGTGGAAGAGGGTGACGACTGAGGGAGCGCGCGGTGCACAGTGCGCGCGGATGCCGTGTCCCTGCGGGTGCGGGCAGGGCGGGGCGGTGTGGTGCGGTGAGGGCCGGGAGGTCCCGGTGAGGGTCTCGGAAGGATCCCGGTGGTGTTCGGGGCGTCCCGGTGAGGTCCGGGGGAATCCCGGCGCGGCACGCGCGGGAGGTCCCGGACAGGAGCGGCGCGGACCCTGTCCCGGGGTCACGCCGTGAAGTCGTGCAGAACCGACTGGCACGGGGCGGCTGCGTCACCAGGCCGCCTTCGTGCGTATGCAAGGACAGTAACCCGGCGGTAACTGCTGCGCCAGAGCGCGGAGATGTGACCTGTACCGCCCAAATGTACCGATCATCGATCATCGATCAGGCGGGCCTCGGAGGAGGTCTCCGGGAACCCGGCGTGGCGGCCGCCGCGGGCCCCTAGGGTGGCCGCGTGAACGACGTACTGGAGCGCCTGCGGGCGGAGTCCGGGCAGTCGCCCGAGTACGAGGCGCTGCGCACGGCCGGCGCCGACGACCTGGCGGCCGCCCTGACTTCGGCCGGGCTGCCCCTCTGGGCCCGCGAACTGGCCGCGTACCGCCTGGGCCTCGCCGGGGACCGCCGCGCCTTCGAGTCCCTCGTCCTGCTGCTGAACCACCGCGACCCGCCCCGCTGCGCCGCCGCGGCCGAAGCACTGGCCGTGCTCGGCGACCCGCGCACCGCCCGCGCGGCCGCCGCCCTCGCCACCAACACCCTGCGCACGGCCTACGCCCTCCAGCCCGTACGACTGCTCACCGCCCTGCGGGCCCCGGAGTCGGCGCCCGCGCTGAGGGCGACCCTGGGCCGGCTGCTGTCCCCGAACGACCCGTACTGGCGGGTGGCCCTCGCCTGTGTGGAGGGCCTCGGGGCCCTGGCCGACCCCGACGCACGCGAACTCCTCACCCGCGCCCAGTCCCACCCCCGTCTCGCCCTGGCGGCGACGAAGGCGCTGCGCGAGCTCGGCTGACATGATCACCGCATGAGCGAGCACGGTGGCAGCCACCTCACCCGCATACCGGCCCCGGAGGGCGTCAGTCCCGGAACGGGTTACAGCCACGTCGTCTGGGGCACCGGACGGTTCGTCGCCGTCTCCGGCCAGTGCGCCTTCGACGAGAAGGGCGAGATCGTCGGCGAAGGCGACCCGGCCGCTCAGGCCCGACAGGTCTTCGAGAACCTGCGCCGCTGCCTGGCCGCCGCGGGGGCCGGCTTCGACGACGTGGTGAAGCTGACCTACTTCGTCACGGACATCGCCCACCTCCCGGCCGTCCGGGAGGCGCGCGACGCCGTCATCGCCGCCGACCGGCTGCCGGCCTCCTCCGCAGTCCAGGTCGCCGCCCTGTTCCGGCCCGAACTGCTCCTGGAGATCGAGGCGTTCGCGGTACTGCCGGACTGAACCACCCGGCCGGCGCGTGCCCTGCGCGCCCTGCACGCCCGGCGCGCAGGGCACGACGGCGACCGGACCGGCTAGCCCCGGTAGCCGAGCAGGCCGTGGAGGGCCGCGCCGCCGGCGGACGCGGGCACGGCGCGGGTCGCCGCGGCCGGCGTCGGGGCGGGCTGGGCCGGGCAGGTGGCGTCCGCGGCCGCGCCCGTCCTCAGGTACGCCGACACCTTCTCGTCCAGGCACTTGTTGCCGGCCAGCGAGATGCCGTGGTTGCCGCCGCCCTCCTCGACCACCAGCGCCGAGCCCTTCAGCTTGTCCCGCATGCTCAGCACCCCGCCGAACGGGGTCGCGGCGTCATCCGTCGCCTGGAGGAGGAGGGCCGGCGGGAGCTCCGAGTTCGTCACGTCGGGGGCCTCGAGGGGCGCCTCGGGCCAGAAGGCGCACGGGGCGTTGTACCAGGCGTTGTTCCACGTCATGAACGGCGCCTTGGCGTGGGTCCGCCACATGTCCGACCGCCACACGTTCCAGTCCTTCGGCCACGCCGAGTCCCGGCACTGCACCGCCGTGTACACGCTGTACGCGTTGCCCGCGGAGGGCTCCACCGCGCCGAACCTCTCGTACGCCGCCACCAGCGGCTTCGGGTCCTTGTCGACCGCGTACGCCTTGAAGGCCGCGGCGAGGTGCGGCCAGTAGCCGTTGTAGTAGCCGCCCGGCATGAAGGTGTCCTCCAGCTCGGACGGGCCCACCTTGCCGCCGGCCGGGGCCTTCCGCAGCGCGTCCCGCATCTCGTACCAGCGCCGCTCGACCACGGCCCGGTCGGTGCCGAGCCGGTAGGTGGCGTCGTACTTGGCGACCCAGGCCAGGAAGGCCTTGTGGCGGGCGTCGAAGGCCTGGTCCTGGGCGAGGTTGTCCTCGTACCAGACCCCGCCCGGGTCGACGACGGAGTCCAGGACGAGCCGGTGCACGCGGGTCGGGTGGAGCTTGGCGTACACCGCGCCCAGGTAGGTGCCGTAGGAGTAGCCGAAGTAGCTGATCCGCTCGGCGCCCAGCGCCCCGCGCAGCACCTCGATGTCGCGGGCCGCCGCGACGGTGCCGATGTATGGGAGGACGTCCGCGTGCTTGGTCCCGCAGGACTGGGCGAAGGAGCGGACCCGGTCCAGGTTGGCCTGCTCGGTGGCCGCGTCGCGCGGCACCGAGTCCGGGCGCACCGCGGCGAAGTGGCCGGCCCCGCAGTCGAGCGAGGGTTCGCTCTTGCCGACGCCCCGGGGGTCGAAGCCGATCACGTCGTACTGGGCGGCCACTTCCCCGGGCAGGGCGGAGGCGATGAACCCGGCCAGGCCCCGGCCGCTGCCGCCGGGGCCGCCGGGGTTGACCAGCAGGGGCCCCTGGGAGGTGGCGGCGGTGTGCGGGACGCGGGTCAGGGCGAGGGAGATCTGGCGCCCCCCGGGACGGTCGTGGTCGAGCGGGACCTTGAGGGAGGCGCACTGCAGCGTCGGGTAGCGCGAGGTCGCGCAGCCGGTCCAGTTCAGGGCGGCGGCCTGCGCGGGCGCCCCGGCGGTGGGCGCGGCGGACGCGGCGGGCGCGGCCGAGAGCGGGCTCGCGAGGGCGGCGGCGACCACTGCCGTGGAGATCGACACGAGGACGGCGGCGCGCTTCTTCAAGGGGTGCAGCATGGGGCCTCCCAGCCAGGGGTTCTGGGCGGAATCGTCCCGGAAGCCGCGCCTGGAAGGCGGGATTGGAGTGGTTATTGGCCCGATGTGATGAGGCTTCGGGGGCCGTACGAGTTCACAGGAGCGTCAGCTGGGTCGCCCCGGCGGGCGCGGGCCCGGTGGGCCGCTCGGGCACGAGGACGGGGCGGGCCGCACCGCGCCGGGCGGGCCCGATGCCGAATTCGGCCGCGAGTTCGTGGACTTGGCGGGTGATCTGCCGCTGGTACCAGGTCGGCGCGTACGACCCGCCCGCGTACATCCGCTCGTAGCGGGGGACCAGGTGCGGATGGTGCGCCCCGAGCCAGGACATGAACCACTCGCGCGCCCCGGGCCGCAGATGGAGTACCAGGGGTGTCACGGAGGTGGCGCCGGACTCGGCGACGGCCCCGACCGTCTCGCGCAGCTGCTCCGGCGAGTCCCCCAGGAAGGGGATCACCGGGGCCATCAGCACCCCGCACTCGATCCCGGCGTCGGTCAGGGTCCGCACCGCGTTCAGCCGGCCGGCGGGGGAGGGGGTGCCGGGCTCGACGGTCCGCCACAGGGCGGTGTCGGTGAAGCCGACGGAGACGGAGATCCCGACCTCGGTGACCTCGGCGGCCTCCTGGAGGAGGGGGAGGTCGCGCAGGATCAGCGTCCCCTTGGTCAGGATCGAGAACGGGTTGGCGTGGTCGCGCAGCGCCTCGATGATCCCCGGCATCAGCCGGTAGCGGCCCTCGGCGCGCTGGTAGCAGTCCACGTTGGTGCCCATGGCGATGTGCGCGCCGGTCCAGCGGCGGGAGCCGAGTTCGCGGCGCAGGAGCTCGGGGGCGTTGGTTTTGACGACGATCTGGGAGTCGAACCCGATGCCGGTGTCGAGGTCGAGGTAGCTGTGCGTCTTGCGGGCGAAGCAGTACACGCACGCGTGGCTACAGCCCCTGTACGGATTGACGGTCCACTCGAACGGCATCCGCGAGGCGCCGGGCACCCGGTTGACGATCGAACGGGCCCGCACCTCGTGGAAGGTGATCCCCCGGAACTCGGGGGTGTCGAAGGTGCGGGTGACGACGGCATCGGCCCCGAAGAGCGCGGTCGGCCCCTTCGGGCCCTCGGTCAGGTTGTCCCAGCGCATGGTGCGCCTCCCTCGGTACTGGCTGCGCGCCGAGAATAGAACAAACGTTCCCATGATCGTGCGGGCCGGGATATCCGCTGGTCAGCGTGGTGCGGGGGGTGGCAGTCTGCTCGTCATGGCGGGATACGCACTTACGGTGTGCCTTCCGGGCGAGGCCCGGGAGGGGCTGGAGGACGCGCTCGCGGAGGCGATGGAGCCCATCCGGATGGAGGGGTCGCGTCCCTACTCCGACGACCTGTGGATCTGGGACGACCGGCGGATCCAGGGCGGCGCCAACGGGCGCGGCTACCGCATCCGGCCGGGCCGCGAGACGGATCCCCGGATCGTCCACGACCAACCGTTCCCGGACGGCACCCGGGAGCCGAGCCGGCCCGGCTGGTGCGCGGGCGGGCCGCGCGGGCTGCTCGTCGTGGGCGAGGCCCGCGAGCGCGCCGTACGGCTCGCCGGCATCGCCTGGGACGGTTGGCAGGAGGTGGTGGGCGAACACCCGCCCGGCCGTCCGTGGGCGGACTTCTGCCCGGAAGAACGGCTGCCCGGGACCGATTACGGCGCCTACCGCGACGCGTGCGTACCCCTATACGCCGAGTACCTCGCGCAGACGCCCGTAGAGGCCTTCACACGATGGGCGGACGGGCTGCGCCTCGACCCCGACCTGGAGTAGTTCCGCTCGCATTTCCTCGGTACCGGCGACCCCCGCCGGTGGATCGGCGAGCGCACCCGCGAGGAGTACGTCAGGACCGAGGCACGACGCGCCGACCGGCCGGGGAACGTCCTCACCCCGGACGGCTGGTGGTGGGAGGAGGGAGACCGGCCCCTGCACGGCGCCTGCGACGACCCCGACACCTGCCCGCACACCCCGCCGACGACGGACGAGTACGGCGGCCCCGGCTATCTGGCCGGCCTGCCGGACGACACGCTCCTCGTCCGCGTCCGCTGTCACGTCTGACCCGGATTTGGGCCCCCGCGCCGGAGGTGGTTGGCTTCGCGGTGACGAGCGATCACAACTGCTGGAGGAACAGCTATGGCGCAGGTCGAGGCCACCACGGAGCGGATCATCGCGGCAGACGCGGAGACCGTGTTCGACGCGCTGGCGGACTACACCGGGACCCGCGGGAAGCTGCTGCCCGAGCACTTCAGCGAGTACGAGGTGCGCGAGGGCGGCGACGGCGAGGGCACGCTGGTGCACTGGAAGCTCCAGGCCACCAGCAAGCGCGTAAGGGACTGCCTGCTGGAGGTCACCGAGCCCACCGACGGGCAGCTGGTGGAGAAGGACCGCAACTCCTCCATGGTCACCACCTGGGTGGTCACCCCGGCCGGTGAGGGCAAGTCCAAGGCCGTGGTCTCCACCGTGTGGAACGGCGCCGGCGGCATCGGCGGCTTCTTCGAGCGCACCTTCGCGCCCAAGGGTCTCGGGCGGATCTACGACACGGTGCTGGCGAATCTGGCGGCCGAAGTCGAGGCCTGAGCCGGCCCGGCGCCGGTAGCCCTTCCTCGGGGCTCACCGGATCGGGTGGATTCCGCGGGTCCCGCGCCGTCGGGGTCGGGTGTGCGGTGGGGTGCCCCCGCAGGGCGTCGAACGCGGGTGCTCGGCGGTGCGGCCGATGTGACACCCCCGTGCCGTCGGGGTCGGGTGTGCGGTGGGGTGCCCCCGCAGGGCGTCGAACGCAACCGGGTTGTGCATGTCCGCTGCCTCTGCAGGTTCGACGCCCGAGGAGGTGCCCCGGCGCGCGCCCGGCCCCGACGGCCCCTCGCGTGCGGGCCGCCCCGGGGGTG
>NZ_JBIWFI010000060.1:0-27021 GCF_044762985.1 Streptomyces sp. NPDC096339 | reverse complement strand
GCCCCCCCGCCCGGGCGGGGGGGGTGGCCCCGGCGGGGCCCCCCCCCCCCCCGGGCGCCCCGGGGGGGGGGGGGGGCCCCGCCCCCCCCCCCCCCGCAACGGCGCCGCACCCGGATACGAAACGGGCGGCCCCGGACCAACCGTGGTCCGGGGCCGCCCGCCGTTTCCGACTAGCTGTGCGCGCGCAGCAGCGACCGCATCGTCCGCATCGCCACCGACAGGTTCGCCAGGTCGAAGTCGTCCGAGCCCCGGATCTCGTCCAGAGTCGTCCGCGCCCGGCCGATCAGCGCCGCGTTCTTCTCCTCCCACGCCTTGAAGCGCTCCTCGGGAGTCGAGTCCCCGTTGCCCACGGACAGGACGTCCGCGGTCAGGGCCCCGTGCGCCGCGAAGAGGTCCTCGCGGATGGAGGCGCGGGCCATGGACTGCCAGCGGTCGGACCGCGGCAGTTCGATGATCCGGTCCATCAGCTGGGTGATGTCCAGGCGGTCGGCGAGGTCGTAGTACACCTCGGCGACACCCAGCGGGTCCACACCGGTGCGGTCGGAGATCGCGACGATGTCGAGCGTCGGGAAGGCCGACGAGAACCCGGCGACCTTCGCCGCCAGCTCCTCCGGGACGCCCTCGCCCGTCAGCTCGTCCAGGATCGACTGGTACCACTCCAGGTCGGCGCCGCGCACCAGCTTCGGCAGCTCCGCCCACACCTCCGCGACCCGCGCCGAGAAGAAGTCGATGGTCTCGGTGATCTGGAGCGGCTGCGGCCGGTTGTTCAGCAGCCAGCGGGTACCGCGCTCGACCAGACGACGCGAGTGCAGCCGCACCCGGGTCTGGACGTCGGCGGCGACCTTGTTGTCGAGCGCCTCCACCGCGTCCCACACCTCGGCCAGGCCGAAGATCTCACGCGCGGAGAGCTGAGCCCGGACGATCTCCTCCAGGGAGGCCCCGGTCTCCTCGCGCAGGCGGTGCAGGAAGGTCGAACCACCGGTGTTGACGGTGTCGTTGACCAGGAGCGTGGTGATGATCTCGCGGCGCAGCGCGTGCGCGTCGATCTGCTCCGGGAACTTCCCCCGCAGAGCGCCCGGGAAGTACGCGTGGAGCAGGCGCCGCAGGTACGGGTCGTCCGGCAGCTCGGTGTGGATGAGCTCGTCCGCCACCGTGATCTTGGTGTAGGCGAACAGGACGGCCAGCTCCGGCTGGGTCAGGCCCCTGCCCGTGTTGAGCAGCTCGCGGATCTGGCGGTCGGCGGGCAGGAACTCCAGCTCGCGGTTGAGCAGCCCCTCGCTCTCCAGGCGGCGCATGAAGCGCTGCTGGGCGTGGAGCAGGCTCGGGGCCTGCGCCGAGCCGTTGGCGAGCGCGGTGTTCTGCGCGTAGTTGTTGCGCAGGACGAGCGAGCCGACCTCGTCGGTCATCTCGGCGAGCAGCTTGTTGCGCTGCTTGACGGTCATGTCCCCGTCGGCGACGACCGCGTTGAGCAGGATCTTGATGTTCACCTCGTGGTCGGAGGTGTCCACGCCCGCGCTGTTGTCGATGGCGTCGGTGTTGACCTTGCCGCCGTGGTGGGCGAACTCGATCCGGCCGAGCTGGGTCAGGCCCAGGTTGCCGCCCTCGCCGATGACCTTGGCCCGGACCTCGGAGCCGTTGACGCGGATGGCGTCGTTGGCCTTGTCGCCGACGTCCGCGTGCGTCTCGGCCGTGGCCTTGACGTACGTGCCGATGCCGCCGTTCCACAGCAGGTCCACGGGGGACTGGAGGATCGCCTTCATCAGGTCGGCCGGGGTCATCTTGGTGACGCCCGCCTCGATGCCGAGGGCCTCGCGGACCTGGGCGGTGATCGGGACGGCCTTCGCGCTGCGCGGGTGGACGCCGCCGCCCGCCGAGATCAGCGAGGTGTCGTAGTCCGCCCACGAGGAGCGCGGCAGGTCGAACAGGCGGCGGCGCTCGGTGTAGGAGGTGGCCGCGTCCGGGTGCGGGTCGATGAAGATGTGCCGGTGGTCGAAGGCGGCGACGAGGCGGATGTGCTCGGACAGCAGCATGCCGTTGCCGAACACGTCACCGGACATGTCGCCGACGCCGACGACCGTGAAGTCCTGGGCTTGCGTGTCGTGGCCCAGCTCGCGGAAGTGCCGCTTGACGGACTCCCACGCGCCGCGGGCCGTGATGCCCATGCCCTTGTGGTCGTAGCCTGCCGAGCCGCCGGAGGCGAACGCGTCGCCCAGCCAGAAGCCGTAGGACTCCGCGACGCCGTTGGCGATGTCGGAGAAGGTCGCGGTGCCCTTGTCGGCGGCGACGACGAGGTAGGTGTCGTCCTCGTCGTGGCGGACGACGCCCTTCGGCGGCACGACCTCGCCGGCGACCATGTTGTCGGTGATGTCGAGCAGCGCCGAGATGAAGATCTTGTACGAGGCGATGCCCTCGGCGAGCCACGCGTCGCGGTCCACCGACGGGTCGGGGAGGTTCTTGGCGACGAAGCCGCCCTTGGCGCCGACGGGCACGATGACGGTGTTCTTGACCATCTGCGCCTTGACCAGGCCGAGGATCTCCGTACGGAAGTCCTCGCGGCGGTCGGACCAGCGCAGGCCGCCTCGGGCGACCTTGCCGAAGCGCAGGTGGACGCCCTCGACGCGCGGGGAGTAGACCCAGATCTCGAAGGCCGGGCGGGGCGCCGGCAGGTCCGGGATGGCCTGCGGGTCGAACTTCATCGACACGTACGAGTGGGGCTCGCCCGCGTCGTTCAGCTGGAAGAAGTTGGTCCGCAGGGTCGCCTTGATCAGCGTCAGGAAGGAACGCAGGATGCGGTCCTCGTCGAGCGAGGCGACCTGGTCCAGGGCCCCGTCCAGCTCCTCCAGCATGGCGTCGACGAGCTCGCTGCCGGCGGCCTGGCGGCCGGGCGACATCCGCGCCTCGAAGAGGGAGACCAGCAGCCGGGTGGTGTGGACGTTGTTGCGGAGGGTGTCCTCCATGTAGTCCTGGCTGAAGGTGGAGCCGGCCTGGCGCATGTACTTGGCGTACGCGCGCAGGACGACGGCCTGCCGCCAGGTCAGCCCGGCGCCCAGCACCAGGGTGTTGAAGTTGTCGTTCTCCGCTTCGCCCTGCCAGACCGAGGCGAAGGCCTCCTGGAACCGCTCGCGGGCGTCGTCGCCGAGGTAGTTGTCCCCGTTGCCGGTGGAGAGCGGCATCCGCAGACCGAAGTCGTAGATCCAGGCGCTGACCCGGTCGGAGCGGCGCAGCTCGTACGGGCGCTCGTCGGTGACCTCGACGCCCAGGCGCTGCAGCACGGGCAGGACCGCGGACAGCGAGACCTGCTCACCGGTCCGGTAGATCTTGAACCGGCGCTCGCCGGGGCCCGCGCCGACCGGCTCGTACAGGGAGAGCGCGAACGGGCGGTCGCCGGCGGCCAGCTTCTCCAGGTGGCACAGGTCGGCCACGGCCGCGCGCGGCGAGTGGTCGGCCTTGTAGCCCTCGGGGAAGGAGGTGCCGTAGCGGCGCAGCAGTTCGGCGGCGCGCTCCTCGCCGAGCTCGGCGACCAGGGCCTCGGAGAAGCCGTCGGCCCAGGAGCGGGCGGCGTCGACGAGGCGGCCTTCGATGCGCTCGACGTCGGACTCGGTCAGGACCGGCAGTTCCTTGCCCTGCGGGACGCGGACGACGAAGTGGATGCGGGAGAGGATCGACTCGGTGTTCCAGGCGGTGAAGTCGACGCTGATGCCGTCGAGCTCCTCCCTGAGGATGTCCATCAGCCGCAGCCGGACGCCCGTGGTGAAGCGGTCGCGCGGCAGGTAGACGAGGGCCGAGTAGTAGCGCCCGTACTCGTCCTGGCGCAGGTACAGCCGCAGCCGGCGGCGCTCCTGCAGGTACAGGACGGAGGTGACGATGGCCTGGAGCTGGTCGACGGGGGTCTGGAACAGCTCGTCGCGCGGGTACGTCTCCAGGATCTGCAGCAGGTCGCGGCCGTCGTGGCTGTGCGGCGCGAAGCCGGCGCCTTCGAGGACCTCGGTGACCTTGCGGCGGATGACGGGGACGCGGCGCACGGACTCGGTGTAGGCGGCCGAGGAGAACAGGCCGAGGAAGCGGCGCTCGCCGACGACGTTGCCGTCGGCGTCGAACTTCTTCACGCCCACGTAGTCGAGGTACGAGGGGCGGTGCACGGTGGAGCGGCTGTTGGCCTTGGTCAGCACCAGCAGGCGGTGCTCGCGGGCCTTGGCGCGGGCGTCCGCGGGCAGCCGGTTGAAGGACGGCGAGACCGGGTGGCCGTCGTCCTTGCCGCTGTGGTGCGGGTCGGAGCGCAGGATGCCGAGGCCGGTGCCGGGCACGGCGGACAGGGCGTCGCCGTCGACGAGGTTGTACTCGCGGTAGCCGAGGAAGGTGAAGTGGTCGTCGGCGAGCCAGCGCAGCAGCTCGCGGGCCTCTTCGAGCTCGTACTCGCGCAGGTCCGGGGCGGTGGGCTCCTCGGGCAGGCCGTCGGCGATGCGCAGCGCGGCGTCGCGCATCTTCTCCCAGTCCTCGACGGACTCGCGGACGTCGGACAGCACCCGCAGCAGGTCGACGGTGATCTGCTTGAGGTCGGCGCGGTCGGTCTCGCGGTCGATCTCGACGTGGATCCAGGACTCGACGAGGGAGTCGTGGGGGCGCGCGGTACGGGGGCCGTGCGCGTCGCAGTCGGGGCCGAGGATCTCGATCAGCTTGCCGGTGACGTCACGGCGCACGACGACCTGCGGGTGGATCACGACGTGGATGCCGCGGCCCTGGCGGGACAGCTCGTTGGTGACGGAGTCCACGAGGAAGGGCATGTCGTCGGTGACGACCTCGACGACCGAGTGGCTGGAGGTCCAGCCGTTCTCCTCCACCGTGGGGGTCTGCACGCGTACGTTCGCGGTGCCCTGCGGACGCTTCTCGGCGATGCGGTAGTGCGAGAGCGCCGCCCCGAACACGTCGACCGGATCGCGGTCCGAGAGGTCCTCGGGGGCCGTGTGCAGGTAGTAGCGCTGGAGGTAGGAGAGCACCGTGTCCCTGTCGGGACGCTCTCCCTGCTCGGACCCAGTCGGAAGTAGCCCCCCGGCCGGGCTGTTCTCAGCTACCCGGGCCGCCCGTGCGAGCAGCTCGGCCTTTGCTTCGTCCAGCTTGGTCTGCATGTCCTCTGGCTCCTGTCGCGCGCCATTGCGTGACGTAGGTGAAGGAAGGAATGACGGAGTGCCGCCCGGGGGCGGGATGTCCGTCCGTGATCGATATCGACGCTAGGTCGTCGGGAAGGGCTGCCGGGAGGGAATCGGCCATGTTCGGCAGGAGGTCCCGGCAGCGGGAATCAGCGAAGGCCCGGGTACGGTCGTACGCCGGGCGCATGCCGGAGGCTCCAGTGCCGCCGATGACTATCGCGCTGATCACGGGTACAAGGCTATCTCGACCCACCCCCAGGTCGTCATTCACTGCATCTGTACAAATCTCGGGGTGGAACTTTGACACTCTGGCCAGCGACTGCGCCGGGCGTCCGTGCAGGCGGCCCGCGTCGGCCTTGTCCAGACGTTATTCGGCCAGTTCCCGAGCTGTCCGAACGGCCTCTGCCAGGGTGTCCACGACGGGTACACCGGCCGATTCCAGACTGGCGCGACTGTGGGACCCGCCCGTGTACAGCACGGCCCTGGCGCCGACGTGGGCGGCCGCGAGCGCGTCGTCCACGGCGTCTCCGATGAGGACCGTACGGCCGACCGTCACGCCCGTCCCGTCCAATGCGGCCATGTGGCGTACGAGGTGCCCCGCCTTGGAGGTGTGGGAAGGGCCGATCCGCCCGTCCACGCGCAGGAAGTGCCCGTCGATGCCGTGCGCCCGGACGAGCGGAACGAGCTTCTCGTGGGGCGCGAGGGACAGCAGGGACTGGGTGAGACCGGCCCGCTGCCACTCCTGGAGCAGATCGCGGGCGCCCTCGGCGAGCCCGGAGTCCTCGGCGGCGGCCCAGTAGTGCCGGTGGAAGGTGTCGTCCATGACGACCCATTCCTCATCGGTGGGCAGCCGCCCCATGAGCCGCTCGTAGAACTTGGGCACCGGCACGACGTACAGGTCGCGGTACGTCTCCAGGGTGATCGGCGCGAAGCCGAGCTCGGCGAAGGAGGCGTTGGTCGCGGTGATGACGGCGTCGATGTCGTGCAGCAGCGTCCCGTTCCAGTCCCAGACGATGTGGGCGCCCCGACTCGTCATCGCAACAGCCCCGGAATCTCCTGCACCCCGAACCACAGCAGCTCGTGGTCCTCGGCCCCGTCCACGGTGAACCGCGCGTCGTCGTCCCCGCCGTCGGCGGCCTCCATCGCGGCCGCGGCGGCGGCCACGTCCTCCCGGGCGTCATCGGCGTCCACGTGCACGGCGGCGGCCACGGTCAGCCGCACGGCGGCGGCCAGGCCGACCTGCCCGAGGGTGGCCTCGTCGACCCCCGGGGTGGCGCTGACGGCCTTGTCGTCCACGTCCACCGCGACGACGACCCGCTTGCGCGGAGCCGCTTCCTCCTGCGCCAGCATCCGCAGGGAGGCGGCGGCGGCCCGGCTCAGGGCGGCGTACTCCAGCTCCTCGATGTCATCGGACACGTACCACTCGCGCAGCCCGGGCGTGACGGCGTACGCACGCAGCGGGGCGGGCCCCAGCTCACCCGCCTTGTGCGCCTCGGCGAGCCCGGGGAGGGTCAGGGGGACGTACACGCGCATGGCCGGCTGCTTTCGGTAGTCGGAAACGCCCCCAGGATACGACTGTCACCCCGCGTCCGAGTGGGGGAAGGCCCCGGGGCCCCGGTACCCCTTCAGGGCGTTGGCCGCACCCGGCGCCCGTGCGCCCCGTATCCGTCGACGCCGACGGGCCGCGGCCTCGCCCCTGCGGCCGAGTGGGGGACGGCCCTCGTACCCCTTCGGGGCGTCGCGGCACGGTCCGCAACCGTCCACCTTCGTCCGCGGCGACGGCGGGCTGCGGCGCTGCGGGAGACCGCCACTCACTCGGATAGGTGAACCGGCCCGGGAGCAACCCCCGCGGCTCGCACGATTGCGCACCGTGACCGACACCCGTAGAAGTTCCCCCATCAAGTTACCGCCCGGTACTGATCCGGGCCCGGCCTGACGGGGGCAGATCGCCATGGACACCACCCTGCGCACGACGATCGGCGGGGAGGCCGCCCGCCGCCGCCCCGGCTCCCGGACCCGTACCCGCCCCGCCGGGCGGAACGACCAGCGCCGCCCTCCGAGCACCGTGCGGTTCGGCCCGCACCACTGGTTCGCCGACCGGCTGCTCGCGGTGGTCAGCGGCCGCCGCCCGGTCCACTCGCTCCTCGGCCACACCGTCGGCCCCGCCTACGACCAGCTGATCACCCTGGCCCCGGCGGACCACCTCCGCGCCCGCCTCAGCCCGGTGATCCGCCAGTGCGGCCGCTTCACCCCGGGCCCGGGCGTCATCGAGGCCTTCGCCCGCATCGCGACGGGCGACCGCATCACGGCGATGGCCTTCCGCCTGGAACAGGGCCCGGACCTCCGCTGGCGCTGCGCGGCGGTGGAACTCCAGGGCCCGGGCAACAACGCCGGCACGTAACCCCGGCCGGGACCACATCCAGCCCCACCGGCGCCACATCCAGCCCGCCAAGGCCACATCCAGCCCCACCGGCGCCACATTCAGCCCGCCAAGGCCACATCCAGCCCCACCGGCGTCACATCCAGCCCGCCAGGGCCACATCCAGCCCCGCCGGCGTCACATCCAGCCCGCCGGGGCCACATCCAGCCCCGCCGGCGTTTGAGGCGCAGGGTCCGGGGCGGAGCCCCGGCTGCGGCGCCGCAGCCGAACACGACCGCACGCCACAGCCACAGCCACAGCCACAGCCACACGCAACGCGGCCGGGGCCGGACACCACGCAAGGTGTCCGGCCCCGGCCGACGAGCTCGACCCCGCAGGGGTCACTTCTTCCGGCGACGCCCGCCAGAGGCCTTGGCCGCCTTCCGCCGCTCCGCCCGCGTCATACCGTCACCCGAGTCATCGGAACCGGCATCGTCGAAGTCGCCCTCGACGACCCCGCCCTCCCCGTCCACCGTCGGCGCGGAGAAGTGCAGCCGCTCCGCCCGCTGCGGGGCGTCCAGCCCCTTCGCCCGGATCTCCGGACGCGCCGCCGGCACCGGCTCCTTCGTCAGCGAAGGCGCCGCGTCCTGCACCGGAAGCTCCTCGACCTGCTGCTCGACCTGGACCTCCAGGTTGAACAGGTAGCCGACGGACTCCTCCTTGATGCCCTCCTGCATGGCGTTGAACATGTCGAAGCCCTCGCGCTGGTACTCGACCAGCGGGTCCTTCTGGGCCATCGCCCGCAGGCCGATGCCCTCCTGCAGGTAGTCCATCTCGTACAGGTGCTCACGCCACTTGCGGTCCAGCACCGACAGCACCACGCGCCGCTCCAGCTCACGCATGATGTCGGAGCCGAGCGCCTTCTCGCGCGCCGCGTACTGCTCGTGGATGTCGTCCTTGACGGACTCCGCGATGAACTCGGCGGTGATGCCCGCGCGGTCGCCCGCCGCGTCCTCCAGCTCGTCGATGGTGACCTTCACCGGGTAGAGCTGCTTGAAGGCGCCCCACAGGCGCTCCAGGTCCCACTCCTCGGCGAAGCCCTCGACCGTCTCGGCCGCGATGTACGCGTCGATCGTGTCGTCCATCATGAAGCGGACCTGCTCCTGGAGGTCCTCGCCCTCCAGGACGCGGCGGCGCTCCCGGTAGATGACCTCGCGCTGGCTGTTGAGGACCTCGTCGTACTTCAGGACGTTCTTGCGCGTCTCGAAGTTCTGGGTCTCGACCTGCGACTGGGCCGACGCGATCGCGCGCGTCACCATCTTGTTCTCGATCGGCACGTCGTCCGGCACGTTGGCCATGGCCATGACGCGCTCGACCATCTGCGCCTTGAACAGGCGCATCAGGTCGTCGCCCAGCGACAGGTAGAAGCGGGACTCGCCCGGGTCGCCCTGTCGGCCGGAGCGGCCGCGCAGCTGGTTGTCGATACGGCGCGACTCGTGGCGCTCGGTGCCCAGCACGTACAGCCCGCCGAGCTCCTTGACGTCCTCGAACTCGGCCTTCACGGCCGCCTCGGCCCGGGTGAGCGCCGCGGGAAGGGCGTGCGCCCACTCCTCGATGTGCTCCTCCGGGTCCAGGCCCTGCTGGCGCAGCTCGGCCTCGGCGAGGTCGTCCGGGTTGCCGCCGAGCTTGATGTCGGTACCGCGACCGGCCATGTTCGTGGCGACGGTGACGGCGCCGCGGCGGCCGGCCTGGGCGACGATCACGGCCTCGCGCTCGTGCTGCTTGGCGTTGAGGACCTCGTGCGGGATGCCGCGCTTGGACAGCTGCTGGGAGAGGTACTCGGACTTCTCGACCGACGTCGTACCGACGAGGATCGGCTGGCCCTTCTCGTGCTTCTCCGCGATGTCGTCGACGACGGCGGCGAACTTGGCGACCTCGGTGCGGTAGATCAGGTCGGCCTGGTCCATGCGCTGCATCGGACGGTTCGTCGGGATCGGGACGACGCCGAGCTTGTAGATCTGGTGGAACTCGGCGGCCTCGGTCATGGCCGTACCGGTCATGCCCGACAGCTTCGAGTACAGGCGGAAGAAGTTCTGCAGGGTGATCGTGGCGAGGGTCTGGTTCTCGTCCTTGATGTCCACCCCTTCCTTCGCCTCGATCGCCTGGTGCATGCCCTCGTTGTAGCGGCGGCCGGCGAGGATACGGCCGGTGTGCTCGTCGACGATCATGACTTCGCCGTCGATGACGACGTAGTCCTTGTCCTTCTTGAACAGTTCCTTCGCCTTGATGGCGTTGTTCAGGTAGCCGACGAGCGGGGTGTTCACCGACTCGTAGAGGTTCTCGATGCCGAGCCAGTCCTCGACCTTGGAGACACCGGCCTCGTGGATGCCGACGGTCCGCTTCTTCTCGTCGACCTCGTAGTCGCCGGTCTCCTCGATGCCCTTGAGCGGCTGACCGGCCTCGCCCTTGGTCAGGCGGGTCACGAGCTTGGCGAAGTCCGCGTACCACTTCGTGGCCTGGTCCGCCGGGCCGGAGATGATCAGCGGGGTGCGGGCCTCGTCGACGAGGATCGAGTCGACCTCGTCGACCACGGCGAAGTTGTGGCCGCGCTGGACGAGCTCGTCCTGCGACCAGGCCATGTTGTCGCGCAGGTAGTCGAAGCCGAACTCGTTGTTCGTGCCGTAGGTGATGTCGCAGGCGTACTGCTCACGGCGCTGCGCCGGCGACATGTTCGCCAGGATGCAGCCGATGGACAGGCCCAGGAACTTGTGGACGCGGCCCATCATCTCGGAGTCGCGCTCGGCCAGGTAGTCGTTCACCGTGATCAGGTGGACGCCCTTGCCGGACAGCGCGTTCAGGTAGGCGGGCAGCGTGCCGACGAGGGTCTTGCCCTCACCGGTCTTCATCTCGGCCACGTAGCCGAGGTGCAGCGCCGCGCCACCCATGATCTGCACGTCGTAGTGGCGCTGGCCGAGCACGCGCTTCGCGGCCTCGCGCACCGTGGCGAAGGCCTCGGGCAGCAGGTCGTCCAGGCTCTCGCCGTCCTGGAAACGCTGCTTGTACTCGTCAGTGAGCGCCCGCAACTCGGCGTCGGAGAGGTTGACGAAGTCCTCTTCGATGGAGTTGACCTGGTCCGCGATGCGGTGCAGTTTGCGCAGGATCTTGCCTTCGCCTGCACGCATGAGCTTGTTGAAGACGGACACCGAGGTTTGTCTCCTTGCCGGTCGGGCCTGGGCACTGTACGTACACGGGCACGGCAGGTGGGCCCCACCGTAACGGCCATCGTAAGCGAGGACGTGGTCGCGCCGGGAGGTCCGCCGTAGCCGCGAGGGCGCGGGTGCCCGTATTGAGAACGTACGGGTGACACGGAAGGTGCCGCTTCCCCCGCGAGATTCCCGAAAAGTGTTCGCCCGGCGACACGCGATGGCAGCAGAATCCGCTTCATGGAGCCCACCACACTGACCACGGACCGCCTCGACCTGCGGCCTTTCACCCCCTCGGACGAGGACGAGGTGTACGCGGCCGCCCAGGACCCGGACATCCAGCGCTGGACGATGGTCCCCTCCCCCTACGAGCGCGCGCACGCCCGCGGCTTCGTCGGTGAGCTGGTGCCGAACGGCTGGCGCGACGACACCGGCTACTCCTTCGCCGTCCGCCTCGGCGAGGGCGGCCCGCTCGTCGCCGCCGTCGGCGTCCACGTGCACGAGGCCTTCGGGGAGAAGTCGTACGAGGTCGGCTACTGGGCGACGAAGGAGCACCGCGGACGCGGCTACATGACCGAGGCCGTCACCGCCGTCGCACGCTGGGCCTTCACCGAGCTGGGCGCCGTACGCCTGGAGTGGCGCGCCGAGGTCGGCAACGACGGCTCGCGGGCCGTCGCCGAGAAGGCGGGCTTCCGCATGGAGGGGCTCCTGCGGGCATCCCTGCTCCGCTCCGGCACCGTGCGCGACTCCTGGGTGGGCGCCCTGCTGCCTTCGGACCTCGGCCTGACCTCCGCGGTGCCCTACCTGACGTCGAACGCCGGCTAGATCCCCGACGGAATCGCAGGTCATGGAACCGATCACGCTGTACACCGAGCGCCTCGTGCTGCGCCCCCACACCCCCGGGGACGCGGCCGAGGTGCACGCCGCCTGCCAGGATCCCGAGATCCAGCGCTGGATCTCGGTGCCCGTCCCCTACGAGCCCGCGCACGCCGGGATGGAACACGACGGCGCGCTGCTGGACTGCTGGGCCGGGGCGCTGCTGCCGTCCGACCTCGGCCTGCCTTCCCGCCTCCCGTACGGGCCCGCTGTCAGTGGGGCCGCCTAGGCTTCGGCGCATGACCAGCGTGCCGCCGCCGACCGTGTCCCTCTCCGCCGACGAGGCCCGCCGGATCGCCCTGCGCGCGCAGGGCTTCCTCGGGGCGCCCGACCGCCGCGGCGGGGTCCGCGGGGTCCTGCGCCACCTGGGCGCGGTCCAGCTCGACACCATCTCCGTCCTGGCCCGCTCGCACGAGCTGATCCCGTACGCGCGCCTGGGCGCCGTCGGCCGGGAGACGGTCGAGAAGGCGTACTGGTCGGACCGCCACGCCTTCGAGTACTGGTCGCACGCGGCCTGCATCCTGCCCATCGAGGAATGGCCGCATTTCGCCTTCCGGCGCCGCGCGCGGCGGGCCCGCGGCCACCGCTGGCACCACCTCCAGGACAAGGAACGCTCGACGAAGACGGTCCTGGACCGCCTGAAGGCCGACGGCCCGCTGACCTCCACCGAACTGGGCGGCGCCAAGAACGGCGGCGAGTGGTTCGAATGGTCCGAGACCAAGATCGCGGTGGAGTGGCTGCTCGACACCGGCGAGGTGGTGTGCAGCGAGCGCCGGGGTTGGAAGCGGGTGTACGACCTGCCCGAGCGCGCCGTCCCCGACGCCCTGCTCCACGACGACCTCGACGACCGCGAGTGCCTGCGCCGCCTGGTCGCGCTGGCCGGGCGGTCCCTCGGCGTCGGCACCCGCGCCGACATCGCGGACTACCACCGCCTGAAGGGCGAGGAGTTCGACGCGGTGGTCGCGGATTCCGGGCTGGTCCCGGTCGAGGTGGAGGGCTGGGGCAAGCCGGCGTGGGCCGACCCGGCGGCGCTGGCCACCGTCCCCCGGGGCCGCCACCGCACCACGCTGCTCTCGCCGTTCGACTCCCTGGTGTGGGACCGTCCGCGCACGGAGCGGATCTTCGACTTCACCCACCGCCTGGAGGCGTACGTCCCCAAGCCGAAGCGGATACACGGGTACTTCGCGATGCCGCTGCTGGCGGGCGGCCTGCTCCAGGGCCGCGTCGACCCGGCCCGTGAGGGCCGCACCCTGGTCGCCCGGCAGCTCTCCCTGACCACGCCCAAGGCGGCCCCCGTGATGGCCGCTGCCCTGCGGGAGGCCGCGGAGTGGGTGGGCTGCGACGCGGTCCGCGTGGAGCGCGCGCAGAACGCCGCAGAGGCCGCGGCGGTGACGGCCGAGCTGGCGGCGCTGGGCACCTGACCGAGGCCCGCGCCCCGTCAGGGGCGCGGGGAACCGCGCGACCGGCCACGCACGACCCGCAGTCGGCACACACCAGCCCCGCCGACCCCGCCGGAGGCGACTAGCGGATTTCGAGGATCTTCTCCCGCATCGCGTAGACCACGGCCTCCATCCTGGAGTGCAGCTGCAACTTCTCCAGGATGTTGCGGACGTGGTTCTTCACGGTGTTCTCGGAGATGAACAACTCCTTGGCGATGTCCCGGTTGTTCATGCCGGTGGCGACCAGCTTGAGGACCTCCAGCTCCCGGTCCGTCAGCCTCGGCGCCGGCACCAGCCGGCGCTCGTCGGTCCGCTGGATCATCGACTTGAACTCGGTGAGCAGCTTCGAGGCCATCGACGGGCTGATCTGCGACTGCCCGTCCGCGACGGCCCGGATGGCCGTCGCCACCTCGTCCGTCGAGATCTCCTTCAGGAGGTACCCGGTCGCGCCCGCCTTGATCGCGTCGTAGAGGTCGGCCTCCTCGTCGCTGATCGTCAGCATGATGATCTTCGCGGAGGGTGCCACCTCCTTGATCGAGGTGCACGCCTCGATCCCGCCGCGCCTGGGCATCCGTACGTCCATCAGCACGATGTCCGGCAGCAGATCGGCCGCCTTGTCCACGGCCTCCGCCCCGTCTCCGGCCTCGCCGACGACCTGGATGTCCTCCTCCTGCGCGAGGACGATCTCCAGCCCCCGCCGGAACAGCGCGTGGTCGTCGACCACGAGCACCCGGATGGGCTCCCCGCCCCGCGAACCGGCCGCTTCCCCCAAAGCCGCCCCGTCCGCGTCACGACAGTCCGCGCCGCCGTCACCGCGTACCGGCCCGAAGCTGTCCGCCATCGTTCCTCCCCCTGCATGTGCTCAACCGCCGGACCAACCGGACGAACACCGCCATCGGTTGACTGACCGCCATGATTCCATGCCCGCACCACGACACGGGGGCACCCGACGGCCATGCATGGCGCATACCCGTCACACAGGTGCCCCTGCGGACGCATGAGCGAACCGCAGGGGCGACGAATGATCGGTATCAGCCGCCGAGCGCGCCGCCGGCGCCGCCTCGCGGTTCCTCAGAGCTGGAGGCACCGTCGGGGTTCACGTGGATGACGCCGTAGTCGTAGGCATGACGGCGGTAGACGACGCTGGGCAGCTTGGTCTCGGCGTCGACGAACAGATAAAAGTCGTGGCCGACCAGTTCCATCTCGTAAAGAGCCTGGTCGAGCGACATGGGTGCGGCCGAGTGGGTCTTCTCTCGGACGATGAGGGGGCCTTCGCCCTGCACCTCGATGGATCCGATCCGGGTGATCGGTACCCCGTTCGCCTTCTCCTCGCCGACCGGCTGACCACTGCCGTTGAGTGTTGCGGCACCCGGTACGACGTCGGCGACCTCCGCCGCCGAGAGACGTCCGTTGCCGCGGCGCGTGTAGCGCTTGTCGTGCTGCTTGCGCAGCCGGGCCTCCAGCTTGTCCTGAGCCAGGTCCAGCGCCGCGTACGGGTCGGTGGCCGCAGCCTCGGCACGGATCACCGGGCCCCGCGTGCGGAGGGTGATCTCCACGCGGTCGGAACGGTCGGCCTGACGCGGGTTGTGCTCCTTGGACACCTCGACGTCCACGCTGATCACCTTGCCGTCGTACTTGGTGATCCGCTCAGGATTCAGCTTCTCGGCCACGTGCTTGCGGAACCGCTCGGGCACTTCGGTCTTACGGCCCTTGACGACGATGTCCACGCAGAACTCCGTTCCCGGATAGCTCCGCCTCATGGGGCGAAGCGTCTCCCTTTCGCACCAGGCTCCGGTGAAGGCCGGAGCCACGGACTTGGCGACTTCCACCTCCTCCTCCCCCATCGGCAAGATCTACACCCCACCGACTTCGGAGTCGAGAGACCGCGATGCGTCGGGCCCAAGGCTCGCCAGTCCTTACAACCGAACATATCCCTCTATGACGGTTGTCGGCACCCGCTACCGGGACGTTCTTCCGATCCCGTCACTGATCTCTCTTACTACCTGCAACGATGGGCCTTCCCCAGCAGTTCCAAATGTATTCACGAGACTTTTGCTCTCTTCGAGTAGCCGGAGGTCGCGGCGACCACAGCCGCCCGCGGTGAGGCCCCGGCCGCCCCCGGCCCCGCCGCGCGCACGGCCCGGGCCGCCTCCGCCAGCGTGGCCCCGGTGGTGACGAGGTCGTCGACCAGCACGACGGCCGCGCCCGCCACCGCCCGCACCCCGCCGCGGCGCACCTCCAGCGCCCCGGCGAGGTTCTCCCGGCGCTGCCCGGCCCCCAGCCCCGCCTGGTCCGCCACCGCCCGCCTCAGCCGCAGTACGGGAGCCACGCGCGCGGGAACACCGGCCCGCCGCAGCCTCCCCGCCGCGGCCAGCGCGATCCTGCGCGCCGGATCGTGCCCGCGCGCCCGCACCTGCCGCCGGGCCGAGGGCACGGGTACCAGGGCCAGCTCGCCCTCCCCCGGCCCGTCTGCGCCCGCCAGGACCGCCGCCGCCAGGGCGCGGCCCAGCGCCCCGGCCAGCGGCAGGGCTCCGCGCTCCTTGTGCGCCAGCAGCACCGCCCGTACGGGGCCCTCGTAGACGGCGGCCGCGTGCACCACCGGAAGCCCCTCGGGCGCCGGCGAGGGCCGTACGCGGCCCGCCCCGGCCCCGCTCAGCGCCTCCCGGCAGCGGCCGCACAGCAGCACCCGGGCGGCGCCGCACCCGGCGCAGTCGTCCGGCAGGACCAGCCCGGACAGCTCCTGCCACCACCCCCGCATGACTCCACCCTGCCGGACCGCGCCCACACCCGCCACCCCTGTGGACAACCACGAATCCGCAGGTCAGAGATGTCGGCCGGGCCGGCCGAGCCAGCCGGCCCGGCCGGGTCAAGCAGGTCAGGCCCCGGTCAGCCCGGGTACACCGGAGCCCGGCCGCCCGCCGCCACCGTGCGCCACTGCGCCCCCGGCGGCAGCCAGACGATGCCGTCCTCCTTGGAGTAGCCCACCACCGGCTTCGGCTTCGCCTCCTCCTCGGAGACGGCCACCGCGACCGCCACCAGCCCGGTGGCCCCGGGCAGGCTCGCCGCGACCATCGAGCCGTCGGCCAGCATGTACCGGGCCTGCACGACCCCGCGGCTCTCCCGGCCCACCACCAGCAGCCGGCCGCGCGGCGCCCAGCTCATCGCCGTCACGTCCGCCATCTGCGGGGCCGCGGGCCGCAGCTCGCGCACCGACACCGACTCCGCGTTCGCCTTGGCGTCGGGTCGCTCGATCCTCCCCACCCACAGGCTCTTGCGGCCGCCGGTCTCCTCCAGGAGCAGCGCGATCCGCACCCCGTCGGCGGAGGCCTTCAGCGAGGTGATCTTCCGGTCGTTGAGCCCCGCCACCTGCACCTTCTCCGGGGTCCCGACCCCGCCCGGCACCCGCCACAGGCCGGGGTGCTGCGGATCCTGGTCCGCGACCCACAGATCACCGGCCGCGTCCCAGCTGGGCGCGGTCAGGGCCTCCGCCTTGGCCCCCTTGCTCGTGACCACCGGCACCTGCGGCATGGGGCCGACCCCGGACATCGGCACCACGTACAGGCCGTGCCCGTCCTCCGAGACCACGGCCGCGCGCCTCTCGTCGTACGTCACGGCGGCCGAGCCGACCGAGAAGGGCACGGGGGTGCTCAGCGGCCCCGGCACCGGCTCGGGCTTCGGCTGCTGGTCCTCGCTCGCGCTGTCGAGCTTCATGCGGACCAGCCGCTTCTCGTTGTCGACGAAGTACTGGTACTCGGGGGCCTTGGGCCGCCCCGCGATCGTGCCCGCCATCGAGTCGTTCACCGAGCACAGCGATGACTTGCCGTCGGAGCGCAGCAGTTCGACCTGGTCGAGCCGGGAGCCCGTCAGGTCTTTTACGGAGTAAAGGAGTTGAGTGGCCATCTTCTTGCACTGCGGCTGCGTGACGTTCTCCGCCTTCTCGTTGAGCGGCACGCGCAGCGTGTTCTGGCCGTCGTAGGAAAGGGACTTGGTGCCCTCGCGCAGTTCCGTGCCCGTCGGGAAGCTGGACTCGACGACCGGGCCGAGCCAGTTGGAGGGCCCGGAGAGCAGCGACTGAACGGTCTGCGTGGTCGGGTCCATCCGCGAGTCCGGGTCGGCCCGCTGACGCACGTAGACGGGGTCGGCGACGAGCGCACTGCCCGCGAAGTAGTACTTGTTGACGGGCATGTAGATGCGCTGGAAGTCGGACTCGCTGAGCACGAGGCTCTTGGGCGGGTTCGCGATCCGCCACTGCTTGTTCTCCTGGACGAGTTGGAGGACCCACTCGTACTTCCCGCCGCCGGTCTCCGGCTGGTAAGCGCTGCGCTCGTCCACGGTCGCGAGCTTCTCGCCGGTGACCTTCCAGCGGGGCTCGTCCGGGTCCTTCTCGCCGGCGACGGGCGAGCGGCCGAGGCCGGACTTGAGCACGGTGACGGTGGAGCCGGGCTTCCAGCTGTTCGAGGCGTCCTCGGTGAGGTACTTGCGGGCCGTCTCCAGCTGCGGGTCGTCGCTGGTCATGGCCTCCAGGAAGCCCTTGACGATCTCGGCCGGGCCGGCCTTGTCCGCGGGCGGCACGCCGAACACCCGCACCTGCGAGTCGACGCCCTGCGAGCCCTGCACGGAACGGATCTCCCCGTGCGTGGGCATGGAGGCGCAGCCGGCCATGAGCAGGCCGGCCCCGCCGAGGGCGCACGCCCGTACGATGCGCGCGCTCCTGGGCTCAGCGTCCATCGGGTCGGTCCTCCCTCTCCGCCTGCCCGGCAGGCGCGTCTTCGGCGGGCGCGTCTTCGGCGGGCCGGGCCACGACCCGGGCCCCGTTCCCCGGCAGGGCGGTCGGATCGGCCGGTACGGGCACCGCCCCGGCCATCGGCGACCTGGGCGGGATCGCCGAGCGGTCGGCGGCCTCCGCGGGCCGGGAGGGCGCCGCGCTGCCGGCCGCCTCGGCGGCGGCCCTGGCCCGGTTGGCCCGGGAGTCCTCCGGTTCCAGCGGGATCGGCGACCCGCGCAGCGGCTCGTCCGCGGTGCGCGGCAGGGTCAGACGGAACTGCGAACCGCCGCCCGGCTCGCCCCACGCCTGGAGCCAGCCGCCGTGCAGCCGGGCGTCCTCGACGGCGATGGACAGGCCGAGGCCGGTACCGCCGGTCGTGCGGGCCCGCGCCGGGTCGGCCCGCCAGAAGCGGTTGAAGACGCGGGTGGCCTCGCCGGGCTTGAGCCCGACGCCGTAGTCCCGTACGGCCACGGCGACGGCCCCGCCCGCGGACGCGAGCCGGACCACCACGTCGCGGCCCTCGCCGTGCTCCACGGCGTTGACGACGAGGTTGCGCAGCACCCGCTCCACGCGCCGGGCGTCGGCCTCGGCGATGACGGGCTGGGTGTCACCGAGCACCCGGATCCGGGTGCCCTTGTGCTCGGCCAGCGGCTCGGCGCCGTCGATGACGCGGCGCACGACGTCCCGCAGGTCGATGGGTTCGGCCTGGAGGTCGGCGGCGCCCGCGTCGAAGCGGCTGATCTCCAGCAGGTCCGCGAGCAGCGACTCGAAGCGGTCCAGCTGCCCGGCGAGCAGCTCCGCCGACCGCGCGGTCACCGGGTCGAAGTCGACGCGGGCGTCGTGGATGACGTCTGCGGCCATCCGCACCGTCGTCAGCGGGGTGCGCAGCTCGTGCGAGACGTCCGAGACGAAGCGGCGCTGCATCCGGGAGAGCTCTTCCAGCTGCTGGATCTTGAGCTGGAGGTTCTGGGCCATCTTGTTGAAGGCCTCGCCCAGGCGTGCGATGTCGTCCTCGCCGGTGACCTTCATCCGTTCCTGGAGCTGCCCGGCCGAGAGCCGTTCGGCGATCCCGGCGGCCATCCGCACCGGCGTCACGACCTGCCGTACGACGAGCCAGGCGATACCGCTGAGCAGTACGACGACGAACAGGCCCGCGGTGGCGATCGTGCTCTTGACCAGGGTGAGGGACTCCTCCTCCTGGGTCAGGGGGAAGAGGTAGTACAGGTCGTACGGGTCCCCGTTGATGTCCGTGAGCCGCTTGCCGACGACCAGCGCGGGCTCCGGGGCCTTGTGCCCCGTCCCGCTGGTGTAGCGGATCTCGGAGAAGGTCTTGAAGGTGCCGGTGCCGCGGTTGACGGCCCGCCGCAGCGACAGCGGGACGCTCGCGGTCGGGTCGACGTTGCCGGAGGCCCGGGCGCCCTTGACGCCCTGCGCGCCGGGCAGCGCCTGCTCACCGGTCCCCGCGCCGAGCGCGACGACCTCGAAGGCGGTCTGGCCGCCGCTGGCGAGCTGTTTGACGAGCGAGTTCATCCAGGTGCTGGCGTCCCGGCCGACCTTGCTGTCGGCGGCGTCGGGTCCGTCCACGGTCGCCGGTGCGTTGGCCTTCTCCTGTGCGACCGCGAACCCTCCCGCGGCCTGGCTCTGCGCCGCCCCCTCCTTCGCCTCGAGGAGGCCCCTGTTCACCTGGGCGATGACGACGAAGCCGAGCGCGAGGACCACGGAGAGCGAGATCAGCAGGGTGGCGGCGACCACCCGCAGCTGGATGTTGCGCCGCCACAGCCGGACAGCCGGAAGCAGCGGCCGGCGTACGAGTCGTACGCACAGCCGCAGCAGCGGACCGCCGGGCGCCCCGTCCTGGAGCAGCCTGCCGCCCCGCAGCGCTCCCCACCGGGAACCGCTCCGGGCCTTGCCGGACTGCACGTCAGCTCGGTCCGGCCTTGTAGCCGACACCGCGCACCGTCACAACGATCTCGGGGCGCTCCGGGTCCTTCTCGACCTTGGAGCGCAGTCGCTGCACGTGCACGTTGACCAGTCGGGTGTCCGCCGCGTGCCGGTAGCCCCAGACCTGCTCCAGCAGCACCTCGCGGGTGAAGACCTGCCAGGGCTTGCGGGCGAGCGCGACCAGCAGGTCGAACTCGAGGGGGGTCAGGGCGATGGAGGCACCGTCCCGCTTGACCGAGTGCCCGGCCACGTCGATGACCAGGTCACCGATGGCCAGCTGCTCGGGCGCGGGCTCCTCCGACCGGCGCAGGCGGGCCCGGATGCGGGCCACCAGCTCCTTCGGCTTGAACGGCTTGACGATGTAGTCGTCGGCCCCGGACTCCAGGCCCACGACCACGTCCACCGTGTCGCTCTTGGCGGTGAGCATGACGATCGGCACACCCGACTCCGCCCGGATCAGGCGGCAGACCTCTATGCCGTCCCGACCCGGAAGCATGAGGTCGAGCAGCACCAGGTCCGGCTTCGCCTCCCGGAAGGCAGCGAGTGCCTTGTCACCGTCCGCTACGAACGACGGCTCAAAACCTTCTCCACGCAGCACAATGCCGAGCATCTCGGCCAGCGCGGTGTCGTCGTCGACGACGAGGACGCGTCCCTTCATGGTTGACATCATCCCATTAGCTAATCGTTACCTGGCGGTGAGCTGTCCCACAGCCAAAAGGGCTGGAAATCGCCCCTCGGACCTGCGTGGAGAACAGGTCGACCAGTCTGCCCCGGATCCGGGTGACAATTGAAGGTACGGGCTGCCGGAGATCCGGGGGGACGGCCGGTCCGTTCGTGGACCCCACGTGGCACGATGGCAGCCGACCAGCGCCCCCGCCACAGCAGGTGCACGTGAAGGAGCGACGATGAACGACTCGCCGGGCTGGGCCACGCCCGGGTCCTCCCCGTCCGACGGCGAGCGCCCGGAGACCCCCGGCGAGCAGCCGCAGCCTCCGACGCAGCCCGCCGACGCACCGAAGTGGTCCGCCGAGCAGCCGCCGCCCGGCCAGTGGCAGAGCCCCGCCCCGGGCCAGGACCCGCCGCCGGCCCAGCAGGGCGGGGGCTGGGGCGGACACCCCCCTCAGCCGCCCCGGTACGGCGGCCAGTACGGCTACCCGGGCGGCCCCGGCCAGTGGGGCCAGCCCCCCGCCGCCAAGCCCGGAGTGATCCCCCTGCGCCCTCTGGGCCTCGGCGAGATCCTCGACGGCGCGGTCGCCACCATGCGCGCCCACTGGCGCTCGGTCCTGCCGATCACCCTGGTCGTGGCCACCGTGGTCCAGGTGCTCACCCTGCTCGCGCAGAAGTTCCTGATGGAAAACCTCGCCCTCTCCTCGGACCGGGGGCCGGTGACGCCCTCGGAACTGCTCGGCAACCTGGGCGGCAACCTGCCGGTGAACGCGGCGGTACAGCTCCTCGACCTCGCCGGCGGGATCATCGTCACCGCGATGCTCACGATGATCTTCAGTCGGGCGGTGCTCGGTCAGCACTCCTCGGTCTCCGAGGCCTGGCGCGACGCCCGCCCGCAGCTGCTGCGCCTGATCGGCCTCACCCTGCTGCTGATCCTGGGCTCCGTGCTCCTCGGTGTGGTGCTCATCGTGCCCGTGGCCTTCACCGGGAACCCCGGCCTGATCGCCCTCGCCGTCCTCCTCTGCCTCGGGCTGTTCACCTGGCTGTGGATCAAGTTCAGCCTGGCCTCGTCCGCGCTGATGCTGGAGCGGGGGACGGTCTTGAAGTCCCTTGCCCGCTCCTCCAAGCTCGTCAGCCGCGCCTGGTGGCGGATCCTCGGCATCACGCTGCTGACCGCGATCATCACCGTCATCTTCGCGATGATCATCATCCTTCCCCTCCAGATGATCGGCTTCACCGTCTTCGGCGAGGGCCTGTCCGCCATGCGGGACCCCCTCGCCCAGACCGCCTGGGGACCGCTGATCCTCACCTCCATCGGCGGGATCATCGCGCAGGCGGTCGTCCTGCCGATCCAGTCCGGCGTCACCGTCCTCCTCTACGTCGACCAGCGCATCCGCCGCGAGGGCCTCGACCTGGAGCTCGCCCGCGCGGCAGGCGTCGAGAACTACGGAGGCTGACCCACAGATGATGAGTACGGGGGGCCTCATCACCGCCGCAGCGACTGCGGCCACACCACCGGTGACGACACCGCGCGACCCCGCCCGTGAGGCGGCCGAACGCGAACTGTCCAAGCCGCTCTACCACCAGAACGACCCGAGCCTGCTCGACCGCGCGCTGCGCAGGTTCTTCGAGTGGCTCGGCAACCTGCTCGACTCCGCCTCCGGCGCTTCCCCCGGCGGCGGCTTCGGCCTGCTCGCCATCACCGTCCTGGTCCTCCTGGCCATCGGGGCCCTGTGGTGGCGCCTGGGCGCCCCCCGCCGCACCGCCTCCTCCGCCCAGGCCCTCTTCGACGACGGCATCCGCAGCGCCGCCGACCACCGCACGGCCGCCGAGGCCCACGCCGCCGCAGGCCGCTGGAGCGAAGCCGTCCAGGAACGCATGCGCGCCGTCGTCCGCTCCCTCGAGGAACGCACCCTCCTCGACCCCCGCCCGGGCCGCACCGCCGACGAGGCCGCCGCCGAAGCCTCCGTGTCCCTCCCGGACCACACCGCCGAGCTGCGCGCGGCAGCCCGCGTCTTCGACGACGTCACCTACGGCGGCCGCACCGCCGACGCCGACACCTACGCCCGCCTGCGCGCCCTGGACACCACCCTGACCCGTACCAAGCCCCTCCTGACGGGACCCACCGCATGACCCCGCCCAACGAGCCCACGGCCGAGGTCAACGCAACCCCCGATGCAGGCGGGGCCGGGGGCGTGCCGGATCGTCCCCGCCGGGCGCCGAACGCACCCGTCGCCTCCCCTTCCACCCCCTGGCAGGGTTCGGCACCCGAGGAGAAGCCCCGGCACGCCCCCGGGCCCGCCGGAACCCAGCCGAGCGGGCCGCAGGCCGCCCCGCCGAGCCTGCCGCAGGCCACCGCCCGGGCCCGCCGTATCCGCCGTATCCGCAACGGCCTCGTCCTCCTCGGTGTGCTCGCCGCCGGCGTCGCGATCCTCGCCGCCCTGAACTCCGGCACCCGCCACGGCCTCCTGGACCCCCGCTCCGCCGACCCCTACGGCAGCCGCGCCGTCTCCGAGCTGCTCAAGGAGCGCGGCGTCACCACCCGCGTCGTCACGACCGCCCGCGAGGCCGCCGCCGCGACCGGCCCCCGCACCACCCTCCTGGTCACCGACCCCGACCGGCTCGGCGTCATCCAGCGCCAGCGGATCCGCTGGGCCTCGGACCTCTCCGGCGGCCGCACCATCCTCATAGGACCCACCAGCCACTCCCTCACCGAGCTCGCACCCGGCGTCCGCACCAAGGGCGACGCCGACCCGAAGACCCTCGACCCCGCCTGCGCCTTCCCCGCGGCCACCACCGCCGGCCGCGCCACCCTCGGCGACGGCATGCGCTACACCGACCCCGGCGGCCGGGCCACCGCCTGCTACCCCTCCGACGGCCACCCCACCCTCCTCGTCCTGCCCACGGGAACCAACGGCGGCGACACCGTCGTCCTCGGCTCCGGCAGCATCTTCCTCAACGAGAGCCTCGCCGACGACGGCAACGCCTCCCTCGCCCTCCAACTCCTCGGCTCCCGCCCGGACCTCGTCTGGTACATGCCGACCCTGGAGGACTCCGACGCCGACAGCCGCACCGCCGACGAACGCTCGGACTTCCTCGACCTCATCCCCGCCGGCTGGTCCTGGGCCCTGCTCCAGCTCTTCGTCGCCGCGGCGCTCGCCGCCCTCTGGCGCGCCCGCCGCCTCGGCCCCCTCGTCACCGAGAAGCTCCCCGTCGCCATCCGCGCCTCCGAGGCCACCGAGGGCCGCGCCCGCCTGTACCGGAAGGCCCGCGCCCGCGACCGCGCCGCCACCGTGCTGCGCGCCGCCGCCCGCGAACGCCTCGCCGCCCTCACCGGCGTCGCGCACACCCAGGCCCACGACCCCGCCGCCCTCGCCCCGGCGGTCTCCGCCCGGCTCTCGGGCGGCCCGCAGGACGTGACCGGCCTGCTCTTCGGCCCCACACCCTCCGACGACGCGGCGCTCGTCGCGCTCGCCGACCACCTCGACGCCCTCGAAAGAGAGGTCCGTACGTCATGACGTACCCGGCCACCGAGTCCGCGGCCACGGCCCCGGCCTCGTCCGCTGACAGCGCCCGCGCTTCCCTCGAAGCGCTCCGCACGGAGATCGGCAAGGCCGTCGTCGGCCAGGACTCGGCCGTGACGGGTCTCGTCGTCGCCCTCCTCTGCCGCGGCCACGTGCTCCTCGAAGGCGTCCCCGGCGTCGCCAAGACCCTCCTCGTACGGGCCCTCGCCGCCTCCCTCGAACTCGACACCAAGCGCGTCCAGTTCACCCCCGACCTGATGCCGAGCGACGTCACCGGCTCCCTCGTCTACGACGCCCGCACCGCCGAGTTCTCCTTCCAGAACGGCCCGGTGTTCACCAACCTCCTCCTCGCGGACGAGATCAACCGCACGCCCCCCAAGACCCAGTCCTCCCTCCTCGAAGCCATGGAGGAACGCCAGGTCACGGTCGACGGCACCCCGCGCGCGCTCCCCGAGCCCTTCCTCGTCGCCGCCACCATGAACCCGGTCGAGTACGAGGGCACGTACCCCCTCCCGGAAGCCCAGCTGGACCGCTTCCTCCTCAAGCTCACCGTTCCGCTCCCCTCCCGCCAGGACGAGATCGGCGTACTGACCCGGCACGCCGCCGGCTTCAACCCCCGCGACCTGCACGCCGCGGGCGTCCGCCCCGTCGCGGGACCCTCGGAACTCGATGCGGCCCGCGAGGCAGTCACCCACGTCACCGTCTCCCCGGAGATCGCCGGGTACGTCGTCGACATCTGCCGCGCCACCCGCGAATCGCCGTCCCTCACCCTCGGCGTCTCCCCCCGCGGCGCGACCGCGCTCCTGGCCACCGCCCGCGCCTGGGCCTGGCTCACCGGGCGCGACTACGTCACCCCCGACGACGTGAAGGCCCTGGCCCTCCCGACCCTGCGCCACCGCGTCCAGCTGCGCCCGGAAGCCGAAATGGAAGGCGTCACCGCGGACTCGGTCATCACCGCGATCCTCACCCACGTCCCCGTTCCGCGCTGATGGCGGCCCTCACCGGACGCGCCGCCCTGCTCGCGGCCCTCGGCAGCATCCCCGTCGGCATCCTCGAACCGAGCTGGACGGGGATCCTCGCCGTCAACGCCCCGCTGGCACTGGCCTGCGCGGTCGACCACGCCCTCGCGGCACCCGTCCGCCCGCTCCTCCTGACCCGTTCGGGCGACACCTCGGTCCGCCTGGGCGAGACGGCGGACGTCCACCTCACCATCACCAACCCGGGCACCCGCACGCTCCGCGCCCGCATCCGCGACGCCTGGCCCCCCAGCAGCTGGCTCCCCGGCACGGAAGGCCCGGCCTCCCGCCACGCCCTGACCGTCCCCTCGGGGGAACGCCGCAGGCTCACCACCCGCCTGCGGCCCACCCGCCGGGGCGACCGCCAGGCCGACCGCGTCACGATCCGCTCGTACGGGCCCCTGGGCCTGCTCGCCCGTCAAGGCACCCACCGCATCCCCTGGACCGTCCGTGTCCTCCCGCCCTTCACGAGCCGCAAGCACCTCCCCTCGCGCCTGGCACGCCTGCGCGAACTGGACGGCCGTACCAGCGTCCTGACCCGCGGCGAGGGCACCGAGTTCGACAGCCTGCGCGACTACGTCCCGGGCGACGACACCCGCTCCATCGACTGGCGAGCCACGGCCCGCCAGCAGAAGGTCGCCGTCCGCACCTGGCGACCGGAACGCGACCGGCACATCCTGATCTGCCTGGACACCGGCCGCACCTCGGCGGGCCGCGTCGGCGACGCCCCCCGCCTGGACTCCGCCATGGACGCGGCCCTGCTCCTCGCCGCCTTGGCCACCCGCGCCGGCGACCGCGTGGACCTCCTGGCCCACGACCGCCGCCCCCGCGCCCAGGTCCAGGGCCGCGCGGCCGCAGACGTCCTCCCGTCCTTCGTCAACGCGATGGCCACTCTCGAACCGGAGCTGGTCGAGACGGACTTCCGCACCCTGGTCTCCACCGCCCTCCGCAGCGCCCCGCGGCGCTCCCTGGTGGTCCTCGTGACGAGCCTGGACGCGGCGCCGGTGGAAGAGGGCCTGCTCCCGGTCCTCCCCCAGCTCACGGCCCGCCACACGGTCCTGCTGGCCTCCGTCGCCGACCCCCACGTCGCCACCATGGCCGCGGCCCGCGGCGACGCGGAAGCGGTGTACGAGGCCGCGGCCGGCACCCAGTCCCAGTCCCAGCGCCGCCGCACCGCGGACCAGCTCACCCGCCACGGCGTCCACGTGGTCGACGCCACCCCGGACACCCTGGCCCCCGCCCTGGCCGACGCCTACCTGTCCCTGAAGGCCGCGGGCCGCCTCTAGAAGGGTGCCCGGCCGGCTACTCTGGCAGGGCACCTACCAGGAGGACACATGGCCGACTTCACCCCTGAGCAGATGCGCCGCCTGCACGACTTCGCGGAGCAGCTCGCGGAGCTGGCCGAGCACCACGAAGACCAGTGGAGGGTTCAGACCACCGACGGCCAGATCTTCCTCACGATGATGAGCCCAACAGCTCCGCACGGGCTCAATGTGGTGCGGTTGCGCCGCCAGATCGAGGCCCAGGCCCCAGAGGTCATGGCCCTCAACGACACGAACATGGGCGATCCCGAAACCGGCCTGACCAAGGTTCCCGATCTCATGGTCATCGCCGAAGAGGACACGGACGACACCGCGAAGGTCGTCAACTCCCGCGATGTCCTCCTGGTGGTGGAGGTCGTCTCACGCACGAACTCACTCACCGACATCCGTGACAAGCTGCACGACTACCCGCGGATGGGCGTCCCTCTGTACGTCGTGGTCGACCCGCGCAAGGACAAGAGGACCGTCACGGTGCACAGCGACCCCTCATCCGGGCCCGACGGCATCCGCTTCCGCAAGACGGTCCCCTACGCCTTCGGCGACACCGTCACCGCCGGCCGCTGGACCCTCGACACGACCAGCCTGAAAAGCTACCCCGCCGACTGGTGAGAGCCCGCCGGCGCCTATCAAGGCAACCCGGCCCGTAAACGCAGAAAAGCCCCGCACCAGAAGGTGCGGGGCTTTCCCACAATGATTGTTCGGCGGCGTCCTACTCTCCCACAGGGTCCCCCCTGCAGTACCATCGGCGCTGAAAGGCTTAGCTTCC
>NZ_JBIWFI010000059.1:20633-27843 GCF_044762985.1 Streptomyces sp. NPDC096339 | reverse complement strand
AGCCCGGGCCCCCCCCCCCCCGCCCCCCCCCCCCCCCGGCCCCCCCCCCCCCCCCCCCCCCCCCCCCCCCCGGGGGCCCCCCCGGGGGGGGGGCGGGGGGCCCCCCCCCCCCCCCCCCCGTCCGCGTGTGTCAGGCGGCCTGCTCCTGTTCCTGCTCCTCCAGGAAGCGGGCCACCGCCGCCGGGGTCGGGTAGTCGTAGAGCAGTACGGGCGGCAGCAGCATGCCCGTCGCCTCGCACAGCCGGTTGCGCACCTCCAACGCGGTGAAGGACGAGAAGCCGATGTCCAGGAAGTTGTCCTCCTCCTCGATCGACTCCGGTGAGGCGTGGCCCAGTACGTCCGCGGCGTGGACGCGGACCAGGTTCAGGTAGGAGATGACCCCCGCCTCGGGCGAGGACGGCGAAGCCTGCGGGGCCTGCTCCGGTCCGGGCGTCCGTGCGGGCGTCCGGACGGGTGCCTGCGGGGGCGCCGCCTCGCGGGCCGGCCACCAGTAGTGCCGCCGTTCGAACGGGTACGTGGGCAGGTCGGCGCCGGCCGAAGGGGACCCGCCGTACCACCGGGCCCAGTCCACCGTCGCTCCCGCCGCGTGCAGCCGGGACAGCGCCACCGCGAGCGAATCCTCCTCCGCCCGCTCCCGTACGAGCACCGGCACCGCCAGGGGGCGGGTGCCGGCCGGGGCGGCCGCCTCGACCATCGGCGTCAGCACCGCGTCCGGGCCCACCTCCACGAAGGCGGTGACCCCGGCCTCGGACAGTGCCGTGACCGCCGCTGCGAACCGCACCGGCGAGCGCAACTGGTCGGCCCAGTAACGCGGTTCGCGGAGTTCCTCCAACCCCACGGGCCGCCCGGTCAGATCGGAGACGATCCGCAGCGCGGGCTCCCGGAACCGGAGGCCCGCCACGACGTCCCGCAGCGGCTCCAGCGCCCCGTCCATGTGGTGGGAGTGGAAGGCGTGGCCGACCCGGAGCAGGCTCGTCCTGCGCCGTCGGACCCCGAGGGCCGCGGCGATCTCCGCCACGGCGTCGGCGTCACCCGAAACCACGGTGGAGGAAGGCCCGTTGAGGGCCGCCGGCCCCACCCGGCCCTCGTAGGCGCCCAGCAGTTCCCGTATCTCCTCCTCGGACACCTCGCAGGCGAGCATCGCCCCGCCCGTCGGCTGTCCCTGCATCAGCCGGGCGCGGGCCACCACCAGGGTGCCCGCGTCCTCGAGGGACAGCGCTCCGGCCGCCGCCACGGCCGTGATCCCGCCGAGCGAGTGCCCGGCGACCCAGTCCGGGGCGGGCAGCAGCCTGCCCAGCAGCCGGAACAGGGCCGTCTCCAGGGCGAACAGGGCCGGCTGTGCCAACTCCGTACGGTCCAGCAGCGCCGCCTCGGGCGTGTCCGGCCCCGCCAGCAGCACCGGAAGCAGGGGCCGCCCCAGCGGGGTGTCCAAGGCCGCGCACACCTCCTCCAGCTCCGCCCGGAAGTCCGGCCGGGCCTCGTACAGGGCGCGCCCCGTACCGGCCCGGTGGCTGCCCTGGCCGGTGAAGAGGAAGGCGGTCCGCGGACGTTCTCCGCCGAGGCCGCGCACCACCCGGGGCGAGGGCCGTCCGGCGGCCAGCTCCGCCAGGGCGGCCAGCGCCGGGCCCCGGTCGCCGGGCAGCACCACGGCACGGTGGCGCAGGTGACTCCGGCCGAGGGCAAGGGCCCGGCCGACGGCCGCGTTCGTGGGGACCGCCGCGTCCTGCGCGCCGGTGCCGGGGCCGGTGCCGGGGCCGGTGTCCATGTCCGTGTCCGTGCCCGTGCCCGTGCCCGTGCCCGGGTCCGTGCCGGAGCCCTCCGGCCGGGACAGCCGGGACAGCAGCCGTGCGGCCTGCTCCCGCAGGGCCTCCTCCGTACGGGCCGACAAGGGCCAGGGCGCGGGCACGGGAGTCGGGGCGTCCCGTCCGCCGGCATCCGGCTCGGGGGCGGGCGCCCCCGCCTCGACCGGCGCCTGCTCCAGGATGACGTGCGCGTTGGTCCCGCTGATCCCGAACGAGGACACCCCCGCCCGGCGCGCCCGGCCCCGGTCCGGCCACGGCACGGTCCTGGTGAGCAGCTCCACCGCCCCCGCCGACCAGTCGACGTGCGGCGTGGGCTCGTCCACGTGCAGGGTCCGGGGCAGCACCCCGTGCCGGATGGCCTCGACCATCTTGATCACGCCGGCCACCCCCGCGGCCGCCTGGGTGTGCCCGATGTTCGACTTCAGCGACCCCAGCAGCAGCGGCTCGCCGGCCGGCCGGCCCTGCCCGTAGGCCGCCAGCAGGGCCTGGGCCTCGATCGGGTCGCCGAGCCGGGTCCCCGTACCGTGCGCCTCCACCGCGTCCACCTGCTGCGGGGCCAGTCGCGCCGACTCCAGGGCCTGCGCGATGACCCGTTCCTGCGTGGGCCCGTTCGGTGCCGTGAGCCCGTTGCTCGCCCCGTCCTGGTTGACGGCCGAGCCGCGCAGCACGGCGAGGATCCGGCGGCCGTGGCGCCGTGCGTCGGAGAGCCGCTCCAGCAGCACCAGGCCGATGCCCTCCGAGAAGCCCGTCCCGTCGGCCGCGGCCGCGAAGGCCTTGCACCGGGCGTCGGGCGACAGGCCGCGCTGCCGGCTGAACTCCACCAGCAGCAGCGGGGTCGCCATCACGGTCACCCCGCCCGCCAGCGCCAGATCGCATTCCCCGGCGCGCAGCGACCGCGCCGCGAGGTGCATCGCGACCAGCGAGGACGAGCAGGCCGTGTCGAGGGTGACGGCCGGCCCCTCCAGACCCAGGTGGTAGGCGATCCGCCCCGACGCCACGCTGGTCGCGTTGCCGGTCATCAGGTGTCCCTCGTACCCCTCGGGCACCTCGGCCGGAGGCGGGACGTAAGCCTGCGAGACGACGCCCGCGAACACCCCGGTCCGGCTGCCCCGCAGCGAGTCCGGGGCGATTCCGGCGCGTTCGAAGGTCTCCCACGACACCTCCAGCAGCAGCCGCTGCTGCGGATCGGTGGCCGTCGCCTCACGCGGGCCCATCCCGAAGAACGGCGCGTCGAAGGCGCCCGCCCCGTGCAGGAAGCCGCCCTCGCGGGCGTACGTGGTCCCGGGCCGGTCGGGATCGGGGTCGTACAGCCCGTCCACGTCCCAGCCCCGGTCGACGGGCAGCCCGGAGATCACGTCCCGCTCGTCGGCCACGAGCCGCCACAGGGCCTCGGGGGAGTCGACGCCGCCAGGGAAACGGCAGCCCATCGCGACGACGGCGATCGGCTCGTGCTCCTTGTCCTCCAGCTCCTTCACCCGGCGCTTGGCCGCCTTCAGGTCCGCGGTGGCCCGCTTCAGGTAGTCGCGGAGCCTTTCCTCGTTGCTCATGCCTGTCGCACTCTCTTCCTGGGATACGGGCGGTGGGTGAGGGTGCGGCCGCTCCGGCCGCCGGGGTCAGGACGCATCGAGTTCCCCGTCGAGAGCCCGGAACAGTTCCTCGTCCGTGGCGTCGGTCAGGTCGCCGTCCTCGTCCGCGGCCTCCGCGCCGGCCGGTCCCGCCTCTTCCTCCCACCGCCACAGGGCGGCCCGCAGCCGGTCCCGCAGCGTCGAGAAGCCGGGGCTGTCGACCGTCACCGAGGCCAGCAGCCGGTCCAGGTCTGCGGCCGCGTCCGTGGGCGCGAGCAGTCCGAGCAGGTGCCCGGACAGCGCCTCGGGCGTGGGGTGGTCGAAGACCAGAGTGGTCGGCAGCCGCAGCCCGGTCGCCGCCACGATCCGGTTGCGCAGCTCCACCGCCGTGAGGGAGTCGAAGCCGATCTCCTTGAACGCCCGGTCCGCCGCGATGCCGTCGGCCGCGCCGTGCCCCAGCACGGCCGCCACCTGCTCCCGTACGAGTGTCAGCACCGCGCGCTCGCGCTCCGGGCCGGGCAGCGCGGACAGTCGTTCGCCCAGACTCTGGGCCGACGCCCGCACGCCCTGGCCGGCCCGCCGCACGGTCTGGCCGCGCACGAGCCCCCGCAGCACCGCCGGGATCTCCCCGGCGGCCGCCCGGGCCCGCAGCCCCGCCAGGTCCAGCGGCGCCGGCACCAGCAGCGGGCGGCCGACCTCCAGCGCGGCGTCGTACAGCGCGAGGCCCTCGGACAGGGACATCGGTACGAGGCCGCCCCGGCCGATCCGGGCCAGGTCCGCCCCGTCCAGGTGGCCGGTCATGCCGCTGGCGTCCTCCCACAGGCCCCAGGCCAGCGAGACGGCGGGCAGACCGAGCGCGCGGCGGTGCGCGGCGAGCGCGTCCAGGAACACGTTGGCCGCCGCGTAGTTGGCCTGCCCCGCGCCGCCGAGCAGGCCGGAGGCGGAGGAGAACAGGACGAACGAGGACAGGTCCAGCTCCCGGGTCAGCTCGTGCAGGTGCCAGGCCGCGTCCGCCTTGGGCCGCAGCACCGCCTCCGTCTTCTCCGGGGTCAGCGAGGCGAGCACGCCGTCGTCCAGCACACCCGCCGCGTGGACCACGTCCGTGAGGGGATGCGCCGGATCCACCGAGGACAGGAGCGCGGCGAGCGCGTCCCGATCGGCGGTGTCGCAGGCCGCGATCCGCACCCGGGCGCCCAGTTCCTCCAGCTCCCGCGCCAGCTCCCGGGCGCCGGGGGCATCGGGGCCCCGGCGGCCGGTCAACAGCAGCCGGCTCACGCCGTGCTCCGTCACCAGGTGACGGGCCAGCGCGGATCCCAGGGTGCCGGTCCCGCCGGTGATCAGCACCGTCCCGGGCCGCCCGGCTCCCGGAGCCCCGGTCGGCGGGACGGTGAGCACGACCTTGCCCACCTGCTTCGCCTGGGCGAAGTACCGGAAGGCGTCCGGGGCCCGCCCGATGTCCCAGGTCTCGACGGGCAGCGGCCGCAACACCCCCCGCTCGAACAGGGCGAGGACGGACCGCAGTACGCCGCCCACGGTGTCCGGATCCATGTCCAGCAGCTCGAACGGCTGGTAGCGGACACCGTCGTGATCCGCCGCGATCCGCCCGGCGTCGCGCAGATCGGCGATGCCCATCTCCACGAACCGGCCGCCGGGACCGAGCAGGCGCAGCGACGCGTCGATGAACCCGCCGGTCAGCGAGTTGAGGACGACGTCCACCCCCGCCCCGTCCGTCGCCGCCCGGACGGCACCCTCGAAGTCGGTCGTCCGGGAGGAGGCGAGGTGCGCCCCGTCGACCCCGAGCGCCCGCAGCGCGCCCCACTTCGCCGGGCTCGCCGTGGTGAACACCTCGGCACCCAGGTGCCGGGCCAGCTGGAGCGACGCCAGACCGACGCCGCCCGCCCCCGAGTGGATGAGCACCCGCTCGCCGGGACGCACGCCGGCCAGCTCGACCAGCCCGTAGTACGCCGTGGTGAACACGGCGGGCACCGAGGCGGCCTGCGCGAACGACCAACCCCCGGGGATACGGGCCAGCAGACGCCGGTCGGCCACCGCCACCGGCCCCACCGAACCCGGCACCAGGCCGAACACCCGGTCGCCCACCGCGAGGTCGCCGACGCCCGGCCCGGTCTCCAGGACCGTTCCGGCCGCCTCCGTGCCCAGCGGGGAGCCCCCCGGGACCATGCCGAGGACGGTCAGCACGTCGCGGAAGTTCAGCCCGGCCGCCCGTACGGCGATCCGTACCTGCCCCTCGGACAGTGCCGCCTCGGCCGCCGGATGGGGAGCGGCGCGCAGATCGTCCGGAGTGCCGCCCGGGGTCTCCAGCCGCCACGCACCACCCTCCGCCGGCGGCAGCGCCAGCGGAGCACCGGAAACCGGGGACAGCCGGGGCACCAGGACACGGCCCTCCCGCAGGGCGAACTGCGGCTCACCCGTCGCGAGGGCGGCGTCCAGCGCCCGGCGGGATGCCGAGCCCTCCGCCGGATCGTCGAGGTCGACCAGGGTGACCCGGCCCGGGTTCTCCGTGGCGGCCGATCGTACGAGGCCCCACAGGGGCGCCGCCGCCAGGGACGGCGCGTCACCCGGAGCCGCGGCGACGGCCCCCCGGGTCAGCACCACCAGGCGGCCCTCGCCCGTGTCCCGCGCGGCCCAGTCCCGCAGCCACCCGAGCACCCGGAACACGGCCGCGCGGACCGCCTCGGGCGCCGAGCCCTCGGGGACGTCGGTCGCGTCGAGCAGCTCGTGCTCCGGAGCACCGCTCTCCGCGGGTGCCGCATCCGGCCGTTCCTGCTCGGTCCACACCGTCTCGTACAGGGGGAGCCCGCCCGAGGGCCTGCGTACGGCACCCAGGCGACCCGGGTCGACCGGGCGCAACGTCAGCGCCCCGACGGTCAGCACGGGCGCGCCCGCCGGATCGGCGACCGACACCGTCACGGTGTCCTCGGCGCCGTCGGGACCGGGGGCGATGGACACCCGCAGCGCCGTGGCGGCCGTGGCCCGCAGCTCGACGCCGGTCCAGGAGAACGGCAGGCGGATGCCACTGCCGAGGAAGTCGCCCAGGCCCATGCCGTGCAGGGCCGAGTCGAGGAGTGCGGGATGCAGGGTGAAGCGTTCCGCGTCGCCGTGGAACTCCGTCGCCAGCTCCACCTCGGCGTGCACGGTGTCCCCCGAACGCCAGGCGGCCGAGAGGTTCCGGAAGGCCGGCCCGTACTCGTAGCCGAGATCCGCCAGATCGTCGTAGAGGTGGTCCACGTCGAGGGCCTCGGCGCCCTCCGGCGGCCAGACCGCGTCGGCGGCGGGCGCGGGGGCGCCGTCGGAGGGGGAGCCCAGCACACCGGTGGCGTGCCGCGTCCACGGCTCCGGCTCCTGCCCGGACCGCTCGGCGGACGTGTCGGGGCGCGAGTGCACCGACACCCGCCGCAGCCCGTCGGAGTCCGGCGCCTGCACCGCCACCTGTACGCGGACACTCCCGCGCTCCGGCACGAACAGCGGTGCCTCCAGCGTCAGTTCGTCGACGCGGTGACTGTCCACGCGCTGCCCGGCGCGCAGGGCGAGCTCCAGGAGCGCCGTCGCGGGGAGCAGCGCGGTGCCGTCAACGGCGTGATCGGCCAGCCAGGGGTGGGTGTGCGCGGAGATCCGGCCGGTGAGGAGGAGGGCGTCTCCGTCGGCCAGCGTGGTGACGGCCGACAGGAAGGGGTGGTCGGTGGAGTCCAGACCGAGGCTCCCGGCGTCACTGTGCGCGGCAGGGCCCTCCAGCCAGTAGCGGTGGTGTTGGAAGGGGTAGGTGGGGAGGTTGGGGGGTGTGGTGGTGGGGGTGGTGTGCCAGGTGGTGGGGGTGCCGTGGGT
>NZ_JBIWFI010000059.1:0-20534 GCF_044762985.1 Streptomyces sp. NPDC096339 | reverse complement strand
AGGGTGAGGTGTTCGGCGAAGACGGGTGAGGTGGTGAGGAGTTCGCGGGCCATGCCGTCCCATTGGGAGCCCTGGCCGGGGAACACGAACACGGTCTTGCCGAGCGGCGTGACCACACCCCGCACCACATCGGCGTGATCGCTTCCGCCGATCAGTGCGTCGAGGGCCGTCTCCAGCCCCGCACGCCCGTCGTGGGTGATCACGGCCCGCCGGTCCTGGAGCGAGCGGCCGCCGGCCAGGACATGGGCCAGTGCGTCGAGTTCGACGTCCGGGTGCGCGCCGACGTACTCCCTCAGCTGCCTGGCCTGGTCCACGAGGGCGGCCTCGTTGTGGCCCGACAGCACCCACGGCGAGGCGACGGCCCCGGCCGGGGCGACTTCGGCCGGGGCGACCTCGGCCGGCTCGATCGGCGGAGCCTCCTCCAGCACCACGTGGGCGTTCGTTCCGCTCATTCCGAAGCCGGAGACCCCGGCGCGGCGCGGCCGGTCGTTCGGCGTCCACTCCCGGGCCTCGGTGAGCAACTCGACGGCGCCGGCGGCCCAGTCGACGTGCGGGGTGGGTTCGTCCACGTGCAGGGTCTTCGGGAGTACGCCGTGGCGCATGGCCTCGACCATCTTGATGATCCCGCCGACTCCGGCGGCGGCCTGGGTGTGCCCGATGTTCGACTTCAACGACCCCAGGTAGAGGGGCTGTTCGGCCGGCCGGTCCTGGCCGTACGTCGCCACGATGGCCTGGGCCTCGATGGGGTCGCCCAGCGTCGTCCCCGTCCCGTGGGCCTCCATCGCGTCCACCTCGGCGGCCGTCAGCCCGGCATCGGCCAGCGCCTGCCGGATCACCCGCTGCTGCGAAGGACCGTTCGGCGCGGTGATCCCGTTGCTGGCACCGTCCTGGTTCGTCGCCGTCCCCCGTACGAGGGCCAGCACCTGGTGCCCGTTGCGCCGGGCGTCCGACAACCGCTCCACCAGCAGCAGGCCGACGCCCTCACCGAAGGCCGTGCCGTCCGCGGCCGCGGCGAAGACCTTGCACCGTGCGTCCCGGGCGAGGCCGCGCTGCCGGCTGAAGCCGATGAAGATGTCCGGATTGGCCAGTACGGTCGCACCGCCCGCCAGCGCCAGGTCGCACTCCCCGCTGCGCAGCGCCTGCACCGCCAGGTGCAGGGCCACCAGGGACGAGGAGCACGCCGTGTCCACCGTCACCGCCGGACCCTCCAGGCCCAGGGTGTACGCGATGCGGCCGGACGCGATGGAGCCGGCGCTGCCGATCCCGAGGTACCCCTCCATGTCGGCCGGGAGCTTCACCCGCGAGCCGTAGTCCGTGTAGACGACCCCGGCGAACACCCCCGTCCGCGACCCCTGAAGGGAGGTGGGGTCGATGCCCGCCCGCTCCAGGGCCTCCCACGCGGTCTCCAGCAGCAGCCGCTGCTGCGGGTCCATGCTCGTCGCCTCGCGCGGGCTGATCCCGAAGAACGCCGGGTCGAACTGGTCGGCATCGTGCAGGAATCCGCCCTCACGGGCGTACGAGGTACCCGGGTGCGCGGGGTCGGGATCGAAGAGCCGGTCCAGGTCCCAGCCCCGGTTCGTCGGGAACGGGGAGATCACGTCGCTCTCCGACGCGACCACCTCCCACAGCTCCTCCGGGGTGCGGACCCCGCCCGGATAGCGGCAGGCCATCGACACGATGGCGATGGGCTCGCCGTCGTGGGCACCCCCGCGGCTCCCGGTTCCGTCCGCGCGCTCCGCCCCGCCGACCAGTTCCGTGCGCAGGTGGGCCGCCAGGGCCCCCGGGGACGGGTGGTCGAAGACCAGGGTGGTGGGCAGCCGCAGCCCGGTCGCCGTGTTCAGCCGGTTGCGCAGCTCGACGGCGGTCAGCGAGTCGAACCCGAGGTCCTTGAAGGCCCGTGAGGCATCGACGGAGTCCCGCGCCGAGTGCCCCAGCACCCCCGCCACCTGCGCCCGCACCAGGTCGAGCAGGGTACGGAGCTGCTCGGCCGGGGCGAGCGCGGCCAGCGTGGACGCCAGGGTCCCGGCGGCCGCGGCCGATCCCGCCGCGGCACCGCGCACGACGTGGACCAGGGAGCCGAGCACGGCCGGGAGCAGAGCCGCCTCGGCCTGTTCCACCAGCGCGGCCCGGCTCAGCCGGGCCGCGACGAGCACGGCGCGGTCCGGGTCGCGGTGGGCGAGGGCCAGCAGTTCGCCGACGTGCCCGTCATGGAAGGGCGCCAGGCCGCGGGAGGCCGGGTCCCGGGTGACGGCACGCGGCCCCCAGGCGATCGACGTACCCGGAAGGCCCAGGGCGCGCCGGTGCAGGACCAGCGCGTCGAGGTGGGCGCCCGCCGCCGCGGCGGCGGCCCGCCCGGTACCGCCGAAGGAGGCGGACACGTCCGGCACCAGAACGGTGAACGAGGCCGTCTCCACGCCCAGCAGCAGCTCGTGGAGGTTCCACGCGGCGTCCGCGGTGGCCCGCAGCCCGGCGTCGAACCGCTCGGGATCGGTGGACAGCAGCACCGTTCCCGGCGTCTCCGGCGCGACGTGGACCACGGCGACCGGCGGCCGCTCGGCGGGCAGCCCGTCGAGGGCCGCGGCGAGGACCTCGCGGTCGGCGGCCGTGCCGTCGGCGATCCGTACGTCGACGCCCTCGGCGGCGTACGCGGCGGCCCAGTCGGTGTCGGCGCCGAGGAGGAGCAGGCTCCGCACGCCCTGGGTCCGGACGAAGTACTCGGCGGCGGCCTGCGCCAGGTCGCCGTCACCGGACAGGACGAGCGTCCCGGCAGCGACCGGGACGGCCGCGGCACCGGGCGTACCGGAATCCTCCGGCAGGGCGGTCGTACCCCGAGTCAGCCGCGGTACGTGCGCCACCCCGTCCCGCAACGCGAGCTGAGGCTCCGCGGTGGCCAGGGCGGAGTCCAGCGCGAGCAGCGACGACGCCTCCCCGTCGAGGTCGAGCACGGTGATCCGGCCCGGGTGCTCGGACTGAGCCGCACGCACCAGACCCCAGATCGAGGCCGGCGCCAGATCCTGTACGTCCTGCGGCCGCGCCGCCACCGCGTGCCGGGTCAGCACCACGAGACGGCTCTCGGCGGCGTCCGGCGAGGCGAGCAGCAGCTGGAGCCGGGGCAGGAGCGAGGCGGCGTCGGGAGCCGTCAGCAGAACCAACTCCGGGGCCACCCCGGCCTCCTCCTCGGGACCGGGCCAGTCGGCCGGCGCCGAGCCGAGCGCCGTTTCGAGCCCCTCGACGGCCGGCCCGTCCACGGTCCAGCCGCCGGAGCGCGCGACCGGCTCGGGCACGGCGTCGAGCCGGGGCCAGTCCAGCCCCAGCAGCCAGTCGGCGCGTCCTGCGGCGGACCGCACCAGGGGCCGCGGTTCGACCCGGTCGACGGTGGCCACGGGCGCGCCCGTCGAGTCGGCGACCCGCAGCGCGTAGCCCTCCCCGCGCGGGGTGAGGACGACGCGCAGGGCCCCGGCACCCACGGCGTGCAGGGCCACCCCCTCCCAGACGGCCGGGACCGCGTCCTCGTCGGAGGCGGTCAGCGCGGCCCGCAGGGCGGCGTCGAGGAGTGCGGGATGCAGTGCGTACCGTCCGGCCTCGCCGGCGATGTCCTCGGGCAGGGCGAACTCGGCGTACCGCGTGCCGTTCGCGATCCGCTCCGGGGGCCAGGAGGCGAGCGTCTGCGGAGCCTCCGCCGCCTTCGCGGCCTCCGGGCGGGATCCGGCGGTCAGCAGCCCGGTCGCCAGCGCCGCCCAGGGACGGTGGAGCGCGTCGTCGTCGGCGCTGTCCTCGTACGGCCTGACGTGCAGACCGAACTCCCGCTCACCGGAGGTGCCGGGGGCCGCGACGGTGAGCTGTACGTCGACCCCGCCGGCCGGGGGCAGCACCACGCCCTCACCGAGCGCGAGCCGGGACACCCCGAGGCCCCCGAGCACGCGGCCGGCCTGGAGGGCGAGCTCGAAGGGGACGGTGCCGTTCAGGGTGCGGTCGTCCAGCCAGGGGTGGGTGTGCGTGGAGATCCGGCCGGTGAGGAGGAGCGCGTCACCGTCGGCCAGGGTGGTGGCGGCGGTCAGCAGGGGGTGCTGCGTGGTGTGCAGGCCGAGGCTCTCGGGATCCCCACCGGTCGCCGCGTCTTCCAGCCAGTAGCGGTGGTGTTGGAAGGGGTAGGTGGGGAGGTTGGGGGGTGTGGTGGTGGGGGTGGTGTGCCAGGTGGTGGGGGTGCCGTGGGTGTGGTGGGTGGCGAGGTTGTGGTGGAAGTGGGTGAGGGTTCCGTGGTCGCGGCGGAGGGTGCCGGTGATGAGGGGTGTGGTGGGTGTGTCGAGGGTTTCGGTGGTGTCTTGGATGGCGGTGGTGAGGGTGGGGTGGGGGCTGGTTTCGATGAAGGTGGTGTGTCCGTCGGTGATGAGTTTTTGGATGGTGGGTTCGAAGAGGACGGGGTTGGCGAGGTTTTCGTACCAGTAGTCGGCGGTGAGGGTGGTGGTGTCGATGAGGCCGCCGTGGAGGGTGGAGTAGAAGGCGATGGTGCTTTTGCGGGGGGTGATGTCGGCGAGGAGTTCTGCCAGTTGGTCTTTGAGGGGGTGGACGTGGGGGGTGTGTGAGGCGTAGTCGACGTCGATGGTGCGGGCGCGGGTGTTGTGGGTGTCGTTGAGGGTGGTGACCAGCTCGTTGAGTTGGGTGGGGTTGCCGGCGATGACGGTGGAGTGGGGGCCGTTGTGGGCGGCGATGTGGAGGTCGGTGTGGTGGGTGAGGTGGGTTCGGGTTTGGTGGGCGGGGAGGGGGATGTGGGCCATGCCTCCGGTGCCGGCGAGGGTGTGGAGGGTGTGGGAGCGGAGGGTGACGATTTTGACGGCGTCGGTGAGGGTGAGGGCGCCGGCGATGTAGGCGGCGGCTATTTCGCCTTGGGAGTGTCCGATGACGGCGTCGGGGTGGATGTCGTGGTGTTGCCAGAGTTTGGCGAGGCTGGTCATGACGGCGAAGAGGGCGGGTTGGATGACGTCGACGCGGGTGGTGGGGGGTGCGTCGGGGTGGTTGTTGAGTACGTCGATGAGGTTCCAGCCGGTGTGGGTTTGGATGGCTTGGGCGGTGAGGGTGAGGTGTTCGGCGAAGACGGGTGAGGTGGTGAGGAGTTCGCGGGCCATGCCGTCCCATTGGGAGCCCTGGCCGGGGAACACGAACACGGTCCTGCCGAGCGGCGTGACCACACCCCGCACCACATCGGGATGCTGCTCGTCGGCGGCGAGTGCGTCGAGGGCCGTCGTCAGGGACTCGCGGCCGTCGTGTGCGACCACCGCGCGGTGGTCCAGGTGGGAACGTCCCGTCGCCAGCACATGGGCCACGGAGCCGAGTTCGAGGTCCGGACGTGCCTCGACGTACTCGCGGAGCCGCTCGGCCTGCTGCCTCAGCGCGTCCTCGCTGTGACCCGACACCACCCACGGCGCCGAACCGCCGTCCGTCCCCCCGGCCGCCGCATCGACGCTCCCGGCCTCCTCCTGCGGCTGCTCCAGGATGACGTGGGCGTTGGTGCCGCTGATGCCGAAGGAGGAGACGGCCGCGCGGCGGGGCCGCCCGTGGTCGGGCCAGGTGGTGTCGTCGGTGAGGAGTTCGACGGCGCCGGCGGTCCAGTCGACGTGCGGGGAGGGCTCGTCCACGTGCAGGGTCTTCGGCAGCAGCCCGTGGCGCATGGCCTCGACCATCTTGATGATCCCGCCGACTCCGGCGGCGGCCTGGGTGTGTCCGATGTTGGACTTCAACGACCCCAGGAGCAGCGGACGGCCCTCGGGCCGGTTCTGGCCGTAGGTGGAGAGGAGGGCCTGGGCCTCGATGGGGTCGCCGAGCCGGGTGCCCGTGCCGTGTGCCTCCACGGCGTCCACCTCGGCCGACGACAGACCGGCATCGGCCAGCGCCTGCCGGATCACCCGCTGCTGCGAGGGACCGTTCGGCGCCGACAGCTGCCCGCTCGTACCGTCCTGGTTGACGGCGGAACCCCGTACGAGGGCCAGCACCTCGTGGCCGTTGCGCACGGCGTCCGACAGCCGCTCCACGAGCAGCAGCCCCACCCCCTCGCCCCAGCCCGTGCCGTCGGCGGCCGCCGCGAACGCCTTGCACCGGCCGTCGGCGGACAGCCCCCGCTGGCGGCTGAACTCCACGAACAGGCCCGGCGAGGCGATGACCGTCGCACCGCCCGCCAGCGCCAGGTCGCACTCGCCGCCGCGCAGCGCCTGCACCGCCAGGTGCAGCGCCACCAGGGACGAGGAGCACGCCGTGTCCACCGTCACCGCCGGACCCTCCAGGCCGAAGGTGTACGACAGCCGGCCCGAGGCGATGGAGCCGGCGCTGCCGGTGCCGATGTACCCCTCCAGCCCGTCCGGGGCCTTCCGGATCCGGCCGCCGTAGTCCCCGTACATCACCCCAGCGAAGACCCCCGTGCGCGAGCCGCGCAGCGTGCGGGCGTCGATCCCGGCCCGCTCGAAGGTCTCCCACGCCGTCTCCAGCAGCAGCCGCTGCTGCGGGTCGATGGCGACGGCCTCGCGCGGGCTGATCCCGAAGAAGGCGGGGTCGAACTGGTCGGCGTCGTGCAGGAATCCGCCCTCACGGGCGTAGGACTTGCCCGTCCGCTCCGGATCGGGGTCGTACAGGGCGGCCGTGTCCCAGCCGCGGTTCTCCGGGAAGGGCGAGATGGCGTCCGTACCGGAGGAGACGATCCGCCACAGGTCCTCCGGCGAGCGCACGCCGCCCGGGTAGCGGCAGGCCATGCCGACGATGGCGATCGGCTCGTGCCGCTCCGCCTCGGCGCGGCTCAGCTGCTCCCGCGTCTCCAACAGGTCGGCGGTCACGCGCTTGAGGTAGTCGCGGAGCTTGTCCTCGTTCGTCATGCGACGTCAACTCTCCTCTTGTTGCTGGTCACTCGGAGCCGAGGCCGCCGTCGATGAGCCGGAAGAGCTCGTCGTCGGAGGCGTCGTCGAGAAGTACGGTCGTGTTCGGTTCCCCGGGGGCCTCGTCGCGCGGACGGAGCCGGCCCAGCACCGCCGTGAGGCGGTCGGTGATCCGGGCGAGCGCCTCGTCGTCCAGGTCGGCGCCGTCGAAGGACGCCTCCAATTCGGCGATCCGCGCGAGGGCCGCCGCGGCCCCACCGGGCAGGCGCGGCGCGAGGGCGGCCAGCAGGTGTGCGGCGAGGGCGCTCGCCGTCGGCTGGTCGAAGAGCAGTGTGGTCGGCAGGCGCAGGTCCGTCTCGGCACCGAGCCGGTTGCGCAGTTCCACGGCGGTGAGCGAGTCGAAGCCCAGGTCGAGCAGCCCCCGGTCGACGGGGACCGGGTGGTGCGGCGGGTGGCCGAGGACCTCGGCGACCGTCGCCCGTACCAGGTCCAGCGCGATCCGGTGCCGGTCCGCCGGCGCAGCCTCGGCCAGCTTCCGTATCCACGGGGCCCCGGCCTCCCGCGCCGGAGCCGCCGCCTCCGCGGCAGCCGGGGGTGCGGGAACCGGTACGAGATCCCGCAGCACCGCCGGGATCCGCTCCCGGTCGCCGGACAGCCGCAGCGCGGTGGTGTCCAGCCGGACGGGGGCCACCACGGGCAGACCCGCACCCAGCGCGCTGTCGAACAGGTGGAGGCCCTGGGCGGTGGTGAGCGGGGCGACGCCCGTGCGGGTGATCCGGGCCAGGTCGGCGGCGCCGAGGGCGCCGCCCATGCCGGTTTCGGTGTCCCACAGGCCCCAGGCGAGGGAGGCCGCGGGCAGCCCGCTCGACCGCCGGTGCTGGGCGAGGGCGTCCAGGTAGGTGTTGGCGGCGGCGTAGTTGGCCTGCCCCGGATTGCCGAGGAGACCGGCGACGGAGGAGAAGAGGACGAACGCGTCCAGCTCCAGGCCCCGTTCCACGGTCAGCTCGTGCAGGTGCCGGGCCCCGTCGGCCTTCGGCCCCCGGACCGCCGCCAGATCGGACTCGGTGAGCGAGTCCAGGGTGCCGTCGCGGGTCACACCGGCCGCGTGGACCACGGCCGTCAGCGGCCGGTCGGCGGGGATCCCGTCGAGGAGGGCGGCCAGCGCCCCGCGGTCCGTGGTGTCGCAGGCCGTGAGGAGGACCTCCTCCGCGCCGAGCTCGGTGAGCCGCTCGGCGAGTTCCCGGGCGCCGGGCGCGTCGGGACCGCGGCGACCGGTCAGGTGGAGCCGGCGGATCCCGTGGCGGGTGACGAGGTGCTCGGCGACCAGTGCGCCCAGCGCCCCCGTCGCCCCGGTGAGCAGGACCGTACCGTCCGTACGCAGCGGCGTACCCGCCTCGGCCCCGCCGTCCGCGGGCGCGGGCACCGCCGCCAGGCGGGGTGCGTAGGCCCTGCCCTCCCGCAGCGCGAGCTGCGGCTCGCCCGAGGCCAGCGCCCGGCCGAGCGAGGCCCACGACGCCTCGGCGCCGTCGGAGTCCACCAGGACGAACCGGCCGGGGAGTTCGCTCTGCGCCGTACGGACCAGCCCCCACAGCGGGGACTGCTCCAGCGCGCCGACCCCCTCCTCCCCGACGGCGAGCGCGCCCCGGGTCAGCACGACGAGCCGCGCCGCCGAGGAACGCGCGTCCGCGGGCCAGGCCCGCAGCAGCTCCAGGACGCCGTACGCGGACACCGGGCGGCCGCCCTGGCCCGCGTCCAGCACCACGTACGGGCTGTCCGCGCCGGACTCCTCGTGGAAGGCCCATTCGGCGGGCGACGCGGCACCCGCCGACGGGGCCCACTCCACCCGGTACAGCCCGCCCCCACGGGCCGGACGGCCCGCGACCAGCCGGCCGGGGTCGCCCTCGCGCACGGTCAACCCCTGCGCGGACAGCACCGGAACGCCCTCCCCGTCGGTCAGCAGGAGCGCGACCCGGTCCGGCCCCGAGGGGGCCAGCCGCACCCGCAGCGGCCCGCGCGCCGAGCCGTCGTGGGCGTGCACGCCGCTCCACGCGAACGGCACCCGCAGTCCACCGCCCTCCCCGCGCCCCTCCAGGGCCAGGGGGTGCAGTGCGGCGTCGAGGAGCGCCGGATGGAGCACGTGACCCCCGCCCGGTCCGTCCTGCGTACCCGCGGGCGGTGCCAGCTCGGCGTACCAGGTGCCGTCGTGGCGCCAGGCCGCGCGCAGCGCCCGGAACGCGGGGCCGTACCCGTACCCGAGAGCGGCGAGATCCTCGTACGCGGACGAGACGTCGACCGCAACCGCGCCGGGCGGCGGCCAGGCCCCGGACAGCTCCGCCGCCGGCTCCTCGGCCGGGGGCCCGGACACCGCCAGGGTGCCCGAGGCGTGCTCGGTCCACCCGGCGTCCGTGCCGTCCTCCCGGGCGTGGACCACCACCGGGCGGCTGCCGTCGGCAGTGGCCGCGCCGACGGTGACCTGGAGCTGCGCGCCACCCTCCGGTTCGAGCAACAGCGGCGCCTGCAAGGTCAGTTCGGCCACCACGGGAGTGCCGGCCCGCCGGCCCGCGTGCAGGGCCAGGTCCAGCAGGGCCGCACCCGGGACGACCACGGTGCCCAGCAGGGCGTGGTCGGCGAGCCAGGGCTGCGTCCGCGGGGACAGCAGTCCCGTGTGCACGGTGCCCGAGCCGTCCGCGAGTTCGACGGCGGCCCCCAGCAGCGGGTGCGAGGAGGCGTCGAGACCGGCTCCGCCGAGGTCCCCGCGCGGCCGCGACGGTACGTCCAGCCAGTAGCGCTCCCGCTGGAAGGGATACGTGGGAAGGCCGGGAACGCCGGCCGTGGCCGGGCCGGAGGCGCCGAAGACGGCGGCCCAGTCGACGGCCGCGCCACCGGCCCACAGGCCGCCCAGCGCCTCGGCCACGGAGGCGGACTCGGTCCGGTCCCGGCGCAGCGCCGCGACCGGACGCACGTCGGTCAGCGTGTCGGCGGCCATCGTGGACAGCACGGCGTCCGGACCCAGTTCGAGGAAGAGCTCCGCGCCCTCCTCGCGCAGGGTGCGCAGGACGTCGGCGAAGCGCACCGTGCCGCGCAGGTGCCGGGCCCAGTAGTCGGGCGAGGCGAGTTCCTCCGCGGTCGCGACGCGGCCCGTCAGGTCGGAGACCAGGGGGATGAGGGGAGGGTGGAAGGCGAGGCCGGCGACGACCTCCCGGAACTCATCCAGCACCGGATCCATGAGCGGCGAATGGAAGGCGTGGCTGACCGTCAGCCACCTGGTCTTCGCCCCGAGCTCCGCCGCCCGGGCGGCGATCTCCCGTACGGCGTCCTCGGCACCCGAGACCACGATGGCGCGCGGGCCGTTGACCGCGGCCAGCGAGGCCGTGGCCTCGTGTCCGGCCAGCAGGGCAGTCGCCAACTGCTCGTCGAGGGACAGGGCCACCATCGCGCCGCCCGGCGGCACCGCCTGCATGAGCCGGCCGCGGGCCGTGATCAGGGCGGCCGCGTCCTCCAGGGTCAGCACCCCCGCGGCGTGGGCGGCGGCCACCGAGCCGATGGAGTGCCCCGCGACCAGGTCGGGAGCCAGGCCCCAGGAGGTCACCAGCCGGTAGAGGGCCGTCTCCAGCGCGAACAGGGCGGGCTGGGTGTAGCCGGTCCACCCGAGCGGTTCGGGGTCGTCCCCGAAGACGACGTCCCGCAGGGGCCGGTCGAGGTGCGGATCGAGGGCCGCGACGGCGGCGTCGAAGGCCCGGGCGAACACCGGCTGCGTCTCGTACAGTTCGCGGCCCATTCCGAGCCGCTGGCTGCCCTGTCCGGTGAACAGGAACGCGGAGCGCGGCGGATCGGCGGGCGCCGTCCCGACGGCGGCACGGCTCCCGTCGCCCTCGGCCAGCCGGCCCAGCGCCGCCATCGCCTCGTCCCGGCCGGCCGCGGCGAACGCGGCGCGGTGCTCCAGGGCGCCGCGTCCCGTGGCGAGGGCGCGGGCGACGGCGGCCGGAGCGGCCTCGGGCCCGGCCTCCGGGTGTTCGGACGGGTGCGTGGACGGGTGCGCGGGCAGGTGCTCGGACGCGAACGCGGACGGGTGTGCCGACAGGTACGCGTGCAGTTGCCCGGCCCGGGCCCGCAGCGCCTCGGGCGTGTGCCCGGACAGCACCCACGGCAGGGAGCGGTCGACCGTCGTGTCCCGGGCCGGCCTGCGGTCGGGGAGGGCGGCGTCGGCGACCGGGTCCGGTACGTGCTCCAGCACCACGTGGGCGTTGGTGCCGCTGATGCCGAAGGAGGACACGGCGGCCCGCCTCGGGCGGTCGTGCTCCGGCCACGGCACGGAATCCGTCAGCAGCTCCACCGCCCCCGCCGACCAGTCGACGTGCGGGGACGGCGCGTCGACGTGCAGGCTGCGGGGGAGCACCCCGTGCCGCATCGACAGCACGGTCTTGATCACCCCGGCGACGCCGGCGGCGGCCTGGGTGTGCCCGATGTTGGACTTGACCGAGCCGAGGAGCAGCGGCTGCCCGGAGGGCCGTTCGGCGCCGTACACCGCGAGGAGGGCCTGGGCCTCGATCGGGTCGCCGAGCCGGGTTCCCGTCCCGTGCGCCTCGACGGCGTCGACCTCGGCGGCCGAGACCCCGGCCGCCGCCAGGGCCTGGCGGATGACCCGCTGCTGCGCGGGCCCGTTCGGCGCCGTCAGGCCGTTGCTGGCGCCGTCCTGGTTGACGGCCGTACCGCTCACCAGGGCGAGGACCCGGTGCCCGTTGCGCCGGGCGTCCGAGAGGCGTTCCACCAGCAGCAGACCGGCGCCCTCGCCCCAGCCCGTGCCGTCGGCGGCCGCCGCGAAGGGCTTGCACCGGCCGTCGGCGGCCAGTCCCCGCTGCCGGCTGAACTCCACGAAGGTCGCGGGGCTCGCCATCACGGTGACCCCGCCGGCCAGCGCGAGATCGCATTCGCCGCTGCGCAGCGACTGGGCCGCCAGGTGCAGGGCGACCAGGGATGAGGAGCAGGCCGTGTCCACGGTCACCGCCGGCCCCTCCAGGCCGAAGGTGTAGGCCACCCGGCCCGAGGCGACGCTGCCCGCGCTGCCGCTGACCAGATAGCCCTCGAAGCCCTCGGGGGCGTTCTCGCCCTGGTGCAGCCGGGCACCGTAGTCGTTGTACATGACGCCCGCGAACACCCCCGTCCGGCTGCCGCGCAGCCCCTCTGGGTCGATACCGGCCCGCTCGAAGGCCTCCCACGCCGTTTCCAGCAGCAGCCGCTGCTGCGGGTCGGTGGTCAGCGCCTCCCTCGGGCTCATCCCGAAGAAGGTCGGGTCGAACTCGGCCGCCCCGTGCAGGAATCCGCCTTCACGGGCGTACGAGGTGCCCGGCGCGCTTCCCTCCGGGTCGTAGAGCGCGGACAGGTCCCAGCCGCGGTCGGTGGGGAAGCCCGTGACGGCGTCGGTCCCGTCGGAGACGAGCCTCCACAGGTCCTCGGGGGACTCCACCCCGCCCGGGAACCGGCAGGCCATCGACACGATGGCGATCGGGTCCTCGCCGGGCAGCGCACCCGGCACCGGACCGGGCAGGGCCCTACCGGTCTCGCCCGCCGCACCTCGCGGTGCGCCCCGCAACTCGGTGAGCAGCCGTCCGGCCAACGAGGCGGGCGTCGGGTGGTCGAAGACGAGGGTCGTCGGCAGCCGCAGCCCGGTCGCCGTACCCAGCCGGTTGCGCAGGTCGACGGCGGCCAGGGAGTCGAAGCCCAGGTCGGTGAAGGCCCGCCCCGCCGGGACGGCGTCCCCGCCCGAGTGCCCCAGCACCGTCGCGGCCGTGGACCGGACCAGGGCCAGCAGCTCCCGCTCGGCGTCCTGCGCGGTGATCCCGGACAGCCGCGCCGCGAGATCCCCGGCGGCCGCGGGCGCGCCCGGGGCGGCGGCACGCCGCCGGCTGCCCCGCACCAGGGAACGCAGCGGAGCCGGGACCTCCGCTCCCGCCGCCTCCAGCGCCGGGAACGCGAAGCGGGATGCCACGAGCAGCGGCTCCCGTGACAGGAGGGCCGCATCGAACAGGCCGAGGCCCTGGGCGGTGCTCAGGGGGGCGATGCCGGTGCGGGCGATACGGGCGACATCGGCCGCGGCGAGCTCGCCGCCCATCCCCGTGCCCGTGTCCCACAGACCCCAGGCGAGCGAGGTCGCCGCCGACCCGAGTGCCCGCCGGTGCTGCGCCAGGGCGTCCAAGTACGTGTTGGCTGCCGCGTAGTTGGCCTGCCCGGCGGTGCCGGTCACCCCGGAGACGGAGGAGAACAGGACGAACGCGTCCAGCTCCAGGCCCCGTTCCGCGGTCAGCTCGTGCAGCAGCGAGGCCGCGTCCGCCTTCGGCCGCAGTACGGACTCCAGCCGGGCGGGGGTGAGTTCCTCCACGATCCCGTCGTCGAGCACTCCGGCCGCGTGCACGACCGCCGTCAGGGGGCGGTCGGCGGGGACGGAGTCGAGGAGGGCGGCCAGTGCCTCGCGGTCCGCGGTGTCGCAGGCCGCGAGGGTGACCTCCTCGGCGCCGAGCGCGGTGAGCCGGTCGGCCAGCTCCGCCGCCCCCGGCGCCGCCGGACCCCGCCGGCTCGCCAGCAGCAGACCGCGGATCCCGTGACGGGTGACGAGGTGCTCGGCGACCAGTGCGCCCAGCGCGCCGGTCGCCCCCGTGACCAGGACCGTTCCGTCCGTCCGCCACGGGCCCGCGGCGCCGGCCGGGGCCTCGGACACCGGCGGCGGCACGGGCGACAGCCGTGGCACGAGGACCGTGCCGCCGCGCACCGCGAGCTGCGGCTCGTCCGTACCGAGCGCCTGCTCCAGCACCGCCGACGGGGCGTCGCCACCGTCCGTGTCCACCAGCACGAACCGCCCGGGGTGCTCGCTCAGCGCCGTACGCACCAGCCCCCACACCGCCGCCGCCGACAGCCCCGGCAGCCGCTCGCCCTCGCGCGCCGCGACCGCGCCCCGCGTGATCAGCGCGAGTCGCGCACCGGCCGGCCGGTCCGACCCGAGCCAGTCCTGTACGAGCTCCAGCGCCGTGCGGGCCGCCTCGGCCGGGCTCCCGTCCGAGCCGACGTACGCCCGTACGGTCGCGGCGGCGCGGTCCGGGTCCGGTACGGCGGAGGTGCTCACGGGCCGCCACCCGACCGTGTACAGCGGCACCGCCGCCACGGCCGGAGCCCCGTCGAGGGCCCCCTCGGGCAGCGGCCTCAGCACCAGGGCCTCGGCGGAGGCCACCAGGGCGCCGGCGGGATCCGTGCACACCACCGACACCGCGCCGCCGGCCCCCGCATCCGCCGGAGCCAGCCGCACCCGCAGGGCCGTGGCCCCGGTGGCGTGCAACCGCAGTCCCGTCCAGGAGAACGGCAGCACCACCGCGTCGGAGTCCTCGTCCCGCACGGGGAGCAGATGCAGCGCCGCGTCGAGCAGCGCGGGATGAAGACCGAACGAACCACCCGTGGCGGCGAGTCCATCCGGCAGGCGTATCTCGGCGAACAAGGTGTCGCCGGACCGCCAGGCGGCCGTCACATTGCGGAAGGCGGGCCCGTAGCCGTACCCGAGCGCGGCCAGCCGGGCGTACACCCGGTCCACATCGAGCGCCGTGGCGTCGGCGGGCGGCCGGTCACCACCGGGGGCGGGCCCTGCGTCGCGGGTCGTCTCGGGGGCGAGCGCGCCCGAGGCGTGGCGCACCCACGGCGTGTCCTCGGAGGTGCGGGCGTGCACGGCGAACGGGCGGCGGCCGTCGGCGCCCGGGGCCTCCACCGTCAGTTGCAGCGCGACGGCACCGGAGGCCGGAAGCAACAGGGCCGCCTCCAGGGTGAGATCGTCCACCACCGGGGTGCCCGCCCGCTCGCCGGCCTCGAGGGCCAACTCTGCGAACACGCTGCCCGGGACGAGCGGGACCTCGCCGACGGCGTGGTCCGCGAGCCACGGGATGAGACCGAGCCCGAGGGATCCCGAGAACAACAGGCCGCGCCCATCGGCGAGTTCGACGGGAGTGCCCAGCAGGCGGGGCTCCCCGGCCGGGTCGGCCTCCATCCAGAACCGTTCCCGCTGGAAGGGATAGGTGGGCAGGTCACGGGCGCCGCGCACCGCGACACGGCCGGCGGGGGAGACGCCTCTTCCGATGGAGGCCGCGCCCACCACGTGTGCCGTGGCCAGAACCGTCAGGAACGTCTCCGCCTCGCTCCGGCCCCGCCGCAGCACCGGCACGGTGCCGGAGGTCAGCGAGGTGAGCACGGCGTCGGGGCCGACCTCGATGCGGAACGGGGCGCCCAGGTCGTCCAGGGTCCGGACGGCGTCGTGGTAGCGGACGGTCTCGCGGATGTGGCGGGTCCAGTAGTCGGGGGAGGTGACCTCTTCGGTCGTCGCGAGTCGGCCGGTGAGGGTGGAGACGATGGGTATGCGGGGCGGGTGGTAGGCGAGGCCGGCCGCGACGGTGCGGAACTCCTCAAGGGCCGGGTCCATCAGGGGTGAGTGGAAGGCGTGGCTGACGGTGAGGTTTCGGGTCCGGCGGCCCAGTGCGGTGAAGTGCGCTGCGATACGGGCGACTTCGTCCTCATCGCCCGAAACGACCACTGCCTCGGGTCCGTTGACGGCGGCCAGTGAGACCCGCTCGGTGAGCAGGGGCAGTACTTCCTCTTCGCCGGCTTCGAGGGCGGTCATGGCTCCGCCGGTGGGCAGGTTGCCCATGAGGCGTCCGCGGGCGGCGACGAGTCGGGCGGCGTCGTCCAGGTCCAGTACGCCGGCCATGTGCGCGGCCGCGAACTCGCCGATCGAGTGCCCGACGAGCTGAGCGGGGACGACGCCCCGGGACTCCAGGAGCCTGAACAGCGCGGTTTCCAGGGCGAAGATCGCCGGCTGGGTGTACTCGGTGCGGTTGAGGAGGGCGGGGTCGTCGGAGAAGACGACCTCGCGCAGCGGGCGGTCCAGATGTGGATCGAGTGCGGCACAGACGGCGTCGAAGGCCTCGGCGAACTCGTCGTACGTCTCGTGGAGTTCGCGACCCATTCCGGCGCGCTGACTGCCCTGGCCGGTGAAGACGAGGGCCGTGCCCGCGCCACCGGCGGCCACTCCACCGACGAGCGCGGGGTGCTCCCGTCCGCCGGCCAGCGCGGCGAGTGCGTCGAGCCCCGTCTGCGGAGCTCCGGCGATCACCACCGCGCGGTGGGCCAGTTGCGCCCGACCCGCGGCGAGCGTACGCGCGGTCGTGTCCCACGCCTCGGGGTGCGTGCCGAGGTACGCGACCAGCTGCGCGGCCTGGGCCCGCAGGGCCTCGGGACTCTGCCCGGAGAGGGGCAGGAGCAGCGGACCGGTGGGGTCGGCGGGCTCGGCGGCAGTGGATTCGGTCTCCTCCTGCGGCTGTTCCAGGATGACGTGGGCGTTGGTGCCGCTGATGCCGAAGGAGGAGACGGCCGCGCGGCGGGGGCGCCCGTGGTCGGGCCAGGTGGTGTCGTCGGTGAGGAGTTCGACGGCGCCGGCGGTCCAGTCGACGTGCGGGGAGGGCTCGTCCACGTGCAGGGTCTTCGGGAGTACGCCGTGGCGCATGGCCTCGACCATCTTGATGATCCCGCCGACTCCGGCGGCGGCCTGGGTGTGTCCGATGTTGGACTTCAACGACCCTAGGTAGAGGGGCTGTTCGGTGGGCCGGTCCTGGCCGTAGGTGGAGAGGAGGGCCTGTGCCTCGATGGGGTCGCCGAGCCGGGTGCCCGTGCCGTGGGCCTCCACGGCGTCCACCTCGGCCGACGACAGCCCGGCGTTCGCGAGGGCCTGTCGGATCACCCGTTCCTGGGACGGCCCGTTGGGCGCGGTGAGTCCGTTGCTGGCGCCGTCCTGGTTGACGGCGGAGCCGCGTACGACGGCCAGGACCTCGTGCCCGTTGCGGCGCGCGTCCGACAGGCGCTCCACGAGCAGCAGACCGACCCCCTCCGACCAGCCGGTGCCCCCGGCCGAAGCCGCGAAGGACCTGCACCGTCCGTCGGCCGACAGTCCGCGCTGGCGGCTGAACTCCACGAAGGTGTCCGGGCGCGCCATGACGGTCACCCCGCCGGCGAGCGCCAGGTCGCATTCGCCCTGGCGGAGCGCCTGCGCCGCCAGGTGCAGGGCGACCAGGGAGGAGGAGCAGGCGGTGTCCACGGTGACGGCCGGCCCCTCCAGGCCGAAGGAGTACGCGAGGCGCCCGGAGACGACACTCGCCGTGTTGCCGGTGAGGACGTACCCCTCCAGGTCGTCGGGGGTCCGTGCGAGCCGGGAGCTGTAGTCGTTGTACATGACCCCGGCGAACACACCGGTCCGGCTGCCCCGGACCGAGCCCGCGTCGATCCCGGCCCGCTCGAAGGTCTCCCACGCGGTCTCCAGCAGCAGCCGCTGCTGCGGGTCGATGGCGACGGCCTCGCGCGGGCTGATCCCGAAGAACTCGGCGTCGAACTCGGCCGCCCCGTAGAGGAATCCGCCCTCACGGGTGTACGAGGTGCCGAGGTGGTCGGGGTCCGGGTCGTAGAGCCCGGCCAGGTCCCAGCCCCGGTCGGAGGGGAAGGGGCCGATGGCGTCGGTGCCGTCGGCGACGAGCCGCCACAGGTCCGCGGGAGAGGCCACACCGCCCGGGTAGCGGCAGGCCATCCCCACGATCACCACCGGGTCGTCGTCCGTCCGCACGGCCGCCCCCGTCGGACCGTGGTCGTCATCGGGGGTGCGGGAGCCGCCCGGCAGCAGCGTCTCCAGGTACGCGGTGAGCGCTTCGGGGGAGGGGTGGTCGAAGACGGCCGTCGCCGGGATCCGCAGCCCTGTCGAGGCCCCCAGCCGGTTGCGCAGCTCGACACCCGTCAGGGAGTCGAAACCGAGGTCGCGGAACGCCCGGGTGGCGTCGATCGCGACGCCCGCGGTGTGTCCCAGCACCGTCGCGACGGTCGTTCGGACCAGCTCGGCGACGGCGCGGCCGCGCTCCGGCGCGGGCAGCCCACCCGTCCGCCGGGCCCACGAGTCGTCCGACGCGGCCCCCGTACCGCCGCCGGCCGCGGCCCGCCGCAGGGCGGTGCGCACCAGGTGCCGCAGGGGCGCGGGAAGCGGCCCGGCCGCAGCCCGGTCCCGCAGGGCCGCGAGGTCCAGCCGTACGGCAACCACCGGGCCCGCGGGCCCGGTCAGGGCCTCGTCCAGCAGGGCGAGGGACTCGTCGGCGGTCAGCGGGGCGAAGCCCGACCGCGACCAGCGGGCCCGTTCGGCGTCACCCAGACCCCCCGCCATACCGTCCTCGGTGTCCCACAGGCCCCAGGCGAGCGACAGCGCCGGCAGCCCGTCGGCCCGCCGGTGCGCGGCGAGGGAGTCCAGCACGGAGTTCGCGGCGGCGTAGTTGGCCTGGCCCGCCGTGCCGGCCAGCGCGCTGACCGAGGAGAACAGCACGAAGGCGGCGAGGTCGAGATCCCGCGTCAGTGTGTGCAGGTGCCAGGCGGCATCGGCCTTCGACCGCAGCACGCCGTCGAGGCGCTCGCCGGTCAGGCCGTCCACGGTGCCGTCGTCGAGCGCACCCGCGAGGTGGAAGACGGCGCCGAGCGGATGCTCGGACGGTACGGAGGCCAGGACCCGGACGAGTTCGTCGTGATCGGAGGCGTCCCCCGAGGCGAAGGTCACCGTCGCACCCGAACGGGCGAGGAGGGCGCTGAGCTCCTCCGCACCGGGTGCCCGCGCCCCGGACCGGCTGAGGAGCAGCAAATGCCGTACCCCGTGCCGCTCCACGAGATGGCGGGCCAGCCTGCGGCCCAGGGATCCGGTGCCTCCCGTCACGAGGACGGTACGGTCACCGACGTCGAGGCCGGGGCCCGCTTCGTCGTCCGCGGGGGGCTCGACGCGCACCAGACGCGGGGCGAGCAAACCTCCGCCCCGCTGGGCCAGTTGCGGTTCGGTGAGGGCCAGGGCGGCGAGAGCCTCCAGCCCGAAGCCACCGTCCCCGGTGCCTTCCGCGTCGCCGTCCGCGTCGCCGTCCGCGTCGATGTCCGCGACCGCGAACCGGTCCGGGTGCTCGGACTGCGCCGAGCGCACGAGCCCCCACACCGCCGCCGCCCACGGGTCCGCCACCGCGTCCCCGGCCGCGGCCGCGATCGCACCCCGGGTGAGGAACAGCAGCCGAGACTCCCGGAAGCGTTCGTCGGCCAGCCACGTGCGCACCTGCACCAAGGCCTGTGCCGCGGCGCCCCGCCCAGCCGGCACGTGCACGGCGACGACCCGGGGTACGGAATCCGCCGCGACGCCCGCCAACTCCGCGACCGCGTCGACCAGCACGGCGGACACCGCGTCCCGCGCCGCCACCGCGACCGGCTCCCACACCACGCGGTGCAGGTCACGGGCCCGCCCGGCGCCGCTCCGCGCGAGCCGCGCCGGATCCACGGGCAGCAGCGCGAGCGCCTCGGCGGACACGACGGGCCGCCCCTCCGCGTCCACCGCCGACAACCGGCCCTCCGCCCAGCGCACGCGCAGCACGGTCGCCCCGGTTGCGTGCAGTTCCACACCGGACCAGGCGAAGGGCAACGGCAGCCCCGCCTCCCCGTCGCCGGCCGCCTCGGCCACCGGGACGTGCAGCGCCGCGTCGAGCAGCGCCGGGTGCAGGACGAAACCCTCCGCGTCCGACCCGGAGACGGCGTCCTGCGGGAGCTCCAGCTCGGCGAAGGACGCTTCACCGAGGCGCCAGGCACGCCGTACTCCACGGAACGCGGGGCCGTAGGCGTAACCGAGGGAGGCGAGCCCCTCGTACAGCGCGTCGCCGTCCACCGCCCGCGCACCCGGAGGCGGCCAGGGCTCGGCCCACGGCCCGTCCTCCAGGCCATCGGCCGTGCCCGCGACGGACGGGGCCAGCAGGCCGGAGGCGTGCCGGACCCACCCGTCGGAGTCCGCGTCGGCGTCGACCGGGCGGGTGTGGACGGAGACGGTACGCGCCGCCCCCTCACCGGGAGCGCCGACCGTGACCTGGAGCCGGACGGGCTCCTCGCCGGACAGCAGGAGCGGCGTTTCCAGGGTCAGTTCCTCGAGCCGGGACACCCCGGCGTGCGCACCTGCCGTCAGCGCGAGGTCGACGAACGCCGTCCCCGGCAGCAGCACCCGGCCGGCGATGCGGTGATCCGCCAGCCAGGGCTGCGAGGCCGGCGACAACACGCCGGTCAGCACCAGGCCGCCGTCCTCGGCGAGTTCGATGAGGCCGGGGAGGAAAGGGTGACCGGCAGCCCGGAGACCGAGCGGCTCGGGACCGGTCGACACCTCGCGGGACACCAGCCAGTGGCGCCGGCGCTGGAAGGGGTAGGTGGGAAGATCGGCGGCCGGGCGGGTGCCGGGGTACAGCGCGGCCCAGTCCACCACGGTGCCGGCAGCGTGGGCGCCCGCCACCGCGGTGAGCAGGGTCTGCGCCTCGGGCCGGTTCCTGCGCAGTGAGGGAAGGGCTCCTGGGGTGACCGCGCTGAGAGCGGCGTCCGGACCCAGCTCCACCAGGACCGTGGCGCCGAGGCCCAGGGCGGTCCGGACGGCGTCGTGGTAGCGGACGGTCTCGCGGATGTGGCGGGTCCAGTAGTCGGGGGAGCCGAGTTCTTCGGCCGTCGCGAGTCGGCCGGTGAGAGTGGAGAGGATCGGTATGCGGGGCGGGTGGTAGGTGAGGTCGGCCGCGACGGCGTGGAATTCCTCCAGGGCGGGGTCCATCAGGGGTGAGTGGAAGGCGTGGC
>NZ_JBIWFI010000058.1:0-28904 GCF_044762985.1 Streptomyces sp. NPDC096339 | reverse complement strand
GTCGCAATCCACACCGAGCCAGAAGGCCCTCACCCATTTCAAGATCCCTTAGTCGAGACCTGCATCACCCGTCCACAACCTCCCGGGACAGAACACCTAGCGCTTGCGGGAGAGCGTCAGGCCGTCCGAGATCGCCAGCAGGACCGACTCCATGCGGGTGTCCGCCGAGACGTGGTCGTTGTAGGCGCGGACGCCCGCCTCCGCCGCGCTGTCGGCCGACTCGTCGACGACCGTGCCGTGGAACAGGGTGTTGTCCGTGACGATGAGGCCGCCGGTGCGCAGCCTCGGTACGAGTTCCTCCCAGTACGCGATCTGGCTCTGCTTGTCGGCGTCGATGTAGGCCATGTCGATGTGCGGTTCGGCCGGCATGGCCCGCAGGGTGTCCAGGGCCGGGGCGATCCGCAGGTCGACGCGGTCCGCGACGCCCGCCTGCTCCCAGGCCTCGCGGCCGTACGCCGTCCACTCCTCGGAGACGTCGCAGGCGATGATCCGGCCGTCCGCGGGGAGGGCCTGCGCCATGGAGAGGGTGGAGAAACCGGTGAAGGTGCCGATCTCCACGATGTGACGGGCTCCCGTCAGCCGGACGAGGAAGGCCAGCAACGGCCCCTGCTCCTCCGCCGACTGCATCCCGGCGACATCCGGGAACTTGGCGTACGTCGTCGCCACCAGCCCCCGCTGGACCGCGTCCAGCGGGGGGTTGTGGTCGAGCATGTACTGGTAGAGCTCGTCCGTGATCTTGGTCGAATTGCCCTTGGTCATGCGGTCAGTGTCGCAACCGTCCGGCCGAATTCGCGGACGATTTCCTCACCCGCCGCGACACCGGCCTTCGTCAGGGCCGTCACGTTCGGCGCAGTCCAGGCCGCGTCGGCCAGTTCTCCGTGCCCCGGCCGCCAGGCCCGGTCGGCGGCGAGCAGCAGGTCCGCGTCCAGCAGCGAGTCACCGGCGGCGAGGGTGGTCGTGGCGCCGGTACGGCGGGCCACCTCGCGCATGGCCGCGCTCTTGGTCAGCGGGCGGGGGACGGCGTAGATCTTCCGGCCCTGGAGCGAGATCGTCCAGCCGCGGGCCTCGGCCCACTCCGTCAGCGCCTTGAGCCACTCGTCGGGGACCAGGCCCCGCTCGACGACCAGGTACGCGAACAGGTCCTCCGCCACCCGCGCCTTGCGCAGCCACGCCGGGTCGGCCGCGGCCAGCAGGTGGTCGTGGACCTCCTCCAGGGGCGCGCACTCCTCCGCGAGCCGCCCGGCGACCGCGCGCCGCCAGTCCTTGTCGGGCACCCCGTCGACCAGCAGCTGGCCGCCGTTCGCGCAGATCGCGTACGGGGCCGGGCGGCCGGGGAAGCTGATGCGCTGGTACTGCTTGCGGGTACGGGTCGTGGTGGGGACGAAGACGACCGACGGGTCTTCCTTGAGCTCCGCCAGCAGCGCGGCAGCCGTCTCCGTCATGTAGGACAGCGGCTTGCTCTCGTGCACCTCGACGCACAGCAGCCGCGGGGCCACCGGGTCGGGCATGCTCAGGGCCAGGGCGGCCGTCGAGTAGATGAGCGTACGGTCGAGATCACTGGCTACGAGGACAGTCACTTCGAGGCCACAGCCTTTCCGTCGGCGCCGGTGGCGCCGCGCGTGAATCGGGGGTGGATGAGTCCCACGCAGGTGTAGGGAAGCCCGTCCACTTCTTCCACCGGGACCCCGCGCTGCTCGGCGAGCAGCCGTACGTGGTCCAGGTCGGCCCCGGCGCCGCGCTGCGCCAGGATCTTCCACGGAACCCGGCGCAGGAGCACACGGGTGGTCTCGCCGACGCCCGGCTTGACGAGGTTCACGTCGTGGATGCCGTACTCCTCGCTGATCCGCTCCACCGCCGCCCAGCCCTCCCAGGTCGGCGTGCGGTCGGCCGCCAGCAGCTCCTTGACCTCGTCGTCGACGGCGTCGGCGACCTCGTCGAAGTGGGCGGCGACGGTGTCGACGAAGTCGACGGAGACGTCCGCCCCGGCGAGCTCGCGGTAGTACTTGGCGCCGTGGAAGTCTGCGGGACCGACCAGGTCGGACCTCAGCACCGTACGCGAGATCAGACCGGAGACCGTGGAATTGAGACAGGCGGAGGGGATCAGGAAGTCCTCCCGGGTGCCGTACGTCTCCACGCAGGAGCCCGGGTCGGCCAGGACCACGATCTCCGGGTTGAAGCCCTCGAACTCGGCGAGGGCGACGCGCAGCTCGCGGGTGATGGCGCCCTTGCCCGTCCAGCCGTCCACGAAGACGACGTCGGCCGGGTCGTGGTGGGCGGCCAGCCAGCGCAGGGCGTTGGCGTCGATGCCGCGGCCGCGCACGATGGAGACGGCGTAGTGCGGCAGGTCCAGGCCGTGGCGCGCCCGGGCCCAGCGGCGCATGAGCACGCCGACGGGGGTGCCGGCGCGGGCCAGGGAGACCAGGACGGGGGACGGGGTGCGCTCGGCGAGGACGGTCTCGGTGACCGTGCCGACGGCTTTGGCCATACGGGCGGCGGAGGCCTTGAGGGCGCTCTGGTAGAGCTCCTGGTACTGCGGGGACGGCTGGTATTCGACGGGCAGGGACTCGGCGTAGTGCGCGCCGCCCGCCTGGATGGCCTCCTCGCGCTCCTCCGTCGGAGCCTCCAGCTCGACGTCGGAGAAGTCCTGGAGCAGCCAGCCGACGTCCTGCGGGTCGTAGGAGGAGAAGTGGGGGCCGCGCAGGGGCTCGGGCATGATCGGCTCCTGCCGGTCGGGTACGCAGTCGGGTGTGTGGGAGGGGACGACGGCCAGTACGACGCGGCCCGTGTGCGGGGCGAGGGCGTCGAGCAGTCCGGTCCGCAGCTCCGGGGTGTCGCCGACCGAGTCGACGACGGCGACGACCGTGTCGAAGCCGGCGCCGGCGACGTTGTAGGCGTACCGGTCGCCGGGGCCGTCGGCGGGGGTGTCGTGGGCCGGGAAGACGAGCCGGGTGCGGATGGCGTAGCCGGGGTCGTCGACGGCGAGGACGGGCGAGCGGGTGGTGGTCGAGAAGCGGACCTCGCCGGCCGCGCCGGCCTCTTCCAGGGACTTGGCGAGGCGCAGGGGCGCGTACATCAGCTCCTCGTTGCCGAGTACGAGGACACGGCCGGGCCGGTCGCCGAGCGCGGTCGTGAGCTGGGCGGCCATCGCGGGCAGGGCCTCCTCCAGTTCCGCGCGGTGGGCCGCCGTGAAGCCGTGCCGACCGCCGTCCGGCACCCCGGCGGGCCAGTCCAGCGCGACGCGCGTGATCGCCTGCGGCTCGGTCTGCTCGGTGGCGGCGCGAGCCGCCGCACGGGTTTCGTGGTCCGCCACGAGCGCCTGACCCCGTTCCAGCACCCCTTCCGGGAGGAACACGGTGCCCGAGGCCAGGGATATGAGGTCGACCCGGGCGCCCAGTTCGGCGGCGAAGGCCGTGAGGCGGTCGCGGTCGGCCGGGGAGCGCATGTCGACCAGGGCCACGACCACGTAGTGCGCGCGGGGGTGGCGGGCGTGCAGGTCGCGGATGGTGTTCAGGACCGTGTTTCCGGTGGAGAACTCGTCGTCCACCAGGACCAGCGCCCCGGAGCCCGCGAGCAGCCCGGCGTCCTCCGGCAGCAGCAGGTGCGAGGTGGCGTGCGAGTGGGACTCCTCGAAGCCGCCCGCCGGCTCGACGCCCGGGACGGGACGGCGGGTGGAGTGCAGGTAGGGGGCGGCGCCCAGGCCGTCGGCCACGCAGTGGCCGAGCCCGGTGGCGGTCTCCGCGTAGCCGAGCACCACCGCGGAGGCGGCCGCCTCCTCGCCGAGCAGCGCCCGTACCCGCCGCCCGAGCCCGTACCCGGCGGCGTACACGGTTCGCGGGGACTGCGGGACGTGCTTGCCCAGCACCTGCGAGACCAGCAGGTGCGCGCGCTTCGGGTTGCGCCGCAGGGCGAGCCCGAGGAGTTCGCCGAGGCTCGGGCCGGCGGCCGTCCCGTCGGCGTCCTCCAGCCGCACTCCCAGACGGTCCGCGACCCACGTTCCCGACCACACGGTGTCGATCTTCTTGCCTTCCCTCGTCGTCAGCCTCGTCACCGGCCCGCTCACACCTGGAGCCCGGCCGTGAGGAGGTCGACGAAGCCGACCTCCTCCTTCGCCACACCGAAGACCTCGGCGCGCAACATGGTGCGCTCGGCCCAGGCCCGGTGGGGCTTCACCTCGTTCATCTTGTTCGTGTAGGCGGAACGCATCACTCCGCCGCCGCCGCGCTCGGGTCGCAGGATGTCCTGGGCGTCGCTGAACTCCTCGTGGGAGACCACGGACAGCGCGTGCACGGGCGTGACGTGGGCGGGGTGGATGCAGGTCTTGCCGAGCAGTCCGTTGGCCCGGTCGAGTTCGATCTCGCGCAGCAGCCCGTCCAGGTCGTGCTCGATGAGTGCCGTGCGCAGTTCCTCGACGCCCTCCTCCAGGAAGGGGCTGCGGCGCAGCTGGGGCTTGAAGAGGCGCTGCTGGCTGCGGAAGTACTCCCAGACCGGGCCGGTGACGGTGAAGCCGGTGCCGTCGGCCCGGCTCAGTACGTTCACCACGTCCGCGATGACGCCGGCGACGATCTGGACGTCGTACGCGGTCATGTCGGGGGTGCGGCGCAGGCCGTAGGCGGAGCAGAAGTCGGTGACGCCGAGCCGCAGGGCCAGGACGCGCTCGCGGTGGGCGTTGACCGTGCGGGAGATGCCGGCGAGCGCCTCGATACGGGTTTCGAGGTGGAGGAGGTCGGGGGTCTCCAGGACGGGCATCGCGTACAGCCGGGGCCGTCCGCTCGCGGCCTCCGCCTCGGCGACGGCTTCGAGGAAGGCGGTGCCGCTGCTCTCGGTGAACTTGGGCAGCACGAATCCGGCCAGGTGCCGCACCGTGCCTCCCAGGCGGCGCACGAGGTCGGGTATCTGCTCGGGCGTACGGACGCGGATGAAGAGCAGCGGGTGCTCCGCGGCGTCCGTGCCGTCGGCGTCGAGCGCGGCGAACTGCCGGACGAGGTTCTCCTCGGCGCCGAGGACGTCGGCGTCGCTGATGGAATCCTCCAGGCAGAGGACCATGGAGACGACTCCGCGGCCGGCCTGCTTGCGGATGTCCGCGGCGAGGGCGGGGCGGGTCGCCGGGCTGTAGAGGGTGGCACCGAGCGCCGCCGCGAGGATCCGGGCGGGCGAGGCCGCTGTGAACTCCGCGGGCTCCTGGTGGAAGAGGTCCTTACGGACGCTGGGCGATATGTGCCCAAAGTGACGCATGTGCTTCCCCCGTACTGCCTCGGCGGCCCAACTGGCGTGGCCGGTAATAGTACGTACGAACACGAGTCAAAAATTCCCCAAGCACATGAAATTCAGGTAACCCCCTTGCACCATGCCCACGTCTTTCGATTGAGACAAGGCCTTACGGGGGGCCGCATTGTCGCGCTCCACCCCGGGAAGGCAGGATGACGGGCATGACGCACTCGATGCAGAAGGGCTCGAACATCCCGGTGACCGCGGTGGCGGTCCGGGCGGTGCTGCGCTGGACCGGCGGCCCCGAGGTTCCGGACGTGGACGCCTCCGCGCTGCTCGTGGGCCCCGACGGCCGGGTGCGTTCGGACGAGGACTTCGTCTTCTACAACCAGCCCCGGCACCCCTCCGGAGCCGTCTGGCGGCTCGGCAAGAAGCAGCTCGGCGACGCGATCACCGACGCCGTACAGGCGGACCTGCGCTCGGTGACCCCGGGCGTGGACCGGATCCTGGTGGTGGCCTCCGCCGAGGACGTGCCCTTCCAGCGGGTGCGCGACCTGCGGATCCTCCTCTACGACGCCTCCCCGGGCGGCAGCTCCGATCCGCTGGCCTACTTCGACGTACGGCCCGAGACGGGCGCCGAGACGGCCCTGATGTGCGGGGAGCTGTACCGGCGGGGCGACGGGTGGAAGTTCCGCGCGCTGGGCGAGGGCTACTCCAACGGGCTCGTGGGGCTGGCGACCGACCACGGGATCTCGGTCGACGAGAACGCTCCCGACCCCGAGGCGCAGCCCGCCGCTGGGCCCACCTCCGAGCAGACGGCCGCGATGGCCCCGCCCGCGCCGCCCACGCAGGCCCCGCCGGCCGTCCAGCCCGCCTACGGGTACCCGCAGCCGGTGTCCCCGGCCCCGGTGCCGGGTCCCGGCGGGGACCCGACGTTCCGGCTGCCGGTGCAGGGCCCGCAGTTCATCCGGCGCTGACCCGCCGGGACGCCCGCCGCGGGGCGCCGGGGCCCGTACGGGGCCCCGGCGTCAGTTCTTGGCGCTCTTGTAGCCCCGTCCCCACTGGAGTCCCCAGCCGTACAGCCGGTCCAGCTCGGCCTGGAATCCGTAGACGAACTTCACCTCGCGCCGCACGATCAGCTCGCCCTTGACCTTCTGGAAGGACACCACCGCGCAGGAGCGGGCCTCCGGATGGCGTTCCTCCAGCGCGATCTCGATGCGCGGTCCGGCGCTCGGGAAGAGGGTGACCAGGGCGTGGGTCCGGTCGAAGGCCGGGGTCTGGTCGTAGATGTAGACGAAGAACAGCAGCCGCTTGATCTCGTCGGCGTGGTCGAGGTTGACGTAGAGGGTCTCTCCGGACGCCGATCCGAAGCGGTCGTCGCCGCTGAGCTTCACGTACGGCGGGTCGTTGATGTCGCCGAGGAGGTTGCCCAGCGGCTGCACGGCGCCCCTGCTGCCGTCGGTGAGCTCGTAGAGGCAGCCGAGGTCGAGGTCGACGTTGACCATGCCCTGGGTGTGCGCCTGCACCATGTCGGGCTTGAAGAGCTTGAACGGGTGCCTGAAGAGCTGCCCGCTCTGGCCCGAGCGGCCGCCGATGTCCGAGGTGCGCATCCGCCAGGACAGGTTGACGCGCAGATTGCCGTGGACCGCCCCCTGTTTGGTGAGCGACACCGTCGGATGTCGCCTCGTGAGCTCGATCGCGTTCGACGAGGCGTTGCCCGACTGGAACTGGCCGGACCGGCTGCCCAGGATGCCGTCGAAGAATCCCATCCCCTACCCCCCTGATACGTACGGAAGCGGGGCGGCCCGCCGGGTCCGTGGACCCGCCCGGCCGCCCCGCAATGGGAGCGTTCCGCATTACCGCGGAGCTCATGCCTCCACGGCGGAACCCTCCGGTTCCTGTTCCAGCTTCTTGTTGCGTCGCACCGAGGACCAGAAGGACCAGGCGATCAGCACCACGCCGATGAGGCCGGTGATGACCTCGTTGATCTCGTACTGGATGGTGACGAGCAGGAGTACGGCGAGCGCGCCGATGGCGTAGTGCGCGCCGTGCTCCAGGTAGACGTACTCGTCGAGGGTGCCCTGGCGGACCAGGTAGACCGTCAGCGAGCGGACGTACATGGCACCGATGCCGAGGCCGAGGGCCATGAGCACGATGTCGTTGGTGATGGCGAAGGCGCCGATGACCCCGTCGAAGGAGAACGAGGCGTCGAGGACTTCGAGGTAGAGGAACATGAAGAAGGCGGCCTTGCCGGCCATGGCGACGGCCGTGACGGGCTTGCCGCTCTTCTTCGCCTCTTCCTCGGCCTCGTGCTCGGCCTCCTCCTCTTCCTCGAGCCTGTTCTCGAAGTAGCCGGAGAGACCACCGACGATCATGTAGGTGATCAGACCGAGGACACCGGAGACCAGGACGGTCTGCGCCTTGTCCACGTGGACGCCGCCGTGCTGGTGGGCCTGGGTGGCGACGGTCATCGAGGCGACGACCAGGACGATCAGCGCGACGCACGCGGACAGCATGTCGATCTTGCCGAGCTTGGCGAGCGGGCGCTCCAGCCAGGCGAGCCACTTGATGTCACGGTCCTCGAAGATGAAGTCGAGGAAGATCATCAGCAGGAACATGCCACCGAAGGCGGCGATGGACGGGTGGGCGTCCGTGACCAGCTGCTGGTACTGCTCCTTGTCGTTCAGCGCCAGCTGGACGGCCTCGATGGGCCCGATCTTGGCGCTGATGGCAACGATGACGACGGGGAACACCAGTCGCATGCCGAAGACCGCGATGAGCACGCCGACCGTGAGGAAGATCTTCTGCCAGAAGGCGTTCATCTTCTTCAGGATTCCGGCGTTGACCACCGCATTGTCGAAGGACAGCGAGATCTCGAGGATCGTCAGGATCGCCACGATGCCGAAGGCTTTCCAATCCCCGTAGACCCACGCTGCGGCCAGACCGAGCGCAGTGATTGCGAACGACCAGCCGAAGGTTTTCAGAACCACTGGCACCCCATCGTCTTGTACGGCTTTACGAAACGTTGACCCCGAAGTCTAGAGCGATGCCCCGGAGGCCCGACGCGTACCCCTGCCCTACCGCCCTGAACTTCCATTCGCCCCCGTAGCGGTAGACCTCCCCGAAGATCATCGCGGTCTCGCTGGAGGCGTCCTCGGAGAGGTCGTAGCGGGCCAGTTCCTGGCCGTCCGCCTGGTTCACCACGCGGATGAAGGCGTTGCTGACCTGGCCGAAGCTCTGCCGGCGGACGTCGGCTTCGTGGATGGAGACCGGGAAGACGATCTTGTCCACCATCTCCGGCACCTTGGTGAGGTCGATGATGATCGACTCGTCGTCGCCTTCACCCTCGCCGGTGAGGTTGTCCCCGGTGTGCTCGACGGAACCGTCGGGGCTCCTCAGGTTGTTGTAGAAGACGAAGTAGTCGTCCCCGAGCACGCGGCCGCTGTTGCACAGCAGCGCGCTGGCGTCGAGGTCGAAGTCGGCTCCCGTGGTGGAGCGCGCGTCCCAACCGAGGCCGATCAGAACCCGGGTCAGGTTCGGTGCGGCCTTGGAGAGGGAGACATTGCCCCCCTTGGCGAGTGTGACGCCCATGTTGTGGTCCTCCCCGGACGACGGTGGTGCGGTGGCGGCGGTGCGACGTTGCGGTGGTGCAGTGGTGCGGCGTTGCGGTGGTGCGGCGTTGCGGTGGTGCGGCGTTGCGGTGGTGCGGCGGCAAAGCCGGTCCGGCGCCGTACACACAGTGCACGGCGCCGGACGGTTGGACTGCTCTCGGGTCAGACGTTGACGCCGAAGTCCTGCGCGATGCCGCGCAGACCCGAGGCGTAGCCCTGGCCGATGGCGCGGAACTTCCACTCCGCGCCGTTGCGGTACAGCTCGCCGAAGACCATGGCGGTCTCGGTCGAGGCGTCCTCGGAGAGGTCGTAGCGGGCGAGCTCGGAGTTGTCGGCCTGGTTCACGACGCGGATGTACGCGTTGCGGACCTGGCCGAAGCTCTGCTGGCGGGCCTCGGCCTCGTAGATCGAGACGGGGAAGACGATCTTCGCGACATCGCCCGGGACGCCGGCGAGGTTCACCTTGATCGCCTCGTCGTCGCCCTCGCCCTCACCGGTGGTGTTGTCACCGGTGTGCTCGACCGAGCCGTCGGGGCTCTTCAGGTTGTTGAAGAAGACGAAGTTCGCGTCGCTGGCGACCTTGCCCTGGTCGTTGGTCAGGATCGCGCTGGCGTCGAGGTCGAAGTCGACGCCGGTGGTGGTGCGAGCGTCCCAGCCCAGACCGACGATGACCGCCGTCAGGTTAGGCGCGGCCTTGGTCAGCGAGACGTTGCCGCCCTTGCTGAGGCTGACTCCCACTGGTCCTCCATTGGGTTCTGTGTGGGGCGGTGCCCCGTCGTGCGGTTGCAATCGGATCAACGTTTCGATCCTAGTGACGGGTTCCCGGCCCACAGGGGGTTTTTAGAGGCTGTCGAGCGCCTTGATGTACTCGTTCAGGTCACGGGCGTCGGGCAGCCCGTTGACCACGGTCCAGCGCACGACGCCGTCCTTGTCGATGATGAAGGTGCCGCGGACCGCGCAGCCCTTCTCCTCGTCGAAGACTCCGTAGGCGCGGGAGGTCTCGCCGTGCGGCCAGAAGTCCGACAGCAGCGGGTAGTCGAAGCCCTCCTGCTCACCGAAGACCCGCAGGGTGGGGACGGAGTCGTTGGAGACCGCGAGGAGCTGCACGTCGTCGTTCTGGAACCGGGGCAGCTGGTCGCGCAGCTCGCACAGCTCGCCCGTGCAGACGCCGGTGAAGGCGAACGGGTAGAAGAGCAGCACCACGGCCTTCTCTCCCCGGAAGTCGGAGAGCCGCACCGCCCGGCCGTGGTTGTCCTTGAGCTCGAAGTCTGGGGCCTTGTCGCCGACCTCGATCGCCATCTCTCGCATCCCTTCGTTCCCGCATCCCTGCGTTGGGCTGTTCGGGTGAGTCAAAGCCTAGGCCCTGGTGCCCCCGGAGCCGGGAACGCACACACCCCGCCGACCGGGGGTCACCTGGTCGGCGGGGTGTGGGTGCGTCTCCGCTCGGCTGCGGGTGCGGCTCAGCGCTTGGCCTTGGCTGCCTTCGGCGTCACCAGCTTGGTGGAGGTCCACTCCTTGCCGACGGGCAGGCCCTTGGCAAGCGAGAGGCCGGCCGTCTCGGCGGCCTCGCTGATGTCGCTGGCCTCGACGTAGCCGTCACGGCCCGTCTTCGGGGTCAGCAGCAGGATCAGTGCGCCGTCCTCGACCAGCTCGGTCGCATCGACCAGGGCGTCCGTCAGATCGCCGTCCTCGTCGCGGAACCACAACAGCACCGCGTCGGCGACATCGTCGTAGTCCTCGTCGGCGAGCTCACTGACGAGCTTCTCGACGGCGTCACGGAATTCCTGATCGACGTCGTCGTCGTAGCCGATCTCCTGGACCACCTGTTCGGACTGGAAACCCAGCCGGGCGGCCAGGCTCTCCGCGTGGTCCGCGGTCGCGCTCACGGGGTGCCTCCTGCTCATGTTCGGTGAATGTCTTCGGCGGCGCGCGTACGCGCAGCATTGGGCGTAGTCCACACGGGAGCGGCGGATCGCGCAAGTACCCGGCCACCGAGACCGTCGAAACGGTGACGATTGCGGCCGTCTCGCCGCAACTTTCAGCCTTCCCGCATGGACCTCTGGTGATTCATCCCACACCATTCCAGCTCATTCGGCATTGCATGAGGACTTTCCTACCTGTTTGAGGGACGAACGGCCTTGCGAATGCGCCGCCCGACTTGGGCGTAAGGTTGCGATTTGGCCGGAACCGCCGCCGATCCCGCCGCCGCCCACCCCTGCGTTTCCTGCCGCCGCCGGGGTTACCCGGTGGTACAGATGACGATCTCGGCCGAGAGTAAGACCATGGGAGGCGGCGCCCCCCAGTTACAGCCTCAGCACGATTCCCCCGACAGCGAAGGAACAGTGTGGCTTCCGCATCCGATCGCAATCCGATCATCATTGGCGGCCTCCCGAGTCAGGTCCCGGACTTCGATCCGGAGGAGACGCAGGAGTGGCTCGACTCCCTGGACGCAGCGGTCGACGAACGGGGCCGCGAACGTGCCCGCTACCTCATGTTGCGCCTGATCGAGCGGGCCCGCGAGAAGCGCGTGGCCGTGCCCGAGATGCGCAGCACGGACTACGTCAACACGATCGCCACCAAGGACGAGCCGTTCTTCCCCGGCAACGAGGAGATCGAGCGCAAGGTCCTGAACGCCACCCGCTGGAACGCGGCCGTGATGGTCTCCCGCGCCCAGCGTCCGGGGATCGGCGTCGGCGGTCACATCGCCACGTTCGCCTCCTCCGCCTCCCTCTACGACGTGGGCTTCAACCACTTCTTCCGGGGCAAGGACGAGGGCGACGGCGGCGACCAGATCTTCTTCCAGGGCCACGCCTCCCCCGGCATCTACGCCCGTGCCTACCTCCTGGACCGGCTCTCCGAGCAGCAGCTCGACGCGTTCCGGCAGGAGAAGTCGAAGGCCCCTTACGGCCTTTCGAGTTACCCGCACCCGCGGCTGATGCCGGACTTCTGGGAGTTCCCGACCGTCTCGATGGGCCTCGGCCCGCTCGGCGCGATCTACCAGGCCCGGATGAACCGGTACATGGAGGCGCGCGGGATCGCGGACACCTCCAAGTCCCACGTTTGGGCGTATCTCGGAGACGGCGAGATGGACGAGCCGGAGTCGCTCGGCCAGCTGTCGATCGCCGCCCGCGAGGGTCTGGACAACCTGACCTTCGTCGTCAACTGCAACCTGCAGCGCCTCGACGGCCCGGTCCGCGGCAACGGGAAGATCATCCAGGAGCTGGAGTCGCAGTTCCGCGGCGCCGGCTGGAACGTCATCAAGCTGATCTGGGACCGCTCCTGGGACCCGCTGCTGGCGCAGGACCGCGACGGCATCCTGGTCAACAAGATGAACTCCACCCCGGACGGGCAGTTCCAGACGTACGCCACCGAATCGGGTGCGTACATCCGTGAGCACTTCTTCGGCGGTGACCAGCGACTGCGCGCGATGGTCGAGAACATGACCGACTACCAGATCCAGCACCTGGGACGCGGCGGCCACGACCACAAGAAGGTCTACGCGGCCTACGCGGCGGCCAAGGCCCACAAGGGCCAGCCGACGGTGATCCTGGCGCAGACGGTCAAGGGCTGGACGCTCGGCCCGAACTTCGAGGGCCGCAACGCGACGCACCAGATGAAGAAGCTGACGGTCGACGACCTCAAGCGCTTCCGCGACCGCCTGCGCATCCCGATCACGGACCAGCAGCTGGAGAGCGGCGCGCCGCCGTACTACCACCCGGGCCGCAATTCGCCCGAGATCCAGTACATGCACGACCAGCGCAACGCCCATGGCGGCTACGTGCCGACCCGTGTGGTGCGCGCCAAGCCGCTGCAGCTGCCGGACGACAAGACGTACGCGGCCGCCAAGAAGGGCTCGGGCCAGCAGTCGATCGCGACCACGATGGCCTTCGTCCGCATCCTGAAGGACCTGATGCGGGACAAGGAGATCGGCAAGCGGTTCGTGCTGATCGCGCCGGACGAGTACCGCACCTTCGGCATGGACGCCTTCTTCCCGAGCGCCAAGATCTACAACCCGCTGGGGCAGCAGTACGAGGCGGTCGACCGCGACCTGCTCCTCGCGTACAAGGAGTCCCCGACCGGCCAGATGCTGCACGACGGCATCTCGGAGGCGGGCTGCACGGCCTCGCTGATCGCCGCGGGTTCGGCGTACGCGACGCACGGCGAGCCGCTGATCCCGGTCTACGTCTTCTACTCGATGTTCGGTTTCCAGCGCACGGGTGACCAGTTCTGGCAGATGGCCGACCAGCTGGCGCGCGGTTTCGTACTGGGTGCGACCGCGGGCCGGACCACCCTGACGGGTGAGGGCCTCCAGCACGCCGACGGTCACTCCCAGCTGCTGGCCTCGACGAACCCGGGCTGCGTCGCCTACGACCCGGCCTACGGCTACGAGATCGCGCACATCGTCCAGGACGGTCTGCGGCGCATGTACGGGCCCGAGGCGGAGGACGTCTTCTACTACCTGACCGTCTACAACGAGCCGATCCAGCACCCGGCCGAGCCTGCGGACGTGGACGCGGACGGCATCCTCAGGGGCATCCACAAGGTGTCGACGGGCACGGCGGGCGCGATCGGCGCGCAGATCATGGCCTCGGGCGTGGCCGTGCCGTGGGCCCTGGAGGCACAGCGGCTGCTCGCCGAGGACTGGAACGTCCGGGCGGACGTCTGGTCGGCGACCTCCTGGAACGAGCTGCGCCGCGAGGCCGTCGAGGTGGAGGAGCACAACCTGCTCCACCCGGAGGAGGAGCAGCGCGTCCCGTACGTGACGCGGAAGCTGTCGGGTGCGGAGGGGCCGTTCGTGGCGGTCTCCGACTGGATGCGGTCGGTCCCGGACCAGATCTCGCGCTGGGTGCCCGGCACGTACACCTCGCTGGGCGCGGACGGCTTCGGCTTCGCGGACACGCGCGGTGCGGCGCGGCGCTTCTTCCACATCGACGCGCAGTCGGTGGTCCTGGCGACGCTCACCGAGCTCGCCAGGGAGGGGAAGATCGACCGTTCGGTGCTGAAGCAGGCGGTCGACCGCTACCAGCTGCTGGACGTGACGGCGGCCGACCCGGGCGCGGCCGGCGGCGACGCGTAGCTTCACCCTTACGCGGGGGTGCCGGGACACTTGTCCCAGCACCCCTTACGCGTTTCCCTACGATGCTGGGCATGAAGGAACCCTCACGTCAGGCGCGCTGGGAGCGGTGGACGCAGACCCCGCTGCTGGTCCTCGCCCTGGCCTTCGCCGTCGCCTACGCCGTGCCCATCGTGGCGCCGGACGCGGATCCGGCGGTGCACCGGGCCTGCACCCACGCGGAGTGGGTGGTGTGGGGGGCCTTCGCCCTCGACTACCTGGTACGCCTCACCCTCGCCCCGGCCCGGAAGCGGTTCATCCGGACCCACTGGCTGGACCTGGCGGCCGTGGTGCTGCCGCTGGTCCAGCCGCTGCGGCTGCTCCGGCTGGTCGCCACCCTGATGCTGGTGGGGCGGCGGGCCCGGATGGCCCCGCAGATCCGGCTGACGACGTACGTGGCCGGGGCCGTCGTGGGGCTGCTGATGTTCGGCTCGCTCGCGGTGCTGAGCGTGGAGCGGGACGCGCCCGACGGGAACATCAAGAACCTGGGCGACGCGGTGTGGTGGTCCTTCACCACCATGACGACCGTCGGGTACGGGGACCACTCCCCCACCACCGGCATGGGCCGGGTGCTGGCCGTCGGGCTGATGCTGTCGGGAATCGCCCTGCTCGGTGTGGTCACCGCGAACATCGCGGCCTGGTTCATCGCACGCTTCGAGCGGGACGACCAGGTGGAGCGGCTCCAGCTGGTCGCCCTCCGGGAACTCCAGGAGGAGGTACGGGCGCTGCGCGCCGAGGTCGGCCGGCTGGGCGGCGGGGAGGCCGACCAGCCGGGGGCCCCGGCGCCGCGCGAGGGCGCGCCCTCTAGTGCTCCCACACCTTGAACGCCCGTACCTGGTAGGGCGACTGGGGCAGCCAGACCCCGTCGCCGGAGTAGGTCTGGAACTCGCCGGTCTCCCCGCACTCGGCCGACTGGTAGGTGGTGACGGGGCGGCCGGTCCGGTTGGCGAGGGACTGCGCGCTGGTCCCGGCGGGCAGCGCGGTGCAGCTCTCGATGTCGAGGCCGCTCAGCTCGTAGGTCTGCCGCTTGCCCTTGAAGTCGGCCTTGCCCCACAGGCACAGCTGGCCGGTGGCGCAGCCGCCGAGCGTCGGCGGGCCGGCCGCGTGTGCGGGGCCGGCTGTGCTCGGGATGAGGGCGGTCAGGGTGAGGGCGAGGACGGCGAAAGCGGTGTTCCACGTACGCATGACGGGTCAACTCCTTGCTGACGGGCGGCACCCGGACCGTTTCCGGGGCTTCGCTGACACCACGCTGACCTGCGAGGACGGCCGGGCGGAAGGGGCCATCGGCAGTTCCACCCTGATAGGCGACAGCCCCGCCGGAACCGTCCGGCGGGGCTGTCGTGCGTACGGAGTTGACGCTTCCGGAGTAGGGGGGACGCCCGGGGGACGGTGGCTCAGATGTGGGCCGCGCCCGCGCCCTGGGCGGCGTTCTCGCCGCGCTTGGTGAAGCAGGCGACGACGGCGGCGAGGACCGCGACGACGCCGGCGACGGTGAAGGCGGTGCCCATGCCGTCCACGAACGTCTCGTGGGCGACATCCGTGATCTTCTGCGCGATCTCGGCGGGGATCCCCTGGGGCACCGGGGCGATGCCGACCTGGACCCCCTTCTCCGCGAGCTCGCTCTGCTCCGGGGTGAGCGGGGGCAGCTGCGCGGCCCGCCAGTTGTCCCCGAACGAGTTGCCGACCGTGCCGGCCATGACCGCTCCGAGGACTGCGGTGCCGAGGCTTCCGCCGACCTGCATGGCGGCCTGCTGGAGCCCGCCGGCCACACCGGACAGCTCCAGCGGGGCGTTGCCGACGATGACCTCGGTGGCGCCGACCATGACGGGCGCGAGGCCGAGGCCGAGCAGGGCGAACCAGAGCGACATGGTGAGGGTGCCGGTGTCCGGGGTGAGGCGCGCCATCCCGAAGCAGGCGGCGGCGGTGGCGACCATGCCGGCGACGAGCGGGACGCGCGGGCCGATCTTGGTGATGGCGGCACCCGCCAACGGAGATCCGATGATCATCATGCCGGTCAGCGGGAGCAGGTGCAGGCCGCTGTCGACGGGGCTCATCCCGTGGACGTTCTGCAGGTAGAAGGTGACGAAGAACAGGCCGCCCATGAAGGCGAAGGCCATCAGCACCATCAGCACGGTGCCCGCGGACAGCGGGAGCGAGCGGAACATGCCCAGCGGGATGAGGGGCTCGGAGACCTTGGTCTCCCAGAGCGCGAAGAGGAAGAAGCCGAGCACGGAGCCGGCGAGGAAGAGCAGCGTCCGGGAGTCGCTCCAGCCCCATTCCGCGGCCTTGATCAGGGCCCAGACGAGGGAGAACATCGACGCCGACAGCAGCAGGATGCCGAGGAGGTCGAAGGAGCGCGGGGCGTTCGCCGCCCGGTGGTCGACCAGGATGAACAGGCCGAAGAGCAGCGCGACGATCCCGACGGGCACGTTGATGAAGAACACGGACTGCCAGCTGACGTGTTCGACGAGCAGTCCCCCGACGATGGGTCCGGCCGCCGTGGAGGCGCCGATGACCATGCCCCAGATGCCGATGGCCATGTTGAGCTTCTCGGCGGGGAAGGTGGCGCGCAGCAGGCCGAGCGCGGCGGGCATCAGCAGCGCGCCGAACAGGCCCTGGGCGACGCGGAAGCCGATGACGAGCTCGACGCCGGTGGACAGGCCGATCGCGGCGGAGGAGAGCGCGAAGCCCGCGATGCCGATGAGGAAGGTCTGACGGTGGCCGAAGCGGTCGCCGAGCTTGCCCGCGGTGATCAGGGAGACCGCGAGGGCCAGCAGGTAGCCGTTGGTGATCCACTGGACCTCGGCGAGCGTGGCGCCGAGGTCCTGCTGGATCGCGGGGTTGGCGACGGCGACGATCGTGCCGTCGAGGGTGACCATCATGACGCCGATCGCCACGGCGAAGAGGGTCAGCCAGGGGTGACCGCGCAGCCCCGGGCGGGTCGCGGCGGGCTCTGATTCCTTGGCCAGGGTGATCTGACTAGTCATGCGAACAGGCTAGTGACAGCGACTGACACTTCACAGACGGGTTAACGAGACAGTCACTGTCAGGTCTGTCACAGATACCCTGACCCCTCACTCAGCGTCAGAGAGGACCCTTGCGGTGATGACCGACGCCGACGCCGGAGCCGCCGGCGGACTGCGCGAGCGCAAGAAGCGGCGCACCAGGGACGCCCTGCTGCGCGCCTCCCTGCTGCTCTTCCTCGCCCAGGGGTACGAGCGGACGACCGTCGACGAGATCACCGACGCCGTGGACGTGTCCCAGCGCACCTTCTTCCGCTACTTCGCGAACAAGGAGGAGGTGGCCTTCGCCGTCCAGGACCTCGTCGAGTCGCACTTCGTCGCGGCGCTGCGGTCCCGGCCGGCCGGGGAGGGCCCCTTCGAGGCGATGCGCGCGGCGGTGCTCGACGCGTGGGACACCCTTGACGAGGCCATCTCGGACGTGGTCCCGGTCGACCTCTACATGCGCACGTACCGGATGATCGAGTCGACCCCGGCGCTGCTCGCGGTGCACCTGCGGCGCTCGGCGGAACTGGAGGAGCGGGTCGCGCAGCTGATCGCGGAGCGCGAGGGGCTGGACGTGGACGCCGACCCGCGGCCGCGGGTGGCCGTCGCCGCGTTCACCGGCGTGATGCGCGTCACGGGGCGGCTCTGGGGCCAGGGCGAGGACACCAGCGTGGCCGCGATCCGCCGGATGACCGAGAGCTACCTCGACCAGATCGGCCCGGCCCTGTCCACTGCGTGGCGCCCGGTCTGATCTCACGCCCCGCATGCGGGACACGGCGCGGGCCCGGGCCTCCCGGCAGCCGCCGGTTCCGACGGGGCCGGGTGTGCGCCGGGGCGCCCCCGCAGGGCGTCGAACGCAACCACGATCACCCTCTTCACCTCCTGGAAACGTTCGACGCCCGAGGAGGTGCCCCGGCGCGCGCCCGGCACCGGCGGAACCACCCCGACCCGGCCCGACCCCGTCGGAACCACCCCGACCGGCCCCGTCGGAACCACCCCGACCCGGCCCGACCCCGTCGGAACCACCCCGGCCCGGCCGACCCCGCACGCCCGCCCGGCCACAGGGCCCGGCACGCCGGGAGCGCCGCGTGAAGTGCGCCACGCCGAAGCCGGGAATCCCCAACGGGCCGCAGCCGGGCGGGCGTACGGGTACCACCGTCGGCCGTGAGGCACGTCACCCGGAGCGTCCTGGCGGGAAGACGTCTCATACGCTGGTCGTAGTGAACGTGCCCGGCCTCGCCCACCCCACCGCCCCCGGCGCCGACCCGCGCCCTGCCGCCCTGCGTGCCCTGCTCGCGCTCGCGGTGGTCTTCGTCCTGCTCGCGACCACCGGCTGGACCGCCGTGCACCGCCCCGAGGGCGGAACCCCGCTGCGGGCCGCCTCGCTGGCCGCCTGGGCGAACGCACGGATCGACGGCCGCCCGGTGCCGCCCGCGGACGCGGACGCCTCCACCGTGGCCCACTTCTTCGCCGGCCTCGACGGCGCCCAGCGCGCCGACCTCGCCGAGAGCTACCCCCTCGTCGTCGGCAACCTCGACGGCGCCCCGACCGCGACGCGCTACCAGGCCAACCTCCTCGGCCTGCTGCAGGCCGTCCAGGTCGAGGAGGCGCGCGGCCGCGACGTCTCCCTCACCCCCGCCGACCGCGCCACCGCGGTCCGCCGCTCCCACCGCTTCGCCTCGCTCGCCGAGCCGGGCCGGCAGATCCTCGCCTTCGACCCGACCGGCAACGGCCTGGTCGCCGAGGTCTTCGGCGACCTCGACCGGGCCCACCGGGTCTCGGTGATCGTCCCCGGCGTCGACACCGACGCGCTCACCTTCGAGCGCACCCAACGCCACTTCACCGCGCCCGTCGGCATGGCCGAATCCCTGTACGAGGCCGAGCGCGCGGCCACGCCCGGCAGCCGGACCGCGGTCATCGCCTGGGCCGGCTACACCGCCCCCACCGGGGTCGGCATGGACGCCGCCACCGGCCACATGGCCTTCGACGGCGCCGTCCGCCTGAAGGCGCTGACCGGGGCCCTGCCCGGGGATTCGAGCGTGGCCCTGTTCTGCCACAGCTACGGATCGGTGGTGTGCGGGGTGGCCGCGCGTGAACTCCCCGCCCGGGTCACGGACATCGTGGTGGCGGGCAGCCCCGGCATGCGCACCCAGAACGTCGCCGGACTGCACACCTCGGCCCGGGTCTGGGCCACCCGTGACCAGGGCGACTGGATCGCCGACGTACCGCACCTGGAGGTCGGCGGGCTGGGCCACGGCGCCGACCCGGTCTCCCCCGACTTCGGCGCACGGCTGCTGTCCTCGGCCGGGGCCAAGAGCCACACCGGCTATTTCACGCCAGGTACGGACTCGCTGCGCAACTTCGCCGAGGTCGGAACCGGTGCGTTCGGTTCCATCATCTGCGCGGCCGGGGCGGACGCATGCGGACGCGGAGTCTCCGGGGCGGAGCGGGGCTGACGCACGTGGGGGCGTGCGGGGGCGTGCCCGAGGGCATGAAAACGGGGCGCGCAGCGAGGGGGACGCACGGGGGCGCCTCCCTTTACGATGTGCCGCATGGGTGACGTACTGGCCGGAAACCATGCCGTCTGGGAGTTCGACTCGGACTCGGTGCTCATCCGCTTCGCACGGGGGATGCGAACGCCAAGGCTCTTTCACGCCCTCGGCCCGCGCCGGATCCCTCTGGAAGCGGTGTCCGGGGTGACCTTGACCCCCGGGAAGCGGGACACGGTGGTGCTGCGCGCCGTCCCGCGCCCCGGCGCGGATCCACTGGTGGAGGCCGCCGCGGGGCAGTTGCGGGAGGTCTGCGACCCGTACCGGCTGGTCCTGCCGGGCGAACGGGCCCCGCACGCCGCCGCCTTCGCCGACGCCCTGCTGGCCCGGCTGGGTCCGGACGCGGCCGAGCCGGCCGAGCGCTTCCTGGTCGGCGTACCGCGGCCGGCGCTGCTGAAGGCGTACGACGCGCGGGTGGGCTTCGACGGGTCCGCGATCACCTTCCACTGGTCCCGTACGGGCGCCACGAGCACCAAGTGGAAGGCCTGCGACCAGCGTTACCCGCTGTCGGCGCTCACGGGGGTGGAGTGGCGCTCCCCCGAAGGGCCCGGCGGGCACCTGCGGCTGCTGCTGCGGGACGCCGCCGGGGATCCGCGGCCGGACCACGACCTGGCGGCGGCCGTGTTCGGCATGGGGTACGGGGCGGTGCACGAGTCACTGCCGTTCGCGGCGGGGGTGCTGGCCGCGGTGCGGGGGCGGGCCGCGGTGTCGTCGGTACCGCGTGCCCGGGACTCCGGCGAACGGCTGCACCACCTGCGCGAGCTGCACAGCGCGGGGCTGCTGACGGACGCGGAGTACGCGGCGCTGCGGGATCGTTTCACCACGGAGCCTCTGTAGCCCGGTCCGCGCGGGCGGGGGCGGCGGTGCGGGTCCGGCTCCGCCGCGGGTCCGGCTCCGCCGCGGGCCGGGCGGAGCCGCTGCGCGGGGCTGTCCCCTACCCGCCCTTCCACCGTTCCCCGGGCTCTGCCCGGACCCGGTCCTCAAACGCCGGACGGGCTGAAGGACCCGGGGCTCCGCCCGGACCCCGGTCCTCAACGCCGGACGGGCTGGAGGACCCGGGGCTCCGCCCGGACCCCGGTCCTCAGCGCCGGACGGGCTGAAGGGCCCCGGGCTCCGCCCCGGACCCCGGTCCTCAAACGCCGGACGGGCTGGAATCGCCCTGCGGGCAATCCGGTCGCGCTCGGCGGAGGGCAGGGGCAAATCCAGCCCCGCCGGCGTTTGAGGCGCGGGGTCCGGGGCGGAGCCCCGGCGGCGGCGCCGCACCCGACCGGGACCGGGACCGGACCGCGCCCCGGCGGGGACCAGGCGCCGCACCCGACCGGGATCAAGCGGAGCACCCGGCAGGGGTCAGGCGGAGCACCCGGCAAGGGTCAGGCCTCCCGGACCACCGACGTGAACGTCATGTCCGGGTAGCGGTCGCCCGCGACGCCGGCGGCGATCGGCTCCAGCAGGGCCAGCTCGGTCGCCGTCAGGGTGATCCCGGCCGCGGCGGTGTTCTCCGCGAGGCGACCGGGCCGGCGGGTGCCCGGGATCGGGACCACCGTCAGGCCGTGCACCTGCGCCCGCTGCTGCACCCACGCCAGGGCGATCTGCGCCGGGGTGGCGCCACGCCCGGCCGCCACCTCCCGGATCGGGGCCAGCAGCGCGGCGTTGGCCTTCGCGTTGTCCCCGCTGAACCTCGGCTGGCGGAGCCGGAAGTCGCCCTCCGACAGCTCGGCGGCGGCGTCCGCGAACGCCCCCGCCAGGAAGCCCCGCCCGAGCGGCGAGTACGGCACGAAGGCCACGCCCAGCTCCGCCGCCGCGCCGACCGCGCTGCGCTCCACGTCCCGGCTGAAGAGCGACCACTCCGACTGGACGGCCGCGATCGGGTGGACGGCGTGCGCTTCGCGCAGCTCCGCGCCGGTGACCTCGCTCAGCCCGAGCCGGCGGACCTTGCCCTCGGCCACCAGCTCCGCCATCTCCCCCACCGACTCGGACAGCGGGACGGCCGGGTCGCGCCGGTGCATGTAGTAGAGGTCGATGACGTCCACGCCGAGCCGGCGCAGGCTGCCCTCGACGGCCCGGCGGATGTAGGCGCGCTCGTTGCGGATGCCCCGGTACGTCGGGTCCTCGTTCCGCTCGATGCCGAACTTCGTGGCGAGGGTGATCTCCTCTCGGTGCGCGGCCACGAAGGGGGCGAGGAACTCCTCGTTCTTCCCCTGCCCGTAGACGTCCGCCGTGTCGAAGAGGGTCACCCCGGCGGCCAGCGCCGCGTCCAGCGTCTCGCGGGCCGCGGCCTCGTCGGTGGCCCCGTAGTGCTCGCTCATGCCCATGCAGCCCAGGCCCTGGACGCCGACCAGCGGTCCGCCCTTGCCGAGCTCGACCTGATCGATCTTCTTCTGCTCCGTCATGATCGTGCCTTCCCCGAGTAAATGCCGATCTTGTAGTCCAGTACGGCGAGCGCGTCGGTCAGCTCCGTGAGCCGCGCCCGCACCTCGCTCCGCGTCCGTTCCAGCAGCGCGCGGCGCTCGTCGAACGTGTGCTCGCCCTCCCGCACCAGCTCCGCGTAGCGGACCATGTCCGCCACCGACATCCCGGTGGCGCGCAGCTTGCCCACGAAGGCCAGCCAGTGGAGGTCCTGGTCGCTGAAGCGGCGCTGCCCCGAGTGGGAGCGGTCCACGTGCGGCATGAGTCCGATCCGCTCGTACCAGCGCAGGGTGTGCTGGGTCAGACCGGTGCGGGCCTCGACCTCGCTGATCGTGTACCGCGTCTGCGTCAGGCTCTGGCTCATGGCCCCCACGCTAAAACCCTTGAGTGCACTCCAAGCAAGTAGGCTCGGCGGCATGGAGAGCGTGGAGGGCGTCAACAGCATGGAAAGCCTGCGGATCATCGAGACCTGGCCGGTGGAGACCGCCGCGGCGGCCGTCGTGCGCGCCGACGGGAGCCTGGCCGGTTCCCACGGGCCCGTGGACCACCGTTTCGCGCTGGCCTCGGTGACCAAGCCGCTCGCCGCTTACGCCGCCCTCGTCGCGTACGAGGAGGGGGCCGTCGAGCTGGACGAGCCGGCCGGGCCCGAGGGGTCGACGGTCCGTCACCTCCTCGCGCACACCAGCGGTCTGGCCTTCGACGAGCACCGGGTGACGGCCCCTCCCGGGGACCGCCGGCTGTACTCGAACGCCGGTTTCGAGGTGCTCGGCGACCACATCGCCAAGGCCACCGGGATCCCCTTCGCCGAGTACCTCCACCAGGCCGTGTTCGAGCCGCTCGGCATGACGTCCAGCAGCCTGGAGGGCTCCCCCGCCAAGGACGGCGTCTCCACCGTCGCCGACCTCCTGCGGTTCGCCGCCGAGCTGCAGGCGCCCCGGCTGCTCGACGTCCGCACGGTCGCCGAGGCCACCTCCGTGGTCCACCCCGGCCTCAAGGGCGTCCTGCCGGGTTACGGGCACCAGTCCCCCAACGACTGGGGGCTCGGCGTGGAGATCCGCGACGGCAAGTCCCCGCACTGGACGGGCGCTTCCTCCTCACCGCGTACTTTCGGCCACTTCGGGCAGTCGGGCACCTTCCTGTGGGTGGACCCGGACGCCCGCGCCGCGTGCGTGGCGCTGACGGACCGCGCCTTCGGCCCGTGGGCCGTCGCGGCCTGGACCCCGTTCACCGACGCGGTCCTGGCCGAGCTCAGGTCCCGTTAGGCGGGAAGTTCCAGGATCAGCAGTTCCCCCGGGGAGCCCGCGGTGACCTCCAGGCCCTTCTCGCCGGTGATCCGCACCGAGTCCCCGGGGCCGAGTTCGGCCCCGTCCAGCCGCAGGTCCCCGCGCACCACGTGCAGGTAGACCCGCTCGGCCGCCGGTACGGGGATCCGCTCGCCCGCGCCGGGCCGCCGGACGCGCAGTACGGCGCCGGCCGCGGGGATCTCGTACGGCGTGGCGTCGTCGAGCCCGCCGACCACCTCGTACGAGGGCTCCCCTCCGGCGGTGAGGGGTGCGAGCCACATCTGTACGAAGCGCAGCCGCTGCGCGCCGTCGTTGCGCTCGACGTGCCGGGCCCCGGATCCGGCGCTGAGCCGCTGGACGTCCCCGGGGCGGACCACGCCCTGCTCGCCGGTGCTGTCCTGGTGGGTGAGCTCGCCCTCGACCACCCAGGTCACGATCTCGGTGTGGCTGTGCGGGTGCTCGTCGAATCCGGCGCCCGGCGCGAGGGTCTCCTCGTTGCAGGCCAGGACGGCTCCGAAGCGCAGGTTGTCCGGGTCGTAGAAGGACCCGAAGGAGAAGGCGTGGCGGCTGGTGATCCCGGCGGCCGGGTCCCCGCCCTCGTACCGGTCCGTACCGCGGCGCACATCAATCATGGGGGCCACCGTAGCGCCGGGGCGGCGCCCGGCACGGGACCGGACTCCGAGCAGCCCCGTCGATAAGGCAGTCTTGTCACGTGCCCCAACCCGAACGTGAGCATTCCCCCGCGACACAAGCCGCGCACCCCGCGGCTCCCGCCCATCCGCACGCCGCGACGCTGCGCCGACTGGAGAAGTCCTCCGGCCGGCTCGCCGCTAACGCGATCGCGCGCATGGACGAGACCCTGCCGTGGTACCGGGCGATGCCCCCGGAGAACCGGTCCTGGATCGGCCTGGTCGCGCAGGCCGGCATCGCCGCGTTCACCGAGTGGTTCCGGCACCCCGAGACCCCGCAGGCGATCTCGACCGACGTCTTCGGGACGGCTCCCCGCGAGCTGACCCGGGCGATCACGCTGCGCCAGACGGTGGAGATGGTCCGCACCACGATCGAGGTCATGGAGACCGCGATCGAGGAGGTGGCGGCCCCGGGCGACGAGTCGATCCTGCGCGAGGCGCTGCTGGTGTACGCCCGGGAGATCGCCTTCGCGACGGCCCAGGTGTACGCGCAGGCCGCCGAGGCGCGCGGCGCCTGGGACGCCCGGCTGGAGTCCCTCGTCGTCAACGCGGTGCTGTCCGGCGAGGCCGACGAGGGTGCCCTGTCGCGTGCGGCGGCGCTCGGCTGGAACTCCCCGGAGCACGTGTGCGTGGTGCTCGGCACCGCCCCGGAAGGGGACAGCGAGCTGACGGTCGAGGCGATCCGGCGCGCGGCCCGCCACCACAAGCTCCAGGTCCTGACGGGCGTGCTGGGCGACCGCCTGGTCGTCATCGCGGGCGGCAGCGACAACCCCCTGCAGGTCGCGAAGTCCCTGATCGGGCCGTTCGCGGCCGGTCCGGTCGTGGCCGGTCCGGTGGTGCCGGACCTGCTGAACGCGACGAAGTCGGCGCAGGCCGCGGCGGCCGGGCTGAAGGCCTGCACGGCCTGGCAGGACGCCCCACGACCGGTGCTGGCGGACGATCTCCTGCCGGAGCGCGCCATCGCCTCGGATCCCGCTGCCCGCGAGCAGTTGGTGGAGGAGATCTACAGACCGCTGGAGGAGGCGGGGTCGGCGCTGCTGGAGACGCTGAGCGTCTACCTGGAGCAGGCGAGCAGCCTCGAAGGCGCCGCCCGCATGCTGTTCGTGCACCCCAACACGGTGCGCTACCGGCTCCGACGAGTGACCGACGTCACCGGCTGGTCGCCCTCGGATGTCCGCTCGGCGTTCACGCTGCGGATCGCCCTGATTCTGGGGCGCCTGGCCGACGGGGATCCCCAGTCCTAGACTTTTGTCGGACATCAACAATTACCCCGACCGTTCTTGGTCCCTGTCCCCACGGGCGGCAGGGACCATCCACAAGAGAGAGTGTGAGGGTGCTCGTACTCGTCGCTCCCGGCCAAGGCGCTCAGACGCCCGGCTTCCTGACTCCCTGGCTGGACCTTCCCGGTGCCGCCGACCGCGTTGCCGCGTGGTCGGATGCCATCGGGCTGGACCTCGCCCACTACGGCACGAAGGCTGACGCCGACGAAATCCGCGACACGGCGGTGGCCCAGCCGCTGCTGGTCGCCGCGGGTCTGCTGTCCGCGTCCGCCCTGGGTTCCACCACTGCCTTCGGTGCCGTCTCGGGCCACAGCGTCGGTGAGATCACCGCCGCCGCGGTCGCGGGCGTGCTGTCCGAGTCCGACGCGCTGTCCTTCGTACGGACGCGTGGTCTGGGCATGGCGGAGGCCGCCGCGGTCACCGAGACCGGCATGGCCGCCGTCCTCGGTGGTGACCCCGACGTGGTCGTCGCACACCTGGAGAAGCTGGGCCTGACCCCGGCCAACATCAACGGAGCGGGCCAGATCGTGGCCGCCGGCACCATGGAGCAGATCGCTGCCCTGGAGGCCGACAAGCCCGAAGGCTCCATGAAGGTCGTCGCCCTCAAGGTCGCGGGCGCCTTCCACACGCACCACATGGCCCCGGCGGTCGCCACGCTGGAGGAGGCCGCCAAGGCCCTCTCCCCGGCGGACCCGGCGCTGAAGTACGTCTCCAACAAGGACGGCGCCGTCGTCGCCTCGGGTGCCGACGTCGTCGCCCGCCTGGTCGGCCAGGTCGCGAACCCGGTCCGCTGGGACCTGTGCATGGAGACGTTCGGCGAGCTGGGCGTCACAGGAATCATCGAGCTCTGCCCCGGCGGCACCCTGACGGGCCTGGCCAAGCGCGCGCTGAAGGGCGTTCCGAGCGTGGCCCTGAAGACGCCGGACGATCTCGACAAGGCCGCGGCGCTCGTCGCCGAGCAGTCGGCCTGAGCGAAGGAGCCCACACAGCATGTCCAAGATCAAGCCAGGCAAGGGCTCCCCGTACGCCCGCATCCTCGGCGTCGGCGGTTACCGCCCGGCCCGTGTGGTGCCCAATGAGGTCATCCTGGAGACGATCGACTCGTCCGACGAGTGGATCCGTTCCCGTTCCGGCATCGCGACGCGCCACTGGGCCTCGCCCGAGGAGACCGTCGCCGCGATGTCGGTGGAGGCCTCCGGCAAGGCGCTGGCCGACGCCGGTGTCTCGCCCGAGCAGATCGGTGCGGTGATCGTCTCGACGGTCTCGCACTTCAAGCAGACCCCGGCCGTCGCGACCGAGATCGCGCACCTGGTCGGCGCCGTCAAGCCGGCCGCCTTCGACATCTCCGCCGGCTGCGCCGGGTTCGGCTACGGCCTGACCCTGGCCAAGGGCATGGTCGTCGAGGGCTCGGCGGAGTACGTACTCGTCATCGGCGTGGAGCGGCTCTCGGACCTGACCGACCTGGAGGACCGCGCGACGGCCTTCCTGTTCGGCGACGGCGCCGGCGCCGTGGTCGTCGGCCCCTCGGACGAGCCGGCCATCGGCCCCACGGTGTGGGGTTCGGAGGGCGACAAGTCCGAGACCATCAAGCAGACCGTGCCGTGGGACCAGTACCTCGGCAAGGACGGCGGCGAGAAGTTCCCGGCCATCACGCAGGAGGGTCAGGCGGTCTTCCGCTGGGCCGTCTTCGAGATGGCCAAGGTGGCCCAGCAGGCGCTCGACGCCGCCGGGATCACCGCGGACGACCTGGACGTCTTCATTCCGCACCAGGCAAACATGCGGATCATCGACTCGATGGTGAAGACTCTGAAGCTGCCGGAGCACGTGACGGTCGCCCGTGACGTGGAGACCACCGGCAACACCTCGGCCGCCTCGATCCCGCTCGCAATGGAGCGGCTCCTGGCGACCGGAGCGGCGAAGAGCGGCGACACCGCGCTCGTCATCGGCTTCGGGGCGGGACTCGTCTACGCCGCGACGGTCGTTACCCTCCCCTAGGGCCGGGATCCGTTTCCAGCCCTGTTCCACCTCAGTAGCTATAGAAGGAGCGCCACATGGCCGCCACGCAGGAAGAGATCGTCGCCGGTCTCGCCGACATCGTCAACGAGATCGCGGGCATCCCGGTCGAGGACGTCGAGATCGACAAGTCCTTCACCGACGACCTGGACGTCGACTCGCTGTCCATGGTCGAGGTCGTCGTCGCCGCCGAAGAGCGCTTCGACGTCAAGATCCCGGACGAGGACGTCAAGAACCTCAAGACGGTCGGCGACGCCGCTGACTACATCCTGAAGCACCAGGCCTGAGCCTGACGAGCGTTTGTCGCCACCCGGCGGTGGCGCCGTGACAATTCAGCACCCCCTGAGACGTGGAGAAAGAATTCCTGTGAGCCCGACCAATCGCACCGTGGTCGTCACCGGTATCGGCGCAACCACTCCGCTGGGTGGCGACAGCGCTTCGACCTGGGAAGGTCTGCTTGCCGGCCGTTCCGGCGTGAAGCCCCTGGAGGGCGAGCGCTTCGCCGAACTCCCGGTCCGCATCGCCGCCCCGGTCGCCGTGGACCCGAGCGAGGTCCTGCCCCGCCCCCTGGCCCGCAAGCTGGACCGCTCGGCGCAGTTCGCCGTCATCGCGGCCCGTGAGGCCTGGGCCGACGCGGGTTACACCGCCCCGGCCGGCGAGGACGAGTCGATCGTCCCCGAGCGCCTGGGCACCGTCATCGCCTCCGGTATCGGCGGCGTGACGACCCTGCTCGACCAGTACGACGTACTGAAGGAAAAGGGTGTGCGCCGGGTCTCCCCGCACACCGTCCCGATGCTCATGCCGAACGGCCCCTCGGCCAACGTCGGCCTCGAGGTCAACGCCCGTGCGGGCGTGCACACTCCGGTGAGCGCCTGCGCCTCCGGCGCCGAGGCCATCGGCTACGCCGTGGAGATGATCCGTACCGGCCGCGCCGACGTGGTCGTCGCGGGCGGCACCGAGGCGGCGATCCACCCGCTGCCGATCGCCGCGTTCGCCAACATGATGGCGATGTCCAAGAACAACGAGAGCCCGACCACGGCTTCCCGCCCGTACGACAAGGCCCGTGACGGCTTCGTGCTGGGCGAGGGCGCCGGCGTGGTGATCCTGGAGTCCGCCGAGCACGCCGCCGCGCGTGGCGCCCGGGTCTACTGCGAGGTGCTGGGCCAGGGCCTGTCCGCGGACAGCCACCACATCGCGCAGCCGGAGCCCACGGGCCGCGGTGTCGCGGCCGCCGTGCAGAACCTGCTCGACAACACGGGCCTCGACCCGGCCGAGCTGGTCCACCTGAACGCGCACGCCACGTCCACCCCGCAGGGTGACACGGCCGAGCTGAAGGCCCTGCGCAAGGTGCTGGGCGACGACCTCGACCACATCGCGATCTCCGCGACCAAGTCGATGACCGGTCACCTGCTCGGTGGCGCCGGCGGTATCGAGACCGTCGCGACCGTGCTGGCGCTGTACCACCGGATCGCCCCGCCGACGATCAACTGCGACGACCTGGACGACGAGATCGACGCGGACATCGTGCGCGGCGAGCCGCGCAAGCTGCCGACCGACGGTCCGATCTCCGCGATCAACAACTCCTTCGGCTTCGGCGGCCACAACGTGACGCTCGCCTTCCGAAGCGTGTGATCTTGTAGGGCATGAAAAAGGGGCCCCGCCCCCCGGGGGCCCGGGGGGGGCCCCTTTGAGTGCCCCACACAAAAGACCACCCGGGGGGGGCCCCCGGCCCGGGGGGCCCCCCCCCCCG